>CAMDLH010000132.1 GCA_945901405.1 Bordetella parapertussis | reverse complement strand
GAGGCGCAACCTGCGGATGAGTTCATCGGTCAGGCTCGACTTGCCCGCACCCCCGGTGCCGGTGATGCCGAGCACCGGCGTAGTCGCGCGAGTTGCCGCAAGGCGCAGCTCGTCCACCAGCGCGGCGGGAGCGCGGTTGTTTTCCAGCGCGGTGATGAGTCGCGCCAGCTTGCGCCACGCCGCTTCGCCGTGGCCCCTGATTGCGTCCAGCGTTGCCGGCGCATGCGTCGCAAGATCGATGTCGCTGCGCACCAGCATGTCGCCGATCATGCCGTCCAATCCCATCGACTGGCCGTCTTCTGGACTGTAAATGCGCGCCACGCCATAGGCCTGCAATGCGCGAATTTCGTCCGGCACGATGACCCCGCCGCCGCCGCCAAACACCAGGATATTTTCGCCGCCGCGCGAGCGCAGTTGATCGACGGCATACTGAAAAAATTCGATATGACCACCCTGATACGAGCTGATGGCGATGGCTTGTACGTCTTCCTGCAACGCTGCAGTGACGATTTCGTCAACCGAGCGGTTGTGCCCAAGGTGTATCACCTCCGCACCCCGGCTTTGCAATATGCGCCGCATGATGTTTATCGCCGCGTCGTGGCCGTCAAACAGCGCCGCGGCGGTGACAAAACGCACCTTATGCAGCGGACGGTATTCGGCAAGCGTCTGGGGCGAGGCGGATAGATCGGTCATGACGAATTAGAGCGGGTGTGAGCGGCTGTGAGGAGGTTACGGTTTACTGTATCGCACGTGTGCGATTATGCATGCAAGTGCGGCGGAGACAATGCGGCTGGCGGTGTCGTCGGCGCGGCTGGTCAGTATGATCGGCACGCGCGCCCCCATCACCACCCCGGCCGCTGCTGCACCATAAATGTAAACCATTGATTTATAAAGAATATTTCCAGACTCGATATTGGGCATGATGAACGCGTCAACGCGCCCGCAGACTTCCGACTGTATGCCCTTGATGTGTGCCGCTTCGGCGGAAAACGCGTTGTCGAAGGCGAGCGGGCCTTCGATGATGGCGCCGCTGATTTCACCGCGTAGCGCCATATCGCGCAGCGCGCCGGCATCCACGCTGGAGCTTAACGCCGGGTTCACCGACTCCACCGCCGACAACACCGCCACACGCGGGTGTGCGATGCCCATCGCATGCGCGACTTCGATGGCGTTCAATGTGATGTCGCGTTTCACCGCCAGATCGGGCGCGATGTTGACCGCCGCGTCGGCGATCAGCAGCCAGCGCTCGTGATTCGGCACGTCCATCGCGAACACGTGGCTTACGCGCCGCGCGGTGCGCAGGCCCGCCTCGCGCGACACTACCACGGCCATCAGCTCATCGGTGTGCAGGCTGCCTTTCATCAACAGCGCCGCGTCGCCCGCGCGCACCAGGGCGGCGGCGTGCGAGGCGCTGTGTTTCTCGCCAATGACATCGTGGAATTCATGGGCGGAAATGTCGATGTGTTCGGCCGCCGCGATGCGCTGGATTTCCTCCTTGGGGCCGATGAGCAGCGGCCGTATCAACCCGCGGCTCGCGGCCTCTACCGCCCCGTGCAACGCCGCCGCGCTGCACGGGTAAACCACGGCCGTGCGCACAGCGCCTAACTGGCGCGCGCGCGCCACCAGCGCGTCGCTGCGCGGCAGTAATGTTGTCATGTGGACCCCTTTGCTGGCATGGCATTTATCATTATCCGCGATTCAACCGAGGTACAGCCCGCGCTTGAATTGCGCCTTGTAAACGCGATATTGCCGTAACTGCTTGCGGTATAATGACTTTTACCTGTTTTTCAGAGGTTTCCATGCCGATTTACGAGTATCGCTGCGATAGCTGCGGCTTTCAAAAAGAATTCATCCAGCGCATGAGCGATGCGCGCCTTACCGATTGCCCGTCTTGCGGCAAAAGTACCTTGAGCAAGATGGTGACGGCGGCCGGATTTCAATTGAAGGGCAGCGGCTGGTACGCCACTGATTTTCGCGGTAGCGGCAGCGCTGCGCCAAAAAGCACGGATAAGTCTTCCGATGGCGCAAAAGAAGGCGCTAAGAGCGGCGATGCGGCGCCCGCGGCGTCTTCGTCCGAATCCTCATCGGACAAGTCCTCGGCAAAGACCAGCGACACCAAGTCTGCCGCGCCTGCCTCCGCGACTGCCGCGCCGGCTGCATCCACCAGTTCCAGTTGATTGCGTACGGCGGCGCACGACTTCGAATTTCTCCACTCAAACGTGTGCGCCGATGGCCGTCTCGGTGCGTTACAGCCGTATCGCCATCTTTGAAGCGCGTCGCGCGCCCAACCAGCCATGCCGAAAAAGAGTTTCTTCAAGCGCTACCTGATCACCGGTCTTTTGATTTGGGTGCCGCTGGTGATCACGCTGTGGGTGCTCAACCTGCTGGTCGGCATGATGGATCATTCGCTGTTGTTGCTGCCCTCCGCGCTGCGCACCGAGGCTTGGCTCGGGGTGCACATACCGGGGCTGGGCGTCATTCTCACGTTGGTGGTTGTGTTTCTCACCGGCCTGCTCGCGGCCAACTTCATCGGCCAGCGCCTGGTGTCTTTCTGGGAAGGCATCCTCGCGCGCATCCCGGTGGTCAACTCCATTTACAACGGCGTCAAGCAGGTGAGCGATACGCTGTTTTCGCCCAGCGGGCAGGCCTTTCGCAAGGCGTTGCTGGTGCAATGGCCGCGCGAGGGCATGTGGACGGTCGCGTTCTTGACCGGCGCGCCGGGCGCGAGTGTCACGCGTTTTCTGCCCGGCGACTACGTGAGTGTGTACGTGCCCACCACGCCGAACCCGACCGGCGGCTATTTCGTGCTCGCCAAGCGCAGTGAAGTCATCGAACTCGACATGACCGTGGATGAGGCGCTCAAGTACATCATCTCCATGGGCGTGGTGACGCCGGACGCTGCGGCGCGCAAGCCGAAAGTGCGTCCGCCCAAGCAGGGAGAAGTGCCGACGGCGGCACTTCCGGCGGGCAAGCCGCCAGAACAGGCGCAGTCGGCAAATCACTAAGCGTTGCGCGCCGGGTGCTGCAACGCTCGCGCGTGGCGGCGATAATAATTTTTTTGAAACTTTGGGTTAAATCATGCGTAGCGACTACTGCGGTCAGGTTGACCGTAAATATCTGGGACAAACCGTAACCGTGCATGGCTGGGTGCATCGCCGCCGCGATCACGGCGGCGTCATCTTCATCGACCTGCGCGACCGCGAGGGGCTGCTGCAAATCGTTTGCGACCCCGGCAATCCCGCGACGTTTAAAACCGCCGAGACGCTGCGCAATGAGTTCGTCGTCACGGTAACCGGCAAGGTGCGTCCGCGCCCGGACGGCACGGTCAACGCCAATCTCACCAGCGGCGAAATCGAAGTGCTGGCGCAATCGATTGAAATTCTCAATCCGTCGCTCACGCCGCCGTTTTTGATGGACGACGAACATCTGTCGGAGAACGTGCGCCTCGAGTACCGTTTTCTGGATTTGCGCCGGCCGCAGATGCAAAAAAACCTGCGGCTGCGTTACCGCACGGCGATGGCGGTGCGCAATTATCTCGACAAGCTGGGTTTCATCGATATCGAAACGCCGATGTTGACGCGCTCCACGCCGGAAGGCGCGCGCGATTACCTGGTGCCCTCGCGCGTACATGCGGGCGAGTTTTTCGCGTTGCCGCAGTCGCCGCAATTGTTCAAGCAGATGCTGATGGTGTCGGGCTACGACCGTTATTACCAGATCGTCAAATGTTTTCGCGACGAAGACCTGCGCGCCGACCGCCAGCCCGAGTTCACGCAGATCGATATCGAGACCTCGTTTTTGTCGCAACAAGACATCACGGACATGATGGAAAAGATGATTTGTTCCGTATTCAAGGAAGTGCTGAATATCGATCTGCCCAGTCCGTTCCCGCGGCTGTCGTACGATGAGGCGATGTCGCGCTACGGCTCCGACAAACCGGATCTCAGAGTGCCGCTCGAAATCGTCGAACTCACGGATGCGATGAAGGAAGTCGCGTTCAAGGTGTTTTCCGGCCCCGCCAATACGCCCGGCGGCAGAGTCGCCGCGCTGCGTATTCCCGGCGGTGCGGCGATGACGCGCGGCGAAATCGACGCGTGCACCGAGTTCGTGAAAATTTACGGCGCGAAGGGCTTGGCCTACATCAAGGTCAACGACGTGAGCCAGGTGAACGAAACCGGGCTGCAATCGCCGATCGTGAAAAATCTTTCCGAAGCGTCGTTGAAGGCTGCGTTGCAACGCACGGGTGCGCAAAACGGCGATCTTATTTTCTTCGGCGCCGACAAGGCCAAGGTGGTGAACGAAGCGCTGGGCGCGCTGCGCGCAAAAGTCGGACACGAGCGCGGATTTGCCACCAAGGATTGGCGTCCGCTGTGGGTGCTGGATTTCCCCATGTTCGAATGGGACGAGGAAGCCCGCCGCTGGAACGCGATGCATCATCCGTTCACCGCGCCCGCGGCGGGGCATGAAAATCTGCTCGACAGCGATCCGGGCCGCGCACGCGCGGTTGCGCACGACATGGTGTTGAACGGCTGGGAAATCGGCGGCGGCTCGGTGCGTATACACACGCAGGAAGTCCAATCCAAAGTGTTCACCGCGCTCGGCATCGGCGCGGAAGAAGCCGAAGCCAAATTCGGTTTTCTGTTGAAGGCGTTGCAGTACGGCGCGCCGCCGCATGGCGGCATCGCGTTTGGCCTGGATCGTATCGTCACCATGATGGCGGGTGCTGAATCGATACGCGACGTGATTGCATTTCCAAAAACTCAGCGCGCGCAATGTCTGCTCACGCAGGCGCCGAACGTGGTGGATGAAAAACAATTGCGCGAATTGCACATTCGTTTGCGCAAGGTTGATGCCGCGCCAGCGGCTTAATCAACATAAGTATATGATTAAAAACACGTTTTTAACCATCCTCGCGTTGATGTTGAGCGTCGCGTTGGGTGCGTCGGCTGCGACCACGAGCGACGAAGGCGCGCCGCGTACGGCGAAGGCCGCGATGCAGGAAATAAGCAGGCACAAGCTGCCGCCCGAAGCGCGCGACACGCTAGAACTCATCGAGCGCGGCGGACAGTTTCCGTATGACCGCGACGGCATCGTGTTCGGCAATTTCGAGAGACGCCTGCCGCAAAAAGACCGCGGCTACTATCAGGAATACACGGTGAAAACGCCCGGTGTGAAAAGCCGCGGCGCGCGCCGCATCGTCGCCGGCGGCTGCATGGCGGGCGCGAAGAAGGGCAAGGATGCGCCACCGGCAAAAGCGCCGTGCGCCAAGGGCGAGCGCTACTACACCGACGATCATTACAAAACCTTCAAGCAGGTGAAGCCATGAGCGCCAGCACCGTGAAACTGAGTGCAAAACGTTCGGGCGTGTATCGCGCGCCGCGCGGCGTGGTGGGTTTGACCAAGCAGGCGAAATCGGAAAACCTCGCGTGGCTCGACCTCAAGCTCGCTCGCGTCAATGACAAGCAGTCGTTGCTTGCCGCGTGCGCGAAGCAACTGAAGTTCCCCAAGGGCTTCGGCGGCAACTGGGATGCGCTTGCCGATTGCCTGCGTGATCTTGAATGGAACATAGCGGCGGGGTATGTGCTGCATGTGCAAGGCGTTGAAAAATTTGCCAAGGCAGCGCCCGACGACTACGCAACCGCGCTTGAAATCCTGCGCCTTGCCGCCGATTACTGGAAAGAAAAACGCACCGCGTTCATTGCGCTGGTGGATGGCGCTGATTTGCAGGCGTTCTAAACAGCGGTGGCTTTCAAGATACCGGTTTCGGTGTTGGTGGTGATACACACCGCCGATCTGCGCGTGCTGCTGTTGGAGCGCGCCGACCGCCCCGGTTTCTGGCAGTCGGTCACCGGTAGCAAGGATACCGACGACGAAGCGCTGGCCGAGACCGTGCGGCGCGAAGTGCTGGAGGAAACCGGCATCGACGTCACCGTGCACGCGTTGACCGACTGGCAAAAACAAAATCAATACGAGATTTACCAGCACTGGCGCGGGCGTTATGCGCCGGGTGTGACGCATAACACGGAAAACGTCTTCGGCTTGTGCTTGCCGGACATCGTGCCGGTGCGCCTTGCGCCGCGCGAGCATCTGCGTTTTGAGTGGCTGCCGTGGCGCGAGGCGGCGGACAAGGTTTTTTCGTGGAGCAACGCCGAGGCGATACGCGAGTTGCCTCAACGCGCCGCCGCCGGCGAAAAGTCGCTTAAATCCCTGTAAACCGAACAGTTAGTCGAACATTAGTGTTTTTTCTGCCCGGTGTGGACTTTTGGGCTGGATTTTTTGTCTTATTGTGGTAGGGTTAAAAACTTTTCCGTGACGGAGATGGGCCATGGAAGTCAGCACGATCAAATTTGACCGCTTCAAGCCGCTGTCCGACGAGGACTGCCAGGCGCGCATTGTTGCCGCCAAGAAAAAGCTCGGCAAGCACACAGTTATTCTCGGCCACCACTATCAGCGCGCCGATGTCTACCGCCATGCCGATCTGGTGGGCGACTCGCTGGGGCTGTCCAAACTCGCTTCGCGCACCGATGCCGACTACATCGTATTTTGCGGCGTGCATTTCATGGCCGAAGTGGCCGACATCCTCAGCAAGCCGGCGCAGACCGCGATCCTGCCCGATCTGAGCGCGGGTTGTTCGATGGCTGACATGGCCAATCTCGCCAAGGTCGAGCGCGCATGGCGCGAGATCGGCGAGGTGCTCGATCCCGATGAAAACATCACGCCGGTGACCTACATCAACTCCGCCGCTGATCTGAAAGCGTTCTGCGGCGAGCACGGCGGCATCGTGTGCACCTCCACCAACGCGCGGCAAATTCTGCAATGGGCGTTTGACCGCCGCCAGAAAGCGCTGTTCTTCCCCGACCAGCATTTAGGGCGGTGGACGGGGTATCTGATGGACATCCCGCTCTCCGAAATGCTGGTATGGGACCCGGATTTGCCGATGGGCGGGTTGACGCCACAGCAGATCAAGATGGCAAAAATACTGTTGTGGAAGGGCCATTGCTCGGTACACCAGATGTTCCAGGCGCAGCATATTCTGCGCTGGCGGCAACAGCATCCGGGCGGCATGGTGATCAGCCATCCCGAGTGTAACTTCGAGGTGTGCAAACTTTCCGATTACGTCGGTTCGACCGATTACATTCTGAAGACGATTACGTCGAGCGCACCCGGCACGCGCTGGCTTGTCGGTACCGAATTGAATCTGGTGAATCGTCTTGCGGAAGAACAAAAATCGCAGGGCAAGGTCGTGCAGTTCATGGCGCCCACGGTGTGCATGTGTTCGACCATGGCGCGCATCGATCCGCAGCATTTGCTGTGGACACTCGAAAACCTGGTCGAGGGCAAGGTCGTCAATCCGATCAAAGTACCCGCGCGCGATGCCGAACTCGCGCGTATCGCGCTCGACCGCATGCTCGCGGTGTCTTGAGCCGCAACGTGGCGGCGCTGCGCGTCGCCACCTACAACATTCACAAGGGTTTGTCGCTGTTCAACCGGCGCGTGGTGATTCACGAGCTGCGCGACCGGCTGCGCGAACTCAATGCCGATCTGGTGTTCCTGCAGGAAGTGGTGGGGCGCCACGACCGCCACGCCGCGCGTCACCACAACTGGCCGGCGGCGCCCCAGCACGAATTTCTCGCCGATCTGGTGTGGCCGGATCACGCCTATGGCAAAAACGCGGCCGACGACAACGGCGAACATGGCAACGCGTTGTTGTCACGCTACCCGATCACGCGCTGGGAAAATCAGGACGTGTCCTCGCACCGCTTCGAGAAGCGCGGGCTGTTGCACTGTGAAATCGAAGTGCCGGGCTGGAGCGCGCCGCTGCATTGCGTGTGTGTGCATCTGGCGCTCACCGCGCGCGGACGCAGTTGGCAGCTCGAACGCCTGCGCCAGCGCATCGAGCGCCTGGTGCCGGCCGACGCGCCACTGATCGTCGCCGGCGACTTTAACGATTGGTACTGGCGCCGCCGCGCGACGCATGAGTTCGCGCATCCGCTCAACATGCACGAAGTGTTCGAGACCGACAGCGGCGGGCTGCCCGCGCGCAGTTTTCCGGCGATGCTGCCCATGTTGCGGCTGGATCGCATCTACGTGCGCGGTTTTCGCGTGCACAACACACGCGTGCATCGCGGCCGCGGCTGGCGCATGTCGGATCACGTGGCGCTGACCAGCGAGCTGGAACGGTTGTAGGCCGGCGCAACGCGCGCAAAAAAACGGCGCCGGGTTTTACACCGGCGCCGTTGCTGCATTCAGAATCGACGGTTAATAGCGATAGGTGTAATCGCCGCGCGGCTCCGCGCGCTGATTCACACGCGGATCGGGTCGCTGTTCGGTATACACCGGCTGCTGGGTGTGGCCCTGATCGCGCTGTGCGCCGACTTCGCGCACGTTGCCGCCCATCATCGGGCCGGAGGGCGCCGGCCCCTGTGCAACCGGTCTGCCCGAGTTGTCCACCACGGCGGTGACGCTCACATTCACGCGCATGCCCGGATCGTAAGGCATGGTGGTGGTCACATCGCGCCCGTTGTAGCGATACACGACGGTGTAACCGCGCACGATTTCACGCGTGCTTTCCACCGTGCGGCATTGTTGCTGCGGCTGCCTGCCCGTGACCTGGCGGTTATCCACTTGGTCACCCACCACCGCGCCGCCTATCGCGCCCGCCGCCGTGGCAGCGGTGCGTCCATTGCCGCGGCCGACCTGATTGCCGAGCAATCCGCCTGCCGCGCCGCCCACCACCGCGCCGGTCATCGAACGGTCGCTGTCGGGGTTGCCCACACGGTCGCCGATGACGGTGCCCGCGACCGCGCCGACGGCGGTTGCGGCATCGCGTCCACGCCCGCGGCCCACGGTCGAACCCAGCACCGCGCCAGCGACGCCACCGATGATTGGGGCCATCACGCTGCGTTCCTGCGGCGCGCGCTGCGTTGTTGGCGCGGGCGCGCATTCCTGGCGCGGTTCGCTGATACGTTCCACGATCGGCGTGGCCGACACCACCGGTGCGGTATCCATCATGTCGGCGGCGTGCAGCGGCATGCTGCCAATGGCCAATGCGACTGCGGTGATCAGATTCGTTTTCATTGTTTACTCCTTGTTTACCTGTTATTCAGTGGCGCAGACCCTGTACACTTGGACACTTGAACATCCAAGCATTTATTGCACTTGGCTTTGCGCTTTTCACACCCAATTAGAACGCATCCGCATCCGAAACGTTGCCGGTTTTACATAGAGTTACATTTTTACACTCCGGTCTGGATTTATTTTATTTTCTCGATGAACTATAAGTATATGATTTTATTGAATAATTTTTATACGTCCATTGTGGCGTTTTTGTCCATGCGGCTGCGCCTGAGCCGCTCATGAGCACGCACGTACAACCTGCTACGGCGGCCGAGCAGCCTGCCGCGCCCGTGCAGCGAGGCCGCGAATGGCGCGTGGTGCCGATGTTGTTGCCATTTTTGTGGGAGTACCGCGGCCGCGTGGCGCTGGCGCTGACCCTGCTGGTGATCGCGAAGTTGGCCAACGTCGGCGTGCCGCTGGTGATGAAGGAAATCGTCGATGACTTGAACCCCATGCAGCAGATGCTGGCCGTGCCGCTGATGTTGCTGATCGCCTATGGCGTGCTGCGCTTCTCGAACACGCTGTTCGGCGAATTGCGCGACGTGGTGTTCGTGCGCGTCACACAGCGCGCGGTGCGCCGCGTCGCGCTCAACGTTTTTCGCCATCTGCACAGCTTGTCGCTCAGGTTTCATCTGAACCGCCAGACCGGCGGCATGACTCGCGACATCGAACGCGGCTCGCGCGGCATCTCCACGTTGCTGTCGTTCATGTTGTTTTCGATCATCCCGGTGATACTTGAATTCCTGCTGGTGGCGGCGGTGCTGTTCGCGAAATTCGACTGGCGGTTCGTGGCGGTTACATTCGGCGCGGTTGTTGTTTACATCGGCTTCACCATTTCGATCACCGAATGGCGCACCGCGATTCGCCGCCAGGCCAACGAGCTGGACTCGAAAGCCAACACGCGCGCGGTCGATAGCCTGCTCAATTACGAAACCGTCAAATACTTCAACAACGAGGAATTCGAGGCCAAGCGCTACGACGCGAATCTAGTCACCTACGAAGCCGCGGCGGTCAAAACCGAAGCCTCGCTCGGCATACTGAACATCGGGCAAAGCTGCATTATCGCCATCGCCGCGACGCTGCTGATGATCCTCGCCGCTCAGGGCGTGGTGGCGAAGACATTGACGCTTGGCGATCTGGTGCTGATCAACGGGCTGTTGATCCAGCTCTACATTCCGCTGAATTTCCTCGGCATGGCGTATCGTGAAATCAAGCAGGCGTTGATCGACATGGATCGCATGTTCAGCCTGATGGAGCAAAACCGCGAAGTCGCCGACAAGCCCGATGCCGCGCCGTTGCCCGAGGGGCCGGCGGCGATACGTTTTGAAAACGTCAATTTCAGCTACGATCCGGCGCGGCAGATTTTGTTTGATGTCAGTTTTGATGTGCCCGCGGGCGCGAAAGTGGCGGTGGTGGGCCATAGCGGTTCAGGTAAATCCACGCTGGCGCGCTTGTTGTACCGTTTCTACGACGTAAGCGGCGGCGCGATCAAGATCAACAATGCCGACTTGCGCGACGTGCGGCAATCGAGCCTGCGCGCGGCCATCGGCATCGTGCCGCAGGACACCGTGCTGTTCAACGACACCATACACTACAACATTCACTACGGACGCACCGATGCCGCGCCCGAAGAAGTCGTCGAGGCCGCGCGTGCCGCGCACATCCACGATTTCATCGTCAGCATCCCCGACGGCTATCAGGCGCAGGTGGGCGAGCGCGGCCTGAAGTTATCCGGCGGCGAGAAGCAGCGCGTGGCGATCGCGCGCGCGATACTTAAAAATCCGCGCATCCTGATTTTCGACGAAGCGACTTCCGCGCTCGATTCAAAGTCGGAAAAAGCGATCCAGGCCGAACTCGAACGCATCGCCGAGGGCCACACCACGCTGGTGATCGCGCACCGGCTGTCCACCGTGATGAACGCCGACCAGATACTGGTGATGGATCACGGCCGCATCATCGAGCGCGGCACGCACCGTGAGCTGCTCGCGCTCAATGCCGCTTATGCGCAGATGTGGGCGCTGCAGCAGGAAGAGGACGCCAAGCGCGGCGAGGAGTGCTGAACCCTCGTGTATTGCGTGGTTAATATCGTTTCAAACCGGAAACGTAACCTGCACCAGCGTGCCGAGGTCGCCGGCGCCCGGCGATAATTTGAGTTGCGCGCCGTGCCGCGCGGCAATTTCGCGCACGATGGCAAGCCCCAGCCCGCAGCCTTCGCTACCCGTGCCCAGCACGCGGTAGAAGCGTTCCAGCACGCGCTCGCGTTCGGCCTCGGGTATGCCGGGGCCGTTGTCTTCGACGCTCAATGTGATTTGCGCGGCGCTTGCCGCCACGCGCACCGTGATATGACCGCCGCCCGGCGTATAGCGCACCGCATTGTCCAGCAGATTGGCGAGCATTTCACGCAGCAAAAAAGCGTCGCCGTCGATTGTGCATGGCGTCTGCGCGCTCTCGTATCCGAGATCGATATTCTTCGTGAGCGCCCGCGGCACCCATGCGGATACCTGGTCGCGCGCAAGAGATTCGAGATCGACGCGCTCCGTGGATATCTGTGTATCGGCGGAGGGTTCGGCGCGCGCAAGCGAAAATAACTGATTGACCAGATGCGTCAGGCGTTCGGCGGCGGTTTCCAGTTGTTCGAGCGCGGCTTTCATGTCCGCGGGCGATGATTGCCGCAGCGCCAGTTCCGTTTGCGTGCGCAGCCCCGCGATGGGTGTGCGCAATTGATGCGCCGCGTCGGCGATGAAGCGCTGTTGCGCATCGAGCGTGCCGCCCAGGCGCTCCATGAGCCCGTTCATGGCCACGATCAACGGGCGCACCTCCTGCGGCGCCTGTGCCGCCGGCAGCGCCGCGAGGTCGCGATGCGAACGCTTCTCGATAGCCAGGCGCAGACCATTGAGCGGCGCCAGCGCGCGCCCCACGGCAAACCACAGTATCACGCCGGCGATAAGCCCCAGCAGCACCTGCGGCAGCGCCATGCGCAGCAAGATTTCACGCATGAGCGCGGTACGCGCGGACAACGTTTCGGCGACCTGTACCGCGACCTGCCCGCGTATCTCCTCGGTATCCACGGGGAACTGCACGATGGCCACGCGCACGGGCGTTCCCTGATAAACGTCGTCGTAATAACGCACCTGGTCCGATGGCGGAGCAGGCGGTGGATTCAGATCGGGCTCGCCGGAGACGTATTCGCGGTCGGGGCCGGTGACCAGGTAATAGAGCTGGCCGCTCTCGCGCGAGCGCAGCATCTGCACCGCGACCTCGGGCAGGTCTATGTATATGCGCCCGCGCAGCACCTTGATCTGGCGGCCGATATCGAGCGCGGATTCGAGCAGCGTGTGGTCGTAGGCGGTGTTGACGAAACGCCTGGCGATACCGTAATCGAGATAGGTGCTGATCACCCACAGCAAAACGATGGGTATCGATACCCAAGTCAGCAATTGACGCCGCAGCGTCGTCGAACCCCGCAACGCCCTGGCGCTATTCACGCGTGGTCTTTCTCCAGCAGGTAACCCAGGCCGCGTATGGTGCGTATGGTGACGTGCGCCAGTTCGATCTTCTTGCGCAGGCGGTGCACGCACACCTCGATTGCATTGGGACCCACATCGTCGTCCCAGCCGTAGAGTTTTTCGGCGAGTTGTTCCTTGCCGACGACGCGGCCGCTGCGCATCATCAGCACTTCCAGCACGCCGAATTCGCGCGCGGTGAGTTCCAGCGGCGTGCCGTCCATGGTGACGCGCCGGCCGGCGGTATCCAGCGTGAGGCTGCCGTTGGTGATGAGCGAACTGCCGCCTGCCTGCCCGCGGCGGATCAAGGCGCGCGTGCGCGCTTCGAGCTCGGGTAATTCAAACGGTTTGGTCAGATAATCGTCCGCGCCCAGATCGAGGCCCTTGACGCGGTCGTTCAGCGCATCGCGCGCTGTCAAAATCAGCACCGGGATTTTCGAGGCCCGGCGGCGCAGGCGGCGCAGCACTTCAAATCCTTCAACGCCGGGAAGCCCAAGGTCGAGTATCACAAGATCATAATTTTGCGTCGCCAGCACGTGATCAGCCTTCAGGCCGTCGCCGATGCAATCGACTGCGTATTCGCCCTGCTTTAGCGAGCGCGTGAGGCCATCGGCGAGCACAGGGTCATCTTCAACAATCAGGATGCGCATACGTGTGTTGCACTATATGAAACCAATTGGAGCCTCTGCAAAAGCGTAAGTCTGGCGTAAGCCCGCATTGCTATCTTGCGTCTCGAAGCATCATAGGATACGCGTAATTGAGTTATTCGAGTTGTTCCGTGATTACGCGGCGCACGTGACGTTCCTGGACTTTCGATTTTCCTCCTCGGAGGCCGTCTTTTGCTGTTGTCCGTGCTGAGCGGATGGTTGTATGGCCTCTTTTAGAACTCCGCATGGATGCAATCATGCGGAGTTTTTTTTGCCCCATTTTGCGGTCATCAGCCTGCCGGCTCGCGCGTTAATCTCAAGCAAGACCGGCGGGCCAATTGCAAGCCCGCGTCCCAGTACCCGAAAAATACCAGAAAAGACTTGAAAAAATATCGCTAACCCTGTATTTTTACAGGGTTTTATCTGGTTTCGTGAGCGCGGAGGAGGTTGTAAATGGTGCACCAAATACTGGCATTAATCGTGGCATGCGCGATGGCTTTCGTGTTGCCCGCGGCAACCGCAAATGCCGAAACCAAGAAATCAGCTCAATCGGCAAAATCCGCCAAACCAGCCGCCAAGTCCGCGGCAAAATCAGCCGCCAAATCCAAGGCGCCCGCCAAAACGGTGCAGAGCGCCAAGGCGAGCATGCAAAAGGGCAAGTTCACCAAGGTTCACTCCCGCCCCGCGCCCGCGCCGGAACCGTTCAACCCTGAAGTGCTCGACGTGCAATCGACCGCGGCCATCGTCGTCAATCAAGGCGACGGCAGCGTGGTCTACTCCAAGAATGCCAGCGGCGTGTCGGCCATTGCGTCGATCACCAAGCTGATGACCGCGATGGTGGTGCTCGACGCCAATCTGCCGATGGACGAAATAATCGCCGTTACCGACGGCGATATCGACTACGTAAAAAACACAACCTCGCGCATCCAGATCGGCAACATGCTGTCGCGCGACGAAATGCTGCGGCTGGCGCTTATGTCCTCGGAAAACCGCGCCGCATCCGCGCTGGCGCGCGCGTACCCGGGCGGCGCGCACGCCTTTGTGCGCGACATGAATCTGAAGGCGCTCGCGCTCGACATGATGCAATCGTCGTTTGTCGACAGCACGGGCTTGTCCGGCGGCAACACATCGACCGCGCAGGATCTGGCGAAAATGGTGATCGCCGCGTACCAGTACCCGCTGATCCGCCAATATTCAACCGGCAACGGCTATACCGTGAACTCGCTATCGGGGCGCACCATGGAGTTTCGCAATACCAACTACCTCATCACCAGTCCGGATTGGCAGATCGGCCTTTCCAAGACCGGCTACATCCGCGAAGCGGGCCGCTGCCTCGTGATGCAGGCGACCGTCGCCGAGAAGCCCGTGGTCATTGTGCTGCTTGATTCCTGGGGCCGCCAAAGCCGCTCCGGCGATGCAAACCGCATCAAACGCTGGATGGAATACCGCGCCGCCAATGCCGTGACCGGCTGAGCAGTAGCCCAGCGCCAAAACCGCGCGGCGTGGTAGCCTCGCGGCTCTGATTCATTTTCGATTGCTTGGGTTTCACACATGTCCGCGGCCGCGCCGTTTTCCTTTTACGATCTCAAGCCCGACGCGGGCAGCTTTCTGGGCGACGTGCTCGCCGGCCTTGCGTTGCCGCAAAAAGCGTTGCCGCCCAAGTACTTCTACGACGCGCGCGGCAGCGAATTGTTCGAGGCCATCTGCGAATTGCCCGAGTACTACCCGACGCGCACCGAGCTTGCGATGATGCAGGCGGATGTGGGCGCAATGGCGCGCGCGCTGGGGCCGGATTGTCTGCTCATCGAATACGGCGCGGGGTCGGGGCGCAAAACACGCGTGCTGATCGAGGCGCTGGCGCCGCGCGCCTATGCCGCGATCGACATCTCGCGCGAGCAATTGCGCGCGGCGGTGGCCGAATTCGCGCAACTTTTTCCGGCGGTTAAAATCATCGGCGTGTGCGCGGATTATTCGTGCCCGCTTTCTCTGCCTGAAATCGATGGCGTGAATGCGCGCCGCCGCGCGATTTATTTTCCAGGCTCGACCATCGGCAATTTCACACCCGGCGAAGCGCTGGCGTTTCTCAACGTCGCGCGCGCGCTGGCGGGGCCGGGCGGCGCGATGCTGGTGGGCGTCGATCTGAAGAAAGACCACGCGACACTACACGCGGCGTACAGCGACGCGCAAGGCGTGACCGCTGAATTCAACCTCAACGTGCTGCGGCGGATCAACAACGAGTTGGGCGCGAATTTCGATCTCGCCGCGTTTCGTCATCACGCATTCTACGACCCGGCGCGCGGCCGCATCGAAATGCATCTCGAAAGCACCCGCGCGCAGAAGGTCAGCGTCGGCGGCCGCGAATTCAGCTTTCGCGCGGGTGAAACCATACACACCGAGAACTCGTGCAAGTACACGGTTGAAGAGTTTCAGCAACTGGCGGCGAAAGCAGGCTTTCGGGCGGAGCATTGCTGGACAGACCCGGAACAACTTTTTTCGGTGCATTATCTGAGCGTGCCTGCGTGATCGTTGGCCGGCGTTAACGGCAGCCATGGCCATCTACCTGATCGTTGTATTGTGCGTGATGAACCACCTGTGCTTCACCGGCGGGCGTGTCGCGGTGTCGCTCTACGCGCTGCATCTGGGCGCCGATCAATTCGCCATCGGCACGCTGATGGCGTTATACGCGCTGCTGCCGCTGGTGCTCGGCGTATACGCGGGCCGGCTCACCGATCGCACCGGCGCGCGCATGCCCATGCTGCTGGGGTCGATAGGCGTGGGCATCGCCACGCTGCTGCCGGCGCTGCTGCCCGGCATGGCGGCGTTGTACATATCCGCGTTGCTGCTGGGCACCTCGTTTCACTTTTTTTTCGTCGCCGTGCATGGCATCACCGGCGGCGTGGGCGGGCCGGAGAACCGCGCGCGCAACTACGCGCTGGTAAGCCTGGGGTTCTCCGCGGCGAGCTTCAGCGGGCCGATGATCTCCGGGTTTTCCATCGATTATCTCGGCCACCTGAATGCGTTTATCGTGCTGTCGGTGTTCCCGCTGGTGCCGGTGGCGCTCCTCGCCTTCAAACCGGGCTTCGTGCCGCCCGCGGCAGGCCCCGGTCACGACGACGGCCGGCGCGCGCTCGACCTGTGGCGCATGCCCAAGCTACGCGGCGCGTTCATCGCCAGCGGCATCCTGTCCGCAGCGTGGGATTTGTTCCAGTTCTACTTCCCGATTTACGGCCACTCGATAGGGCTGTCCGCATCGGTGATCGGCACCGTGATCGGCATATTCGCGGCGGCGACATTCACCGTGCGCGTGTTTTTGCCATACATCGCCAAACGCTACAGCGAAGCGGAAATTCTCGTGCAGGGCATTTTCATTTCAGCGTTTGCATTCGTGCTGTTCCCGTTCTTCAGCAATGCGTGGGCGCTCGCGGGGGTGGCGTTCATCCTGGGCCTGGGCGTGGGCAGCGGCCAGCCGATGTCGATGTCGCTGATCTACGCCCTCGCGCCCAAGGGCCGCGCATCCGAAGCCGCGGGCCTGCGTGTGACGGTCAACAACATCGCTCATCTTTTCATACCGCTGTTCTTCGGCAGCGTGGGGGCGGCGTTCGGATTCACGCCGGTGTGGCTTACCAATGCCGGCCTGCTGGTTGGCGGTGGCGTGTTCATGCATCGCAAGTACAAGGCATAGCGCGATAACTACACCCGCCTCAAAAACCCCATCATCGCCGCGTTGAATTCGCCGGCCTGTTCGACATTCGACAGATGCGCGGCGGACTTGATGATTTTCAGTTCAGACCCCGGCAGGTTTTCATGTATGGCGCGCGCCATTTCGGGCGGGGTGCCGTGGTCTTCTTCGCCGACGATGATGAGCACGGGGCATTTGATTTCCTTCAGCCGGTCTAGCGTGTTCACCTTGGTGATGGCCGCGCAGGCGCCGCAGAAGCCGTTTACTGGCGTTGCAAGTATCTGCGCGCCGATGCGTTGCATCACGTCTTTTCGCGAATTGCGATACGGCTCGGTGAACCAGCGCGCAAGCGTCGCGTCGAGCACGCCCGCCATGCCCTTGGCGCGCGCGGCGCTGATGCGTTCGCCCCACATCTGCGCGGCATTCGGCGGGCGGCGGCCGGTGGTGTCGACGAGTATCAGGCTTTGAAACACGCCGGGGTATTTCAGCGCGAAGGTTTGCCCGATCATGCCGCCCATCGATAGCCCCATCCAGTGCGTTTGCGTGATGCCGAGCGCGTCGAACAAACCCTTCGCGTCATCGGCCATTTGATCGAGCGTGTATTCGCCCGGCGGCGCGCTTGACAGCCCGTGGCCGCGCGTATCAAAGCGCAGCACCTTGAATTTTCTGCTGAGCTCGGCCATCTGGTCGTCCCACATGTGCAGGTCGCACGCGAGCGAATGCGACAGCGCGATCCACGGCGCGCTGTCGTTGCCGGAGATTTCGTAGTTGATTTCGATGTTGTTGGTTTTGAGTTTCATGGTGAACGGCTTAAAAAATAGGTTCGTCAGTAGAATCTGTGGGCGAGCTTTGGTTCGGGTAGTTTGCCAAGTACATGATATAGCGAGAGTTCTGCCACTCTGAACGTTCGGAATCCGTAAGATTTTCTCATAGTGACTTTTGCTTTGTTGTTAAGACCCTCAATTAC
>CAMDLH010000131.1 GCA_945901405.1 Bordetella parapertussis | reverse complement strand
CGTTTACCATTGAGGGTAAGGTATTCAAACTGCAAAATGTCTATGCTTGGCAACCTCTGGCTCAAGCTGAGGAATTATGGGTTTATGTCACCGACGCCAAGCTATCGCCGGAGGCAATAAAGCAGGGGGGATCCACTATAGCGAAGCTGGTGGCCAAGGGCGGCTTCAATGTGGTGAAACTGATTGTCCATCCCACAAAACCCGATCTGAACGCGCTGAAAGTGAGGCTCGACTGGCCAAACGACAGCAGCAATGTCACGACCTCCGGTCCTCCTCAATGGCAAGCGTTGCAGGTAAGCGGCAGGCGCGTGACGGGCAAGCTGCAATACAAACACACTGGCATCGACAACTGGGCGCTGGATGCGGAATTCAGCGCCCCTATATTTGGCTCCAGCGGCAATGCGCAGACCTTGACCGCCGCGCAAGCGCAGAAATCGCCGCAGGCGGATACGTTTCTTGCCTACGAGAAAGCGCTGTATACCCAAGGCCTTGAGGCCGCGGGTGCTTACATGACGCCGGAAAGATTGGCCGCCAGCAGGGAATCAGTTAAACAATTCGGCGAAGCTAAATTAAAGGAAATGATCGCCCAAATGGCCAAATCCACGCCGCAGGGCGAGGCGCGCCGCAAGCAGATCGAGAAAATGGTGCTGGATGGCGATTATGCTGTCCTGACCGTGCGGGAGAATGCGCAATTCACCAGCGAACCGACGCTGCTCAGAACCAAGGGCGGCTGGAAACTGAGCGAGTGAGGGCGCGGAAATACAAGTGTCAGGAGGCGCCCTGCGCTTGCTCTGTGTAGGGCTTGCCAGCCCAACCTGCCGGACTCTGTCCGGCTCGCCCATCATGTGACCAAAATCGCCAAGCCTTGCGAAACACGCTTGAGCGCCACGCGCCGTACGTTATGATTCTCCGCGTGCAGCATGTCCCGTCCTGCTCCCCAAATTCCTTCCGTTCGTTCACTCAGTTGGAGAATCCAATGACAGACTTAATGATGGCTCCCGGTTACCTTAATGGCATCCGCGTACTGGATCTAACGCAGTTTGAAGCAGGCACGTCCTGCACCCAGGTTCTGGCTTGGCTGGGCGCCGACGTGGCGAAGGTTGAGAACACGACGAACGGCGACCCCGGCCGCCGCCTTGGCCCCAAGAACAAGGTTGATGATCCGTACTTCCTCAACTACAACACCAACAAGCGCTCGATCACCGTCAACCTGAAGTCCCCGCAGGGCCTTGCGATCGTCAAGGAGATGGCGAAGAAGGCCGACATCTTCATGGAAAACTTCGCGCCCGGCGCCATTGAACGCCTTGGTCTGGGCTATGACGTTCTGAGCAAAATCAATCCCGGCATTATCTATGGGCAGGTCAAGGGTTTCGGCGAAGGCAGCCCGTACGCGAACAACCTCGCGTTCGACATGATTGCGCAGGCCTGTGGCGGCACCATGAGCATTACCGGCGAAGCCGGCCGTCCACCAGCCAAGCCGGGGCCGACACTCGGTGACACCGGCACCGGCGTATTGATGCTGACCACCATCCTCGCGGCGCTCTACAAACGCAAGGAAACCGGCAAGGGCGTGCACTTGCAAGTGGCGATGCAGGATGCGATGCTGCACTACATCCGCAATTCGTTCGGGATCACCGCCAAGAGCGGGAAAGCCGCGCCGCGCACTGGCGCGCAATCCAACAGTGGCGGCAATCCGCCGTGCAACATTTACCCCTGCAAGCCGGGCGGCCCGAATGACTACGTGTATGTTTACACGAGCCGCGGCAACCCGCAGCACTGGCCACGGCTTCTCGAAGCCATCGGCCGCAAGGATCTCATTGGCGATCCGCGCTTCGATACGCAGGATGAACGCGCCAAACACGAGGCGGAAATCGATGCCATCATCACCGAATTCACCAGCAAGCGCGACAAGTACGAGTGCATGCGCGTGATCGGCGCCGCAGTACCCTCGGGCGCGGTGCGCGACACCCATGAACTGATGAACGACCCGAATTTCGAGGAGCGCGGCATCATCCAGCCGATACAGCACCCGGTCAACGGCACGTTCAGAATGGCGACCTGGCCCGTGCGCATGAACGGCAAAGTGGTGCCGCTGAAGCCCTCGCCCACCTTGGGCCAGAACACCGACGAAGTATTGAAGGACTGGCTGGGTATCGGCGCCGACGAAGCGGCGAAGCTGCGCACGGACAAAATTACATCGGCGTAAAACGCCATACGCATTCAAGGAGAAAAAGCATGGCAGACATCACCGGCAACGAAATTCTGGGCAGGGCGCTGAAGAACGAAGGCACCAAGGACATCTTTTTCATCATGGGCGGGCCGATGCAGCACGCCGAAACCGCGTGCGCAAAAGAAGGCATACGCATGATCGACGTGCGTCACGAGCAGGCGGCGGCACTTAGCGCGCAGGCCTACAGCCGGCTCTTGCAAAAGCCCAGCGTGTGCATGGCGGCAAGCGGCCCCGGCGTCATCAACCTGGCCACGGGCATGGCCAACGCATTGGTCGACTGCGCGCCGGTGGTGGCCATCGGCGGTTCAAGCTCGGTACATCAGTTCGGGCGGCAGACGTTTCAGGAGATCGATCAGGTCGCGATCATGCGCGGCTGCTGCAAAGCGGTGGATCGCGTGATCAGCATCAAACGCATTCCGGAGCAGGTAAACACCGCGTTCCAGAAAGCGATGAGCGGCAAGCCTGGCCCGGTGTATCTCGATATGCCGGCGGATATTCTTTACGGCTCGGTGCCCGAAGAAGAAGTCGATTGGTCATTGAGCGGCCGCTCGCTGTTGCGCCCGCGCCCGATGGGCGAACCCGCGCAAGTCGACAAGCTCATCAACGCTTTGTCGAAAGCAAAGAACCCGATTATTCTCACCGGCAGTGGCACCATCTGGTCGCAAGCGTGGCCCGAGCTGACGTCGTTCGTGGAGAAAGCCGGCATTCCGTTCTACACCACGCCGCAGGGCCGCGGCGTGTTGCCCGACGATCATCCCCTGTCGTTCCTCACCATGCGTTCATCTGCGTTTAAAGATGCCGATTTGATACTCATCGTCGGCACGCGCATGAATTACATCATCGGTCACGCAGCGCCGCCGCGCTTTGCCGCCGGCGCCACCATCGCGCGCATCGATATCGACAGCGACGAGATTTCATCCGCGCCGCGCAAGATCGACATCGGCATCGTCGGCGATTGCAAGGCGGTGTTGCAACAACTGCTGGCGGCGATGCCGGGCCGTGTAGACGCAGCCGCATACGCACCGTGGCGCGAGAAACTCGCCTCGGGCGAAGCCAAAAAACGCGGCGAGACCAGCGGCGGCATGGCGATGAACAAGACGCCGATCCACCCGCTGCGCCTGTGCGAGGAAGTGAAAAACTTCATGAAGCGCGATGCGATCCTGGTGGTGGACGGACAAGAGATTTTGAACTATGGCCGTCAATCGATGCCGACATTTTCACCGGCGCATCGTCTTAACTCCGGCCCCTTCGGCATGATGGGCGTGGGCATGCCTTTCGGCGTGGGCGCAAAAGTCGCGTGCCCGGATAAGCAAGTCATCGTCGTTCACGGCGACGGTTCATTCGGATTGAACGCGATGGAACTAGACACCGCGGTGCGCCACAAGATACCGATCCTCGTCGTTATCAGCCTGAATGGCGGCTGGACGGCGGACCCCAAGCGCGAAAAAACCGGGCGCAACTTGGGCTTCACGCGTTACGACAAAATGGCCGAGGGCCTGGGTTGCTACGGCGAATACGTCGAGAAGCCAGAGGACATCGGTGCCGCTCTGGTGCGTGCACAGAAAAAAGTCGATGAAGGCATGGTGGCGCTGGTCAACATCAAGACCGACGACACCGCACGCGCGGGCACGGTGGCGTTTTCGTCACACTCGACGTAATTTGGAGTGCGGCGGCTTGCCGCCGCTTTCAAAGCGGTAGCAAGCTCCCGCACTCCATACCTACCCCTTGATATTCGCCGCCTTGATCAGCCGCGACCAGCGGCTGACATCGGTTTCGGTATAACGCTTCAGTTCCTGCGGCGACATGATGGTGGGTTCGAGGCCCTGCTCACCGAAGCGCTTTTGAATATCGGCGTCTTTCAGCACTTTAGCGGTGTCGGCATTCAAACGGTTGACGATGGCCGCAGGCGTGCCCGCCGGCGCGAACAGCGCATACCAGGTCACCAGTTCAAAACCCGGCAATGTATCGGACACCGGCGCAATATCCGGCAATGAAACTGAGCGTTTTGCGCCGCCGGTGCCAAGCATCTTCAACCGCCCAGCCTGCACGTGCGCGAGCACCGTGGGTATGCTGGTGAACATCAGTTGCACGCGGCCCGCAATCAGATCGGTCATCGCGGGCGCGGTGCCTTTGTACGGCACATGCACCATATCCACGCCCGCCAGCGACTTGAACAACTCGCCGCCCAGATGCGGCGAGGTGCCAGCGCCAACGGATGAAAAATTGTACTGGCCGGGCCGGACTTTCAGCAGCGAGACCAGTTCCTTTACGGAATTCGCACCCGTCGAAGGATGCACCACCAGCACCATCGGGCTCATCACCAGCATTGCAACCGCCGCGTAATCCTTTTGTGGATCGTACGGCACCTTGGGCAAGATTAGTGGCGCGAGAAACGTGCCCCCGCCCGTGCCGAACAGCAGGTTGTAACCATCGGGTGCGGCGCGCGCGATCATTTCGCTGGCGATCACCGTGCCCGCACCGGGGCGATTATCCACCACCATCTGCTGGCCCAGGTGCTCGGTCAGCTTCGCCGCAACCGCGCGCCCGACGAAATCCGTAGGCCCGCCGGGCGGGTACGGAACGACAAGGCGGATGGGCCTGGCCGGGTATTGCGCATGCGCGCACACCCCGGTAAGCATGCATGCACAAAACCCCGCCTTGATCAGCAATTGATGATTCATGAGTTTCCCAACTGTTCCAGACCAAACAACAAACCCGCCGTATTCCCTTGCGCGGACGCTCTCGATATGGAATGCTAGCCTATATCAAGGCGCATGGAGGAGAAGATCATGATACCCAGTTGGCTAGCCGCAATCGCCGCAATATTGACCGTGGCGATGATGACGCCCGCCGCCCGCGCCGCCGATCTGGTGATTGGCCTTGCCGCCGATGTCACCACCATCGATCCGCATGTGTTGAACGCCGCGCCCAACAACAGCATTGGCGAGCAGATTTTCGGCACGCTGATCGAGCGCGACGCGCGCCAGCGCTTTCGTCCCGGTCTCGCCGAATCGTGGCGGCTGATCAACGATACCACCTGGGAATTCAAGATACGCCGCGGCGTAAAATTTCACGACGGCAGCGAACTCACCGCCGAGGATGTCGCGTTCTCGCTCGACCGTCCGGCGACGCTGGGGGCGATGGGCGGCTTCACCATATTCACGCGCCCAGTCGTTGCCAAGCACATGCCGGATTCGCACACCATACAGTTGCGCACCGCCACGCCCTACCCCAACCTGCCTTCGGACATGGCAAGCCTGAACATCGTGCAAAAGCGCGCCGCGCAGAATGCCGCGACGGCGGACTTTGATTCGGGCAAGGCAGCCATAGGCGCGGGGCCGTACAAGCTCGTGCGCTATGCCAAGGGTGACCGCATCGAACTCGTGCGCCACGAAGGCTATTGGGGGCCGCGGCCGCATTGGGATCGCGTCACCATGCGCCTCATCACCAACGACGCGGCGCGCCTCGCCGCGCTGCTCGCGGGTGACGTGCACATGATCGAAACCGTGCCGCCCACCGACTACGCCAAGCTCAAGGCCAACAACGCAATCTCCATCTTCGCCGGGCCGTCGAACCGCATGATTTTTTATCACCTCGATTCGGATCGCGAGAAAACGCCGTTCGTCACGGCGAAAGACGGCAAGCCGCTCGACAAAAATCCGCTTCGCGATGCGCGCGTGCGGCGCGCGCTGTCGAAGGCCATCAATCGCACGGCATTGGTCGAGCGCGTGATGGAAGGGCTGGCGATTCCCGCCGCGCAACTGGTGCCCGAAGGTTTTTTTGGTTACACGCCGGCGTTAAAACCCGAAGCGTTCGACGCCGAGGGCGCGCGCAAGCTGCTCGCCGAAGCGGGCTACCCGGATGGTTTCGGTCTCACGCTGCATGGCCCCAACAACCGCTACGTTAACGACGAGCAGGTGGTGCAGGCGGTGGCGCAGATGTTCACACGCATCGGCATCGCCACCAAGGTTGAGGTGTTGCCGTTCTCGGTATACGTCTCGCGCGCGCGCAAATTCGACTTCAGCGCGTCGATGCTGGGTTGGGGCGTTTCCACGGGTGAAGCCGGGTACCCGCTGCGCTCGCTCGTCGCCACCATCAACGCGGAGAAAGGCAATGGCACTTTCAACTGGTCGCGTTACTCGAACGCGAAGGTGGATCAGTTGCTCGAAGCCGCGCTCTCCACCGTGGACAACGCCAAGCGCGAATCCATGTTGCGTGACGCCACGGAAATGGTGATGAAGGATCAGGCGATCATTCCGCTGTTCTATCAGATCAACACCTGGGCCGCGCGCAGGGGCTACAGCTACACGCCGCGCACGGATGAGCGCACGTATGCGCATGAAGTGCGGCCTCGGTAGGATTGAAGATTGAGCAGACCGCGGTGGGGTTACTCAATCCTGAATCCTGAATTCTCAATCCTGAACACCGAATGCTAATCTACATCCTCCGCCGACTCGGCCAAAGCCTGCTGGTGCTGTTCGCCATGTCGGCGCTGGTGTTCGTGGGCGTATTCGCGATCGGCAATCCGGTGGATATTTTGATCAACCCGCAAGCGGATCAGAACGAAATCGCACGCGTCACCGCGTCACTTGGTCTCGATAAGCCCGTTTGGGTGCAGTACTGGACGTTTCTCACCGCCGCGTTCAGCGGCGATCTGGGCAAATCATTCGCCTCCAACGTGCCGGCGATGCAGTTGATTTTGCAACGCATGCCGGCAACGGTGGAACTCGCGCTGTGCGCGATGGTGATGGCCATCGTCATCGGCTTGCCGCTCGGGCTGTGGGCGGGTCTCAAGCCCGATTCGTTCGCGGCAAAGTCGATCATGGCCGGCTCGATACTCGGCTTTTCGCTGCCAACGTTTTGGGTCGGGCTGATGCTGATCATGATTTTTTCGGTATGGCTGGGCTGGTTGCCTTCGACCGGGCGCGGCGCCACGGTCGAAGTGCTGGGCATGCATTTGAGTTTTCTCACCTGGGATGGTCTCAAACACATGCTGATGCCGGCGGTCAATCTGGCGCTGTTCAAACTCTCGCTGCTGATACGGCTCACACGCGCCGGCACGCGCGAGGCGATGGTGCAGGATTACGTGCGCTTCGCGCGCGCCAAGGGCGTGCCGGAAAATCGCGTGGTGTCGGTGCACGTGCTGAAAAATATTTTGATTCCAATCGTCACCGTCGTCGGGCTCGAATTCGGCTCGGTGATCGCGTTCGCCATCATTACCGAAACCGTTTTTGCGTGGCCGGGCATGGGCAAGTTGTTGATCGATTCAATTAACGTGCTCGACCGGCCGGTAATCGTCGCGTATTTGATGATTATCGTTTTTCTCTTTGTAATCATTAACTTAGCTGTGGACATCCTGTACACCGCACTGGATCCGCGGGTGCGTCTGGCGGGGGCGCAATCGTGAGCGAAGCAATCATCACCCGCGCGCCTGTCTCGCCGCTGCGCGAATTCGCCGTTGGCTATGCGAAGAGCCATATTGCACTCGCCGCACTCGCGGTTTTGGTACTGATACTCGCCGCCGCAGTCTGCGCGCCATTGATCTCGCCGCAAAATCCGTACGACCTGGCGCAGCTCGACATCATGGAATCCAAACTCGCACCGGGCGAAAAAAGCGGCGCGGGCTGGACGTTCTGGCTGGGCACCGACGATCAGGGCCGCGACATGCTCTCCGCAATCTTTCACGGCCTGCGCATCAGCCTCGGCGTGGGCATCGCCTCGACACTCGCAGCGCTCGCCATCGGCATCATCGTCGGCCTCATCGCCGCTTATGCGGGCGGCTGGATCGAAACCATCATCATGCGCCTGGTTGATCTGCAATTGTCGTTTCCGTCGATCCTCATCGCGCTGATCCTGCTGGCGATACTCGGGCAAGGCGTGGATAAAATCATCGTCGCGCTCATCGCCGTGCAATGGGCCTACTACGCGCGCACCGTGCGCGGCGCGGCGCTGGTGGAAAAGCGCAAGGAATACGTCGATGCCGCGATCTGCCTCGGCTACAGCCCCGTGCGCATCGTGCTGCGCCACATCATGCCCAACGTGCTGCCGCCGCTGATCGTGGTGGCCACCGTGCAAGTCGCCCACGCCATTGCGCTCGAAGCAACGTTATCGTTTTTAGGGCTGGGCATGCCAATAACCTCACCGTCTTTAGGCTTGCTGATTTCCAACGGCTTCACGCATCTGCTGTCGGGTAAGTATTGGATCAGTTTTTTTCCAGGCATTGCGCTTTTGATTACCATCGTCGCGATCAATCTGGTGGGCGATCAGTTGCGGGATGTGTTGAATCCACGTCTTAAGTAGCCCGGAAGAAGCGCAGCGTATTCCGGGGAGCACAGTCCCGGATTACACTTCGTTTCATCCGGGCTACAATTTCTCTTCGTCTGCATTTGCGAGTGACCCCATGAAACCATATGCAACCCACGCATTGTTATTCACCGCGCTGGCGATCTCAATCACCCACGCCGCCTTCGCCCAAACCTACCCCACCCGCCCCGTGCGCGTGGTCGCCGCGTCCGCCGCCGGCGGCACCAGCGACATCCTCGCGCGCATGCTCTCGCAAAAACTTGCCGAGGCGTTCAAGCAGCAGTTCGTGGTCGACAATCGAGCGGGGGCGAGCGGCATTCTCGGCACCGATTCCGTGGCGAAGGCGCCGCCGGATGGCCACACGCTGCTGTTGATTCAGCCTTCGCTCACCATCAATCCAAGTATTTTTACCAAGCTGCCCTACGACACGGTCAATGATCTGGCACCCATTACCAATGTCGTCGATGTGGCGCAGTGCGTGTCGGTGCATCCTTCGGTGCCGGCCAGGAACGTAAAGGAATTGATCGCGCTGGCGAAGGCGCAGCCGGGCAACTTGATCAGCGGCACGCCCGGCGCGGGCACGCACCCGCATTTAACCGCCGAGCTTTTCCAGCAGAAGGCGGGCATCAAGCTGCAACTGGTGGTTTACAAGGGCGTGACGCCTGCGCTAATCGCCTTGATGTCGGGCGAAGTCGGCGTGGTTGTTTCAGCCGTGCCTTCCGCTCTGCCCTATATCAAGTCAGGGAAAATCCGCGCGCTCGGCGTAACCACCGCCAAGCCGCTGGCAGGCCTGCCGGGAGTGCCGGCGATCACCGAGTCGGCATTGCCCGGTTTTGAAAGTGCGCAATGGTTTGGCATTCTGGCGCCAGCCGGCACGCCGCGTGCCATCATCGAGCGCCTGCATCAGACGATCACGCGCGTATCCAACGCCGCCGACGTGAAGGAGCGCATGGCGGGCATGGGCATGACGCCCGTCAACAGCACGCCCGAACAATTCGCCGCGCTCATCAAGACTGAACTGGAAACCTGGGCCAGGGTGATCAAGGCTGCCGGCATCAAGCCGCAATGACCAGTTGCTTACCCAATCACCATTTCATTACACGCAGCAGGTTGTAATAATCGTCCGTCCAGATGCGAAAGTCAGGCCGGCGCTTGAGCGGCTCCGCCACGTCCTTTAGCGCATCGGAACTGAACAGTTTGAGATTTTTCGACACAAGAATCTGGTCGGTGGACGACAGCCAGTAATCCGCGCCCGTGCTGAATTTGTTGTCGGGTTCATCGGTCACCATCACCGCGCCCATGCCGAACTCAGCGGCCAGCCGCTCGACCACCGGCGCGATATCGACGAAGCGATTGGTCGCCTGAAACACCATCACACCGCCGGGCGCGAGATGGCGCACGTAGACCGCCATCGCCTCGCGCGTGATGAGATGCATCGGAATAGAGTCGCCCGAGAATGCATCGATCGCCAGCAGATCGAATTTCTGATCCGGCTCGCGCTCCAGCGACAGCCGTCCATCGCCGAGAGCGACCTCGATCTGCGCAGGGCTTTCGCGCAGAAACGAAAACTCCGTCATCGCCACCGCCGTCACTTGCGGATCGATTTCGTAGAAGCGAAAAAGGTCCCCCTTGCGCGCGTAGGCCGCGATCGCCCCAGCGCCCAGCCCGATCACGCCCACGCGGCGCGGCCCCTCCGGCAGACTCGCGAACGCGCGGCCATAGCCGCTGGTGGGGCCGAAATAAGTAGATGGCGTGCGGCGCTTGTCGGGATCGAGCAACTGGCCGCCGTGATTAATGGCGCCGTGATACATCACACGAAACGGCGCCGGGTCGGCGTAATCGCGCGTGCGCACCACGCCATAGAAATTGCGCTCCATCACGCGTATGCCGCTTGAGTACTCGTCGAACGCGCGTATCGTGAACGCCATCGTGCAACCCGCAACCACGAGGGCGGCCACCGCAAGCCAGCGCTGAAGCCCCAACGCGCACCAGAACATGAGCAGCGCACACGCCGTGAGCGTGATGCCCATTTCGTAATAGCCTTTCAACAACAGCGGCGCGCCTATGCCGATGAGCAACGCGCCAAACGCACCACCGATGGAGATCATCAAGTAAAACGTGGTGAGATAACGCGGCCCCGGCCGCGCGCGGTAGAGCTCGCCGTGACAGAACATGCAGCACACGAATAGACCCGCCGCGTAGCCGGGTGCCGCGTAATACAGCTCCAGCGAATCGCTGTAAAAGGCCATCGTCGGCAGCGCGCCTGCCACCAATGCGAGAAACACCGGCCGCACATACCAGCGCGGATGATCGAAGCACAAGATAAACGTAATGAGATAAATCGACAGGGGTGCGAGCCACAAAAACGGGATCGACGCGATGTTTTGAGTGAGATGATTGGTGACCGCAAGCAGCAGGCACGAACCCATCGCCGAATACGCGATCCACGAAAAGCGTTCACTCCAGTTGGGTGCGCGCTGCGCGTCATCCGTGGCCGCCGCGGCTGCGGGCGTGGCAGGCGCATGGCGCGCGCTCATCAACACCGTGATCGAACACAACACCACGAAGGCCGCATACAGCCCCGACCACGACCACGATTGCACTGCCAGCGTGATGAAAGGCTCGATCAACACCGGATACGACAGAAGCGCCAGCAGCGAAGCAAAATTCGACAAGGCAAACAGTCGATACGGCGCCGCCGAGCGATAACGCCGCCAGTACCACGACTGCACCAGCGGGCTGGTGGTCGAGAGCAAAAAGTATTGCAAGCCGACCGTGGCGCCGAGCAGCCCAAGAATCGCCAGCATCGGCCCCGCACCGGCGTCCGCGCCCGGCTTCCAGCGCGCGTCCGGAATGATAGGCAGCAACAACAAACTCGCCACCAGCAGAGCCACATGAAGGCGCGCCTGCGTGCGCGGCTGCATGCGCCGCGAAGTGAAATCGGCGTAAGCATAACCAAGCAACAACATGCTCTGGAAAAACACCATGCACACCGCCCACACCGAAGCCGCCCCGCCGAACCACGGCAGAACCTGCTTCGCGATAACGGGCTGCATAAGGAACAACAAGAAAGCGCTTAGGAAAATCGTGCAGGCGTAGAGCAGCATTCTGTAAATAACCTTAAGTATTTGTTTTTATTAACTAATTTTGGGATCACAAAACCACGCGAAGACGCTCAGAAAAGCCGCGCAAGCGCCCTGAAATCCGCATTGCCGCCGGAGATTATCACGCCGATTTTTTTGCCCTTCACCGCCGCGCCGAGCTTGCCCTCGAACAACGCCGCGGCGCCCAGCGCGCCGGTGGGTTCGACGATTATTTTCATGCGCTCCCACATATAGAACATCGTGCGCAGCAGTTCGTTGTCGTTGACGGTGAGCATGTCGTGCACGTGTTGCTGGATCAACGCGAATGTGATGTCGCCGGGCGCTTCGGTGCGCGCGCCGTCGGCTATGGTGTCGGGGTTGCTCACGCGTTGTATCGTGCCGCTTTTGAATGAGCGCACCACGTCGTCGCCTGCTTCGGGTTCGACGCCGATGACTTTGACACCAGGCGACAGATGCCGCGCGGCGATCGCGCAGCCGGAAATCAAACCGCCGCCACCTGTCGGCACCAGTAGATAATCCAGTGCGCCTGTGTCTTCGATCAACTCTTTCGCAGCCGTGCCCTGGCCCGCGAGCACGTGGCGGTGATTGAACGGCGGAATCAAGGTGAGCTTGCGTTCATTCGCAAGCCGCACCGCAATCGCTTCACGGTTATCACGTTCTCGGTCGTAGAGCACGACCTCGGCGCCGTAGCCGCGCGTGGCGGCAACCTTGACCGCGGGCGCGTCGTTGGGCATGACGATGACGGCTTTGATGTTGAGCATTTGCCCCGCGAGTGCGACAGCCTGCGCGTGGTTACCTGATGAAAACGTCACCACGCCGTTCTGTTTCGCCCCGGAAGAAAGATGAGCGAGCGCATTGTAGGCGCCGCGAAACTTGAATGCACCGATGCGTTGCAGGTTTTCACACTTGAAAAACACTTGCGCGCCGGTGCGCTGATCGACGGTGCGCGAGGTCAACACCGGCGTGCGGTGCGCGTGGCCTTCGAGCGTGCGCGCTGCTTCGACGATGTCACCGTAGTCCGCCAATGCCGTGGTACTCATGGCGCTCATGCGGAAACAGGCCGCATGCGAGTCGCAAGCACCCAGATCACAACGCCGCCAACCACCCAGAGGATCACCGGTATCAGCGCCAGCGCCGTGGCAAATTCAGGGTTCTTGTTCACCCCCGCGAGCGCCGCGCCTATGCGCGTCAACGCCGCGAATGCGAGCATGGCGAACATCATGCCGAGCGCAAGACCCTCGCGCCCGCTGCGGCCCAACTCGGCCGCCGTGCAATAAGCCGCCATCAGCATGTTGCCCCACGCGCAGCCGGCGATGATCTGCGCGGCGATCAGCATGTCGAGCGAGCCGGCAGTGGCGGCGGCGAACGCGCCCGCCGCGCCCAGCAACGCCGACACCGCCATGAACGGCAGCGTGCCGAAATGTTTGCACAGCGCGCTGCCGGGCATCATCGCCACGCCGAAGCCCACCCAAAACAGCGGCATTAGCCATTCAAGATCGGCGGGCTTGGCGAATTTCAGGAACTGCCCGGCGGCATTGAGCGAAAAGTGAATCTGGAAACCGCCCGCGAGCAACAAGATGCCGAGCATGTACATCCAGTGTTCGCCGGTGAGCACCTGCGGCTTCACTTCGGGCAGCGGCGATGCAGGCCGGTTTTGCAGCAAGCGTTCGACGTAGATAATGCCCGCGGTCGCGGCAAGCAAGGTCAGGCTCGAAACCGCGAACGGCAAACGCGGATCGACATTTTTCAGCACGATGCCCAAGTACGGCGACACCGCGCCGCCCACCGCGAGGCCGATCAGCATCAGCATGTTCATGCGCGGCAGCGCGGGCTTGGCCGCATATTTGCCAAGCAGTGTCCACGGTGGCGCGCGCAGCGCCGATGAAGTCGCTGTCCAAATCACGATGAGCGCGAGTGCCGCCGCCGGCGCTGCCGCGCCCAGCAGTACCACGTGCGGCAACAGCAAGAATGCCACGCACGACAACGCCGTCCAGCCCAAGATCATCGGCCCCAGGCGGCCCAGCGTGCGCTGCGCGTGATCGGCCTTCACCCCGGTGTAGATGTCCATCACCATGAATGTCAGTTGATCGAGTATCAGTATCCACAGCAAATAGCTCAAGGGGATGCCGGCCGATTCGAGCAACTTCGGCAGGAAGATGACGTAGATCGTCCACGTCGTCACGAACAAAAAATTCACCAGCGCCATGTACAGCGCGGCGCCGGCGGGAACCGAGGGTGCGGAGGGCGCGGAGGGTGTTTGGGTTTCGCTCATTGGATTGATGTGACTGTTGAAATAAGCGTGACAAAGTTCACGCAGTTGAAATCCCGGCTGACGAAAGATTGTCGCGTTGCGCGCGTAGCGTCAATTCTCCGACATTTTTTGCGCAATGCCATGACTGAGACATAGTTCACGGAATTCTAAATTATCGTTTAAAAACAAATACTTAAAAAAAACCTCTTGAGGTAAAACGAAGTACCGCTCGCTGGCATGGTTGCTGCTCATAACAAGACAGGAAACAACAACGAGGGAAGCAAACATGATTATCTACATGGACGATTATCGCAAAGTTGAAGACTTGGACGACATGCGCCATCCGCATCTGGCCGAAGAGCGTCTGTATGGCAACGGAGTACCACAATTACAGCTTGCGCCTATCAATGCATACCGCACGCGTCGCGAACCAGCGCCGGATTTTCCAGACGACTTCGATGACGTGGACCTGCGCGAATTCATCGAACACGTGTCGGTGTTGGCCACGCAGATCTGACGTTCACGCACGACAACGATTTCCAGTTCCCCCCGGGCGGGCCGCCTCTCCCTCCCCTGTTGTTCCTGGCGGCCCGCCCTTTTTATTTTGATTACTTCACCATCGCGGCGACCAGCCGGTCACGCGTAAACGGCAAATCGCGCAAGCGCACACCTGCCGCATTAAACAACGCGTTGCCAATCGCAGCCGACACCGGCCCCTGCGTGCCCTCACCCGCGCCCACCGGCGGCAACTCGGGGTGATTGATCAATGCGACTTCGACTTCGGGCACTTCGGTGAACGACAAAATCGGATAGTCGTCCCAGCTTTGTTGCGTGACGCGCTCACGGTCGTATTTCACCGCTTCTTTCAGCGTAAAGCTCACCGCCTGAATGATGCCGCCCTCCATCTGGTTGATGACGCCATCGACGTGTATCGCCTGCCCCACGTCGAACGCGCACCATAATTTCGGCACGCGCACGTCTTCGGCCAATTCAACTTCGGCGATGATCGCCACGTAGGCGGCGGCGTTTTTGTAACGCGCAAAGCCGATGCCTTTGCCGCACGTTCCATCGCCTTTTGATCCGGGCTTCCAGCCCGCCATCGCGGCAACTTTTTCGATCACGGCACGCGCGCGTGCATCCTTCAAATGCCGCAAGCGGTATTCAATCGGATCAACATTCGCCGCCGCCGCAAGCTCGTCCATGAACGATTCAATCGCGAACACATTGGTCTGGCTGCCCAGCCCGCGCAGCGACGAAGTGCGTATCGGTGGATCGGCAATCAGGTGATTGGTGACGCGCTGATTCGGATAGTCGTAAATCGGTATCCCGTTGCGGTGGCTGCCGCCGCCGGGCAGCGGCGGGTTGCCGGTCTGCGCGCGCTGCGATGGCTTTTCGAGATACCACGACGAGAGCAGATTGCTGCCCGGCCCGCGCCCTGGGCGCGAACTGTGTCCGTGGCTCCAGATGTCGAAGTTCCACGACGCCACGTTGCCGTCCTTGCCGAGTGTGGCGCGCGTTTTCACCACCATCGCGGAGCTGAACGGCTCCCACATGAACTCTTCTTCGCGCATCCATTGCACGCGCACCGGGCGGCCCGGTGTTGCGCGCGCAAGCAGCGCTGCATCGACCGCCACGTCATCCGCGCCGTTGTGGCCGTAACAGCCCGCGCCTTCGGCGTGATGTATCACGATATCCGCCGGCGGCACGCCTAGCATCGGCGCCAATTCACCGAGCAGCGGGTAAATGCCCTGGCTGTGTGTCCACACGGTAAATTTGCCGCCGTTGCAAACCGCCACCGCGCACGAAGGCGCCAGCGCCGCGTGCGCGAGAAAATGCCGCGAGAACTCCCCTTCGAGCGTTGCGCCGCTGGCGGCAACATTGGCGTCGTTTTTCTCGCTGATGACTTCGGTTTTCGCCGGCAGTTTCAGCAAAAAGCGCGGATCGAATTCCGGCAGCTTCGCCACTTCGTTCCATTTTGCATTGCGCGCGAGACGCCGTTGCGCGCGGATCGCCTGCTCTTCGCGCTCGGCCACCACGCCAAGGTAGCTGCCGTCGCGCAGCACTGCCACCACGCCGGGCATGGCGCGCACGTCCTCAAGATCGACACTGACGAGTTTTGCAAACGGGCTGGGCGGACGCACCACGCGGCCATGTACCAAGCCGGGCGGATCGATATCCTGTACGTAGCTCGGCACGCCGGAGACCTTGCGCGGAATGTCCGCGCGCGGCGCGCTGCCGCCGACAAACTTGTGCTGCGTGTGCGATTTGGGCGCGGTCTCGGCGGTGGCTTCGCGCTTTAACATCGACTCATCGGTGATGTCCCAATAGGTGACGCTGCCGCCGCTGCGCGAGGTAATCGTGCCGTCATTCACGCTCAATTGCTCGATGGAAACACCGAGCCGCACGCCCGCGCGTGTCAGCAACAACTCGCGCGCTTCGGCCGCGGCGTAGCGAAACGCCATGCCCGATTCCTCGATCGAGCGGCTGCCGGAAGTCGTGCCTTCGTTGGGGCTTTGCGCCGTGTCGGCGGTGACCACGCGGATACGTTCGAGATTGACATCGAGTTCGTCGGCGACGATTTGCGTCAGAGCACTCAAGATGCCCTGGCCGATTTCGATCTTGCCGGGGCGCATATCGACGGTGCCGTCGCGGTTAATACTGAGCCACGTGGCGAGCGAGCGATTGGTGTCGAGGCTGCCGGGCAGTTTGCGTGGTGTAGTGTTTGCGTTGGCCATGATTATTTCCTCATCTCTTGCGCAGCGCGCTTCACCGCGCGCAGGATGCGCTGGTGCGTGCCGCAGCGGCACAGGTTTTTCGCCAGCGCGTTGCGGATGTCCGCATCGCCGGCGTTCGGATTCGCATCGAGCAGCGCCTTCGCCGACATGATGATGCCGCTGGCGCAGTAGCCGCATTGTGCCGATTGTTCATTGACGAACGCGCTTTGCAGCGGGTGCGGATGATCAATCGAGCCGATGCCCTCGATGGTGGTGATCGATTTGCCCGCCACCGCCGATACCGGCACGTCGCACGACTGCACCGCCTTGCCGTCGATGATGACCGTGCAGGTGCCGCACTGCCCCACGCCGCAGCCGTAACGCACACCCTTGCAGCCCGCGTCGTTGCGCAGCACATACAGCAGCGGCGTTTCGTCCGTCGCCGTGACCGTGTGCGGCCTGCCATTTACCGTGATGCTGATAGCCATTATTCCATCCTCTCTTGCATAAAAATAATCAATAAAAACAAATACTTAAAATATTTCAGAACGCGTGCGTCTCGTATTTTGGATTACTTGGTTTTATACTAACCGTCCATCGACACGGAGGATTCCACCCATGATAAATGCGCCCGAAGTCGAAATCGTAAAATCCCGCATCCAGCAACTGCACATCGAACATCGCGATCTCGACGACGTAATCACGCGGCTGGCGCAAAGCGGCGACCAGGATCAACTGCAACTGCAACGTCTGAAAAAACGCAAACTCTACGTCAAGGATCAAATCTCGGCGCTTGAACGCCAGTTGACGCCGGACATTTCCGCTTAAAGCGTAGTACGCACGTGACGCGAGGCACGCGCGCGAAACACGATCACCATCGCCAGCATACCCAGCGCGATAAACCAGGCGAGCGACCAGCCCGCGATGGTGACGCCGAGAAATTTCCAGCCGGCCTCGGCGCATTCGCCGGAACCTTTCAGCACCTTGCTCAACACATCCGCCAGCGGAAATTTTTTCAGCATGTAATCAAGACCGGGGCCGCATTCGGGCACCAGATGTTTGGGCAGGCTTTGCAGCCACACATGGCGCGCGGCGACCGCCGCGCCAAGCGCCGCAAACACCAACGCCGACACGCCGTAAACCGTCACGCCGGCGCGGCCCGGCCCGTGCAGCGCGGCAATCAGAAACACCGCGCCCACGGCAAAAAACGCCAGCCGTTGCACCATGCACAACGGACACGGCTCCTGGCCATCAACGTATTGCAGATAATAACCAAAGCCGAGCAGCGCGGCGCAGATCGCAAAGCCGA
>CAMDLH010000130.1 GCA_945901405.1 Bordetella parapertussis | reverse complement strand
GATGGCAAGGCTCATGGTACTCAAGGAGCCCATGGCGGACATTAATGAGAATGAGCGCCAGCAACAAATCAAGCGCAACATCCGCCGCACGGGCGCTGCATTGTGGTTGGTGGTGGCCGCCATCTTCTTTTACATGATCGCCAAATACTATTGGCTGTCGAAATGAATTCGGAACGAACCAAGCAGGTTAACCGGCAAGTCTTGACACGGCTATCCGTGTTCGCGCTGGTGATGTTCGGCTTCGGTTTCGCCATGGTGCCGTTCTACGAAAAGTTGTGCCAGATCACCGGCATCAATAATCTGTTGCAACCGAGTCTTTCCGCAAAGGCCGCGACCAACTCGCAGGTCGATACCTCGCGCTGGATCACGCTCGAGTTCGACGCCAACGCGCACGGCATGCCGTGGCAGTTTGCTCCCGTGCAGCGCAGCGTGCGCGTGCATCCGGGCGAGATGACGCACGTGGTGTTCGAGATCAAGAACACCAGCGATAGCGCGATGGTGGGGCAGGCGATTCCGAGTTACGGCCCCAAGGTGGCGGCCGAACACGTGAAGAAGCTCGAATGTTTTTGTTTCAAACAGCAGGCGCTGGCGGCGGGCGAGACGCGCCAGATGCCGGTGCAGTTCGTGGTCGATCCGGCGTTGCCGAAGAGCGTCACGACCATCACGCTGTCGTATACGTTTTTTGAAGTGAAGGGCGGCAATACTGGCGCGGCAGGCAAGGCGGCGGGCTAGGATTGCATGGCCGAGCCCGAGGGAAAGCAGGCGTCGATGTTTCAGGCGGTTAAGATGGTGCTGTCGGCGTTTGTGGGATTGAGGAAGCAGGGGCCGGATCAGAAGTTAAACGTGACACCGGTGCAGTTGGTGGTGACGGGTTTGATACTGGCCGGGCTGTTTGTGTTTACCATTATCAGCGTGGTGCGGCTGGTGACGCGGTAAATGAAGCGAAGTGAAGCGAATTGAATTGAGTCAGGTTGTAAATCGAGGAGAAGCGAGATGTCGCAAAATACCGAACACTATTATCTGCCCGGCCTGTCGCACTGGCCTATCATGGCGGCCACGGCGATGGGGCTGCTCGGCTTTGGCGCGGCATATTCGGTCAACGGCATGGCGCCGGGCAACTTGCTGCTGATTCTCGGCTTCATCGTGTTGTTCGTCATGTTCGCCGGCTGGTTCTCCACCGTGGCGCACGAGTCCGAGGGCGGCAATTACAACAAACAAGTGGGCCGTTCGTTCCGCTGGGGCATGAGCTGGTTCATATTCTCCGAAGTCATGTTCTTCGCCGCATTCTTCGGGGCGCTGGGTTATATGCGGTTGTATTCGGTGCCCGATCTGGGTAGTCTTGAGCATCAGCAACTGTTGTGGGAAGGCTTCAAGGGCGGCTGGCCGGTGGCGGGGCCGCATCACAAGCCGGGCGATTTCACGCCGATGGGCTGGTACGGCATTCCGCTGATTAACACACTGCTGCTCCTGTCATCGGGTGTCACGATCACCATCGCGCACTGGGGGCTGCTCAAGAGAAGCCGCGCGCAATTGATCTGGGGGCTGGCGGCGACCATCGCGCTGGGCATGATCTTCCTTGGCTTTCAGGCCTACGAATACATGCATGCATATTCCGAGATGAACCTCAAGCTCACCAGCGGAGCCTACGGTTCGACGTTCTACATGTTGACCGGCTTTCACGGCTTTCACGTGACCGTCGGCACCATCATGCTGTGGGTGATTTTGTTCCGCAGCGTCGCGGGGCACTTCACCCCCGAGAATCACTTCGGATTCGAGGGCGTGGCCTGGTACTGGCACTTCGTGGACGTGGTATGGGTACTGCTGTTTGTGCTGGTTTACATACTCTGATCCAGCGCGCGCCGAATACTGGCAAAGCGGCAAAAAAATGCCGCACCGGCCGCACCCTCGGGTGCGGCTTTTTTTTCCACGACGCTCAGAGCTTGCCGGTGATGAATCCGAAATGAACGCCCAGCGCCAGCATCACAAACAGCACCAGGGACAAGGCGACGCGCACGGTGAGCGCGCGCACCATGCGGTCGCTCGATCCGTTGTCCTTGATCATGAAATACGCCGCCGCGCCCAGGCTGTAGACGATGAACACCAGAAACAGAATCACCACGTATTTCATGCGGCCAGTGTAATCGAAGTGCGCGGGGAGCGCCATTGACGGCGCGCCAGTTCAGGCCGGCGTGGTGGGCCACGTTATTGGCGATGGCAGGTGTCGCGGCCACGGTTGCGCTGGGTTTCTGGCAACTGGGCCGCGCGGACTACAAGGAGGCGCTGCAAAACCGCATCACGGAGTTGGCCAGGCAGCCGCCGCTTGCCATAGGCGCGCAAGAGATGAAGCTGGAGGATGTATTGTTAAGACGCGTGGAATTGCGTGGCAAATTTGACGCCAGCCGCGCGGTGTTTCTCGATAATCATGTGTATAAACATCAGGCCGGGTTTTACGTGGTGATGCCGTTGAAACTCGCTGGCGGCGAGAAACACGTGCTGGTGAATCGCGGCTGGATCGCGGCGGGGCGCGAACGCACGCGCGCGCCGCAGGTCAAAACACCGTTCGGGGAGGTCGTGATACGCGGTCTTGCCGTCGCCCCCGCCGAGCGCTTTATAGAGTTGTCAGGCAAGACCGCCGAAGGCAACATCTGGCAGAACCTCGTGCTTGAGCGCTACCGGCAGGCGGCGAAACTGGATGTGCAGCCGTTTATCGTGCAACAGGCGGAAGGCGATAGGCCGCTCGATGATGGTCTCGTGCGCTGGTGGCCGCCGGTGGATTTGAAACGCAACACGCATCTCGCCTACGCCGTGCAATGGTTCGCGCTGGCGGCGGCGATATTCATTTATTACGTGGTGATCAATGTCCGAAACAGAAGACCGGCAAGTAGACCAGCAGCAACGTAAAAGCCGCCGCATGCTGCTGCTCATCGCGGCGGTGTGCTTGGCGCCCTTCGTGGGCTCGTTCGCGCTGTATTTTTTCTGGCAGCCGTCGGGGCGCGTCAATCATGGCGACCTGATCGATGGCATTGCCATGCCCGCGGCGCAGCTCACGTTGGCCGACGGCAAGCCGTTCGATCTGGAAAAACTGCGCGGGCGCTGGCATTTCGTCACCGTCGATTCCGGCGCCTGCGACGACTACTGCCAGAAAAAACTATGGAAGATGCGCCAGGTGCGCATGACGCAAGGCAAGGCCCTCGATCGCATCGGGCGCGTGTGGCTGGTAAGCGACACGCAAAAAATTCCGCCGACGGTGATGAAGGAATACGACGGCACACATATTCTTGCCGCGCAAGGCAGCGGCGTGTTGAAGGCGTTTCCGGTCAAGGAAGCGTTGCGTGATCACATTTACCTGGTTGATCCGCTGGGCAACATAGTGTTGCGCTACCCGAAGGATGCCGATCCGACCGGGATGAAAAAGGATCTGGCGCGGGTGCTCAAGGTATCGCGCATAGGATAAGTTATTGTTTAAAAACACTATTTTAATCACGTTAGCGCTCACTTTTGTGGTGATCGTGGTGGGCGCCTATGTACGTCTGACCGACGCTGGCTTGGGATGCCCGGACTGGCCGGGCTGCTACGGCAAGATCACGCCCAAGCTCGCGGCCAAGGAGATCGAGAAGACTGTCGCCGCGCAGGGCGGCACGCACGGCCCGGTGTCGATGCAAAAAGCGTGGAACGAAATGGCGCATCGTTACCTTGCGGGCGCGCTGGGCCTGTTGATCCTGGCGATCACGGTCATGGCGTGGGCTTGGCGCAAGCGGCTGGCGCAACCACCACTGCTTGCCACGGCGTTGCTCGGGCTGGTGATGTTTCAGGCGGCGCTGGGCATGTGGACGGTGACGATGTTGTTGAAACCCGTGATCGTAACGCTGCATTTATTGGGTGGCATGGCCACCCTTGCATTGGTGACGTGGCTTGCGCTGCGGCAGATGCGCTTGCCGTCCATAGACACCAGGCGCGCTCGGTGCCTGCGCCCATGGGCGGCGCTGGGCCTTGCGTTGCTCGTATTGCAGATCGCGCTCGGCGGCTGGGTCAGCACAAACTACGCGGCGCTGGCGTGCATCGACTTGCCGACCTGCCACGGCGAGTGGATGCCACGCATGGCTTTCAAGCACGGCTTTCAGTTGGTGCGCGAACTGGGAATGACGGCGGCGGGCGAGCGGCTGTCGTATGACGCGCTTACGGCTATCCACTGGACGCATCGCGTGGGCGCGCTGGTGGTGACGCTCTACCTCGCCATGCTTTTGTTCGCCGCGGGCCGCGTCGCGGGCATGGGTGGCTACGCGCTGGCGGCGGGCGCGCTGCTGGCGACCCAGGTCGCGCTGGGCGCCGCCAACATCCTCACCGGGCTGAATCTCACCGTGGCCGTCGCCCACAACGCGTGCGCCGCGCTCTTGCTCGTGGCGCTGGTGGTGCTAAACTTCGCGCTTTCTTTGCGGTCCCGGTTCTAAATTGTCCTCTACATCCAACACCGCCAACCTCACGCCCGGCACCCGCGCACAGCAGTTTTATCAACTGATGAAGCCGCGCGTGGTGTCGCTCATCGTGTTTACCGCGGTGATCGGCATGTTTCTCGCCACGCCCGGCATGGTGCCGCCGCAGATATTGCTCGCGGCGACGCTCGGCATCGCGCTGGTGGCGGGCGCGGCGGCGGCGTTTAACTGTCTGGTCGAGCAAAAAATCGATGCCATCATGATGCGCACGCGCGCGCGGCCGCTGCCCAGCGGCCAGGTGAATTCGATGCAGACGCTGGTGTTTTCGGGCGTGGTCGGCGGCATCGGGCTGGCCGTGCTGTATCAATGGGTCAACGCGCTGACCATGTGGCTGACACTCGCCACCTTCGTCGGTTATGCGGTGATTTACACCGTGATCCTTAAACCCAACACGCCGCAAAATATCGTCATCGGCGGCGCATCCGGCGCGATGCCGCCGGTGCTGGGCTGGGCCGCGGTCACGGGCGACGTATCGGCGGAAGCGCTCACATTGTTCCTCATCATCTTCGCGTGGACACCGCCGCATTTCTGGGCGCTGGCGCTGTATCGCAAGGAAGAATACGCCAAGGCCGGCGTGCCCATGCTGCCGGTGACGCACGGCGACAAATTCACGCGGCTGCATGTTCTGCTGTACACCTTCATCTTGCTGGCGTGCTCGATGCTGCCGTTCACCGTGCGCCTGTCGGGGGTGATTTACCTGGTATCGGCGCTGGCGCTGGGCGCGGGTTTTCTGTGGTACGCGGTGAAGATTTACACCGACTACAGCGATGCTCTGGCGCGGCGCACGTTTCGCTATTCCATCGTCTACCTGACGGCGCTGTTCGCGGCGCTGCTAGTCGATCACTATTTCCTCATCAAGCTCTGAGTTGCCGCGGGCCATGTTTCTGTTGCGCGCTTTCGCGACTTTGCTTTTGCTGACGGCGCTCGCGGCGTGCGACAAACCGGCGCAGAACGCGCCGAAATTCCAGTTGACCGATGTCACGGGCGCGAACTTCGGCAAGTCGCTCGAACTCACCGACCACAACGGCCAGCGCCGCACACTCGCCGACTATAAGGGCAAGGTCATCGTGCTGTTCTTCGGCTTCGTGCAGTGCCCGGATGTGTGTCCGGTAACGCTGGCCGAGCTGGCCAAGGTCGCCAAAGACCTGGGCCCCGACGCAGCCAGGCTGCAAGTGCTGTTCGTCACCGTCGATCCCGAGCGCGACACGCGCGAGGTGTTGAAACAATACGTGCCGCAGTTCAATCCGTCGTTCACTGGTTTGTATGGCGACATGGACGCAACCTTGCGCACGGCAAAGGAATTCAAGATTTACGTCAACAAAAAGCCGCTCGATAAAGGCGGCTACACCGTCGACCACTCGGCGGGCAGCTACATCCTCGATCACAACGGCCAGTTGCGGCTGTTCGCGCAATACGGCACCAACGCGCAGGCGCTGCTCAACGACATTCGCATACTGATCAAGGCCGCGCCCTGATCTCTCCCGTGCGGGCGCCACGCGGCAACCGCTACCATCTTGGCGTCGATTTTGGCACCACCAACACGGTGGTTTCGTTGTGTGACGATACCGGCGCCACCACGACTTTGGTGTTTCCATCGGCGCAAGGCGCGCTTTCGACGTTCCGTTCGGTGTTGTGTTACGTCAATGATGACAGCGAAAGCCTGCATCCGCGAACGCGCGTTTTCTGCGGCCCCGATGCCATCGAGGCCTTTCTGCATCACGGCGAAGACGCAAGGCTGATTCAATCGGTAAAAACGTTTCTGTCGAGCAAGACGTTTTCAAAATCGACGATCCACGGGCGCGACTACACGCTCGAGGAAATCGTCGCCGACTTTCTGCGCGGATTGGTAAAAGCGGCGCAATGGCCCGATGGCGAGGTTGATTTTTCGCAAGCCGTCACGGTGGGCCGGCCGGTGAAATTCGCCGGTGGCGGCGAAGACGCCATCGCGCAAACGCGGCTGCGAACGGCATTTGCAAAAGCGGGATTCACCAACATCAATCTCGCGCTGGAGCCCGAGGCGGCGGCGTATTTTTTTGCGCGCCGGCTCAACGAACCGGCCACGGTTCTGGTGGCTGACTTCGGCGGCGGCACCAGCGACTTTTCAATCGTGAAGTTCGACCCGCGCACGGGCGCTACTCAGGCGTTGGCGCATGCGGGCGTGGGCATCGCCGGCGACACGCTGGATTTTCGCATCATCGACAACGTGATCGCCCCCGCGTTCGGCAAGGGCAGCAAGTACCGCCCCGAGAACAAATGGCTCGAAGTGCCGAAGTGGATTTATTTCGAGTTTGAACACTGGCACCGGTTGTCGTTTTTGAAGCGGCCCGATGTGTTACGCGAATTGCGCAAGATCGAATTGGTGAGCGATGCGCCCGAAAAAATCGCCAGCCTGCGGATTTTTCTGGAGCACGAACTGGGCTTTCACCTTTATCAGGCGGTCAACCAGTGCAAGACAGCCTTGTCCACTTCGGAACACGCGCAACTCACGTTCAATCATCCGCCGATAGAACTGAATTGCAGCGTAAGCCGCAGCGACTTTGAACAATGGATAACACGCGACGTGAACGCGGTTGAAGCCGCGTGCAGTGAGGCGCTGACGCAGGCGAACATGACGGAAGCGGATATCTCGGTCGTCTTCATGACCGGCGGCACCTCGTTCGTGCCGCTGGTGCGGCAGCGCTTCGAGTCGCGATTCGGCGCGAACAAGATCGTCGCGGGGGATGAATTTGTTTCCGTGGGCAGCGGACTGGCGTTGCTGGCGCGCGAACGTACGCGATAAAATTCAATGTAGAAGGTAAATTAGGTGTTTCATGTTGTTCGGACGATGCATCGCGTTCACTCTTGATCTACTGCTGTTGACGCTCGGCGCGTTCTGCGGATTTCTGGTGGCGCACTTCTCGATGCTATCTTCCAATACCATCGGCAGCATGGGCAACATAGTGGTGTTTGTATTAGTCGCGGTTGGTGGATCAACTGTCGCCCTGGTCTTGCTGTTATGGATCGTGACCGTCACCGGGCGCTCGCCGGGGCAACGGGTTATGGGCGTGCGTTATGACGAGTCTGGCGGACGCGGTCAGCGCGCGCGTCACTACGCCCTGGCGTGGTTGCTGCCGGTGTTCCTGGTGGTGATTCCGGCGCTTGCTCTGAACTGGCTAGGCAATTATCGCGGCAATCTGCAACGCGCCTACATGGATCACACTCAAGTTCGATCCGAATCCGACAGCGATCAACCTGCCTACAAGGAAAAACTATCCGAACTGGAACGCCAGCTCAAACGCGCCGACTGGTTCGCGCCCGAATGGCTGGTGGGCAACGACGGCTTGCCGTGGATGCTAGTGATGTTTGGGCCGCTGTTGATTTACCTGTTGACCAACATAGTGTTGCTGAGGCGGCCGCCGCACGCCGCCTTGCATGATCGCATCAGCCGCGTGCGCATTGTTGCGGCCTGATGACAGGCTTACGCGGCGGCGCTCAACGTCTCCATGGCACCCTTCATCTTGCCCAGCGCCTTCGCTTCTATCTGCCGTATGCGTTCGGCCGAGACGCCGAATTCATCCGCGAGATCATGCAGCGTGGCGGGGTCTTTTTCGCTGAGCCAGCGCGCTTCGATGATGCGGCGGCTGCGCGCGTCGAGGCTGGCGAGCGCTTGTTCGAGGCCTTCGCCGCGCAGACGCGCACTTTGTTCGTGTTCGATGACTTCCAGCGGTTCGGCGTCATGGGCGGCGAGATACGAAATCGGACCGTAACTATCCTCGTCGTCATTCGATGACGATTCGAGCGCCATGTCCTGCCCGCCGAGGCGGGTTTCCATTTCGACGACCTCCTCGGTTTTGACGCCGAGTTGCTTGGCGATGGATTTCACTTCGTCGTGGCCCAGCGTGTTCAGGCTGGGCTTCATGCTGCGCAGATTGAAAAACAACTTGCGCTGCGCCTTGGTGGTGGCGATCTTGACGATGCGCCAGTTGCGCAGAATGTATTCGTGCATCTCGGCGCGGATCCAGTGCACGGCAAACGACACCAGCCGCACGCCGCGTTCCGGGTCAAAGCGCTTGACGGCCTTCATCAGGCCGACGTTGCCCTCTTGAATCAGGTCGGCTTGCGGCAGGCCATAGCCCAGATACCCACGTGAAATCGACACCACCACGCGCAGGTGCGACATCACCAACTGGCGCGCCGCCTCAAGGTCGCCGTGGTCGCGCAGACGCCGGCCGTAGTCGGTCTCCTGCTCTTGCGTGAGCAGCGGAAACGCGTTTACCGAATGAATGTAAGTGTCGAGGCTGCCCGCGAGGGACGGCATCGTGGCTAAAGCGGTACTCATAATCCAGTTACTCCCTTAATGCCTGAAATTTTAGCACTCGTGATCTGAGAGTGCCAGTCCGCGTAAAAGTTCCGCACCGAGTCTTCTGCCAACGGCTCAGGAGTGAAAAATACTGTTTAAAAACAGATACTTACAAACACATCGAAAAGGCTTTAGCGCGGGTCAAAAGCCGCCAGGTGCCGCCGCAGTGACAGCGCCGCCCCCAGCCAGCCGAGCAAGCCGGCGGCCAGGCACAGCGCCAAGCTATCGGGCAAGGACAGGTGTTGCAGCCGGAAGCTCGCGCCGTAAAGCTGGGCGAGTTCGGCCAGCCCGTTGTTGAGCAGGTATAGCCCGCCCCACACGATGGCCCACGCCGCCAGCCCGCCCGCCAGCCCCAGCAGCGCGCCGTAATACAAAAACGGCCGCTGGATAAACGCATCGGTGGCGCCGATCAACTTGGCCACTTCGATCTCCTCGCGCTGGGTCAGCACCTGCAAGCGTATGGTGTTGAAGGTGATCGCGGCTAGCGCGAACGCGAGCACGCCGGCCAGCATCAGCAGCGCAAGCTGACCGACGCGCAGCACCGCGTCGAGCTTGCGCGCCCATGCCGAATCAAGCTGCACGTGCGCCACCTTGGGCCAGCGCTTCATTTCCTCGCGCAAGGCCTCGAGCGACGCCGCCGAGCCGTCGCGAGCCTCGACCACGAACCCATCGGGCAGCGGATTTTGATTGAGGCTGTCGATCACGTCCGCAAGACCGGAGCGCGCTTTCAGTTCGGCAAGGGCCGCATCGCGCGCCACGAAGCGATGCGTCTTCACGCCGGCGTGACTCTTGAGCCGCGCGGTGATGGCTTGCGCATCGGCGGGCTTGGCGTCGACGGCAAGAAAAACACTCAGTTGCGGCGTGGGCGCGCGCTCGCGCGCGAAGCCCTGCGCATTGGTGAGCACCACGTACAAACCCAGCGGCAACGCCAGCGCGATGCCGATGACGCCGATGTTGAGCAGGCTCGCCAGCGGCGTGCGCGCGAGCCGCCCCAGCGTGGCGCCGAGGTTGCGCCAATGCTGATAGAGCCAGTTTTTCACGCGGCGATTCTCCCGTGATCGAGCGTGATCAGGCGCGGCTTCAGGCGCGCGGCGAGTTGATCGTCGTGCGTGGCGATCACCACGGTGACGCCGACCTGGTTAAACGAACGCAGCAACTCGCCGAGCTCAATCGCATACGCCGCATCGAGATTGCCGGTGGGCTCATCCGCCAGCAAAAACGCCGGGCGATGCACGATGGCGCGCGCGATGGCGAGGCGCTGCTGCTCGCCGCCCGACAGCGCCACCGGATTGGCCTTCTCCTTGCCGAGCAGCCCGACTTTGTCGAGCGCGGCGCGCACGCGCTTGGCCGCCTCGGCGCGGTCAAAGCCGACGATATGCAACGGCAGCATCACGTTGTCGTACACCGAGCGGTCAAAGAGCAACTTGTGATCCTGAAACACCAGGCCGAAATTGCGCCGCAAGAACGGAATCGCGGAGGCGCGCAGCGTGCCGATGTTTTGCCCGTTCACCAGCACATTGCCGCTGGTGGGGCGCTCGATCGCGGCCATCAGTTTCAACAGCGTGCTTTTCCCCGCGCCGGAGTGTCCGGTGATGAACACCATCTCGCCCGGATTGACGGTGAACGACACGTCCTTCAATGCTTCGTAGCCACCGGGGTAGCGCTTGTGAACGGCGCTCAGTGAGATCATGAGAACAGTGTTTAGTTTTTAGTGTTGAGTGATGAGTTGTGGGTTGGTGACGAACGCGAATTAACCACGATTCCCGGGGTTAACTTAACACTAAACACTCGAATTTATTCCCCAAGTAGCGCTTCCACAAATTCATCTGCCTTGAACGGACGTAGATCATCGATGCCTTCGCCCACGCCGATGAAGCGCACGGGGATCGGCTTCGTGCCCGCCTTGCCCGCGCGCATGTGTGCAATTGCCGCGAGCACACCACCCTTGGCGGTGCCGTCGAGCTTGGTCAGCACCAGACCGGTGACACCGAGCGCGTCGTCGAACGCTTTCACCTGCGTGAGTGCGTTCTGGCCGTTATTGGCGTCAAGCACGATCAATATTTCGTGCGGCGCGCCGGGCAGTGCCTTGTCGATGACGCGTTTTACTTTTCTGATTTCCTCCATCAGGTGCAGTTGCGTCGGCAGGCGGCCCGCGGTGTCGGCGAGCACAATGTCGATGCCGCGCGCGGATGCGGCGCTGACCGCATCGAAGATCACCGCAGCCGCGTCGCCGCCGCTCTGGCTGACGACCGCGACGTTATTACGCTCGCCCCACGCCATCAGTTGCTCGCGCGCCGCCGCGCGAAAGGTGTCGCCCGCCGCCAGCAATATTGTCTTGCCCTGCGCTTGATAATAGTGCGCGAGCTTGCCGATGGAGGTGGTTTTGCCCGCGCCATTGACGCCCGCGAGCATGATGACGAACGGCTTGTGCGTGCCGACGTTCAGCGGCTGCTCGATGGGCTGCAGCATGTGGTACATGATTTCGGCCAGCGCCTCGCGTAACTCGGAAGCCTCGGTATAGCGCTCTATCCTGGCGTGCACGCGCAACTCATCGATGAGCTTGGTGGTGGCGCCGACGCCGACATCGGCGCCGAGCAGCACGGTTTCGAGTTCCTCGAAAAACGCTTCGTCCAGCTTGCGGCCCGCGCCAAACAGCCCGGCAACTTTTTGATTCAGTTGCGCGCGGGTTTTGGTCAGCCCTGCCTTCAGGCGCGAAAACCAGCCGCTGGATTCGGCTTCTTTCTCCGGCTCGGGCGGCGCGGCCTCGGCTACCCGAAGCGCCGCCACGGCGTCCCGCGGTTGCTCCGGCGGCGGCTCGGCGGCCTTGCGTAATTTTTTGAGGAAACCAAACATGGGTGTGTGGGTCTTAAGCGGGCCACGCGAGCCGCGCGTGCAGGGTGTGCGGCGGCGCGCGTATGCTTCAATGGCTTCAATGGAATTTGGTTACAATTTTACCCGAAACCCCTTACTCTACGGCTCCAATCACAATGTATCCTTTTCGTATGATGCTTAAATACTTATTCGCGTACTTATCGGCGGCTGCATTATTGGCCGCGGGCGCGGCGCAAGCCGCCGGCACGCCCGCCGTCGAACACACGCTCGCCAACGGCTTGCGTGTAATCGTCAAGACCGACCGCCGCGCGCCGGTGGTGGTGTCGATGGTCTGGTATAAAGTCGGCAGCGTCGATGAAGTCAATGGCCTCACCGGCGTGGCACACGTGCTTGAGCACATGCTGTTCAAGGGCACGAAAGAAATCCCCACGGGGGACTTCTCCAAGATCGTCGCCGCCGCTGGCGGGCGCGACAACGCGTTCACCAGCCGCGATTACACCGGTTATTTTCAGACCATACAAAAATCCCAGTTGCCGCTGATGCTGAAGCTGGAGGCCGACCGCATGGTCAATGCGCTGATCGCGCCCGACGAATTCGCCAAAGAGATCAAGGTGGTGATGGAGGAGCGCCGCTGGCGCACCGAAGATCGTCCGCACTCGCTGCTGTATGAACAACTGATGGCCACCGCGCTGCGCGCGCATCCGTACCGCAACCCGGTGGTGGGCTGGATGAGCGATCTTCAGAGCATGCGCGCCGAGGATGCGCGCGAGTTTTATGATCGCTGGTACGCGCCCAACAACGCCGTGATCGTGGTGGTGGGCGATGTGTCGCCACAGGAAGTTTTTAAACTGGCGGAACAAAACTTCGGCCCGCTAAAGTCAAGGCCGCTGCCGCAACGCAAACCACAGGATGAACCCGAGCAAACCGGCATCAAGCGCATCTCGGTGAAAGCGCCGGCCGAGCGCCCGTATCTGGCGATGATGTATCGCGCGCCGAAGCTGCGCGACGCGGAAAACGACTGGGAGCCGTACGCGCTCAACATGCTGGCAAGCGTGCTCGATGGCGGCGCGTCCGCGCGCTTCACGCGCGAGCTGGTGCGCGGCACGCAGATCGCCTCGGGTGCCGATGCCGGCTACGACGGCGTAGGGCGCGGCCCGGGATTTTTTTATTTGAGCGGCACGCCCAGCGTGGGCCGCACGGTCGAGGAGCTTGAACAGGCGCTGCGCCGCGAGGTACAAAAAATCATTGATGAAGGCGTCACCGAAGAGGAACTCAAGCGCATCAAATCACAGGTGATCGCGGGCAAGGTGTATGAACTCGATTCGATGTTCGCGCAGGCGCGGCGTATCGGCTCGGTCGAGATGGCCGGCCTGTCGCACAAGCAACTGGATCTGATGACCGAAAAATTACGCGCGGTGACATCGGAACAAGTGCGCGAAGTCGCGCGCAAATATCTGATCGACGATGCGCTGACAGTGGCAGTGCTCGATCCGCAGCCGGTCGACAAGGCACGTACTGCCAAGCCGCCAGCGGGGCTGCGCCATGCAAACTAAGTGTATGAGTCTGAATATGAGAATTCACAAGTATTTGTTTTTATTGAGTTTTTTTGTGTGCGGTGTGGCGCACGCCATTTTGCCGATACAACACTGGCAGACCAAAAACGGCGCGCGCGTTTATTTTGTCGAAAACCGTGATCTGCCGATGCTTGATTTAAGCATCGAGTTCCCCGCCGGCTCCGGTTACGACCGCGCCGGCAAGGCCGGTGTCGCCAGCATGACCAACGGCATCATGCGGCTAGGGTCCGAAGGCATGGACGAAGACGAAATCGCGCGGCGCGTGGCCGACATCGGGGCTGGGTTGTCGGGCCGCTTCGATACCGATCGTGCGGGCCTCGCGTTGCGCACATTGTCCGCGCGCGGCGAACGCGAAGCGGCGTTGGAGATATTCACGCGCGTGTTGACGAAGCCGGTGTTTCCGGCGAAGTCACTGGAGCGCGAACGCACGCGGCTCATCAGCGCGATCAAGGAATCCGACATTCAACCCGGCGCCATCGCCGGACGCAACCTGTATCAACTGCTGTATCGCGATCATCCGTACGGGTTTCGTTCGTCGGGTGATCTGCAATCGGTGCCGAAGATCACGCGTGACGATCTGGTGGCGTTTTATCGCGCGCATTATCAGGCGCGGCACGCGGTGATCGCGATCATGGGCGACGTGACGCGCGCCGAGGCCGAGGCGATTGCCGAGCGCATTACCGCCGGGTTGCCCGAGGGCGGCGCCGATCCGGTGATGCCGGCCGCGAATGTGCTCGATACCGCCGCCACGCGCATGATTCCGCATCACGCGGCGCAAAGCCATATTTTTGTCGGCAACGTCGGCATCAGCCGCGGCGACGCGGATTATTTCCCGCTGTTCGTCGGCAACTACGTGCTGGGCGGCGGCGGATTCGCCTCGCGCATTAACGAAGAGATACGCCAGAAGCGCGGGCTCGCGTATTCGGCCTACAGTTATTTTTCGCCGATGCAGCAGCGCGGCCCGTTCGTGATGGGCATGCAGACGCGCAAGGATCAGGCCAAGCAGGCCGTCGAAGTGCTGATGAAAACGCTGCGCGATTACATCGAGCAGGGGCCGACCGCGGACGAACTCGATGCCGCGAAGAAAAACATCATCGGCGGCTTTCCGCTGCGCATCGACAGCAATCGCAAGATACACGACTACCTCGCGGTGATCGGCTTCTACAAACTGCCGCTTACCTATCTGGACGAATTTTCCGCCAACGTCGAGCGCGTCACTATCGCGGACATCAAGCGCGCATTCGCCAAACACATCGATCCGGCGAAACTCGTCACGGTGGTGGTGGGCGCGGAGGAAGCCGCGGCCGCCGCCGCGCGCTGACCTGCGTTGAAGGCCAACCGTGTACGCATCATCGGCGGCACGTGGCGCAGCCGGCTGATCAACTTCCCCGATCGTGAAGGCCTGCGGCCCACGCCTGATCGCGTGCGTGAGACGCTGTTCAACTGGCTGGGGCAAGACCTCACGGGCAAGACCTGCCTTGATCTATACGCCGGCAGCGGCGCGTTAGGTTTCGAAGCCGCCTCGCGCGGGGCCAAACGCGTGGTGATGCTCGAGCGCGATGCGTTCACCTTCAAGGCGTTGCAGGCAAGCAAGCTGGCGCTCAATGCAATGCAGGTGGAGTTGATTCGGGCCGATGCGCTAGAATTCATCAAACAGGATTGCGCGCAATACGACGTGGTGTTTCTCGATCCGCCGTTTGCGGCCAACGCGTGGGGCGCGGCGCTGGCGGTGTTGCCGCCAAGACTCGCACCTGGGGCAATGGTGTATTGCGAAAGTGCGCGCAAGACCGAACTGCCCGCGGGCTGGCAGTCACTAAAGCAGGGCAAAGCGGGGCAAGTCAGTTATCAACTACTCATGCACATCGGGCACACGACATGAAAAACAGAGCGGTTTATCCCGGAACATTCGATCCCATCACCCGCGGCCATGAAGACCTGGTGCGGCGCTCGGCCAAGCTCTTTGACCACGTGATACTCGCGGTCGCCGACAGCAAATCCAAGCGCCCGATGTTCACACTCGATGAACGCATCGAAATCGCGCGCCAGGAATTCGCCGACCTGAAAAACGTATCCGTCACCGGCTTCTCCGGGTTGCTCATCCACTTCATGCAAAAGCATCGCGCGCGCGTGACCATACGCGGTGTGCGCGCGGTGTCGGATTTTGATTACGAATTTCAACTCGCTGGCATGAACCGCAAAATGCTCCCCGACATGGAAACCGTCTTCATGACGCCCAGCGAGGAATACATGTTTTTGTCGGCGACGCTGGTGCGCGAAATCTCCATACTCGGCGGCGATGTGTCCAAATTCGTATCGCCGCGCGTGGCAAAGCGGCTGAAAGCGAAAATCAAGGAACGCGAGAACAAATAATGGCGTTGATGATCACTGACGAATGCATCAACTGCGACGTGTGCGAGCCCGAGTGCCCGAACGACGCCATTTCGGCCGGTGAAGAAATCTATGTCATCGATCCCGCGAAGTGCACCGAATGCGTCGGCCACTTCGACAAACCGCAATGCCAGATCGTGTGCCCGGTGGATTGCATCCCGTTCAATCCCGAGGTGGTCGAGACCAAAGAGCAGTTGCAAGAAAAGTATCTGCACTTGATGGCGTCAAAATAGTCAATAAAAACAATTAGTTATGGAATTGTTGTTCGCGCGGCGGCTTGTTCGCGCGGCGTTGGTGGAGAAACCGTGCACTCTGGGTTAACCTCGCTTCACCATGAGTGGGAATGACAAATCAACTGACTCCACGCTCACCCGCGAAGCGATATTGCGCGGGTTGCAAAGTCTATCTGACGAGCTGGGCAAGCGGGGCGTCACGGGAGAAATATGTCTGTTCGGCGGAACGGTGATGGTGCTGGCATTCAATGCCCGGCCGACGACCAAGGACGTAGACGCACTATTTCAGCCCGCGCAAACCATACGTGAAGTCGCAAGCGGCATAGCCTCGGAGCAAAAGTTGCCTGCTGACTGGCTCAACGATGGTGTCAAGGGCTTTGTGTCCGAACGCCACGAAACGACCGTGGGTAATCTTCCGCGATTTGAGCACTTGCGCCTGACGATGCCGGTGCCGGAATACCTGTTGGCGATGAAATGCATGGCCGCGCGAATCGGAGGCACGTCGAATGAGTCGACGGATGTGGGCGACATCCAGTTCCTGATTCGCCATTTGAAGCTCAATTCCGCGCACGAGGTGCTCGATCTGGTCAGTCAGTATTACCCGGCTAGCCGTATATCCGTGAAGACCCAGTACTTGGTGGAGGGCCTTTTTGAAGAGGGCAAAATATGAGACCGAAAACCCTGGCCCAGGTTGCACGGCGCACGCTGGAAGGCGACGACTTCGACCGTTGCCTGGCGAATTTTCTCGATGAATTTTATGCTGCTCCATCGCCGGAGGCATTGTCGCCGATGCCGGAGTTGCTTGCGCCAAAGTTCGGCGACATCGGCCTTGTGCAGGACGCTTATCTGGCCGCTACCGCCGAACAACTGGCGTGTGACTGCGGACTTGCGATACCCGCGTGGGCGGCGGACGCTGAGCGCAAGCTGCGCCGCCCTTGGTTCGCGTCATCACTTGCCGCTCTTCGCGTGGTTTTGCTGCTGGAAAGCCCGGCGGCGTTTCGATCTCGAAATCTGTTTATCAGCAGCAACGCTCTATCGCGAGCGTAATTGTCAGGAGATGCGGGACACATGAAAGACCGAAAATCTCTGGTTGCAGCCACCATTTTGATGGGATAGGGTCTGCATGCAGCAGACGCACAATAATTTCCGTCAAAACCGGCGCGCGTGATCCTGCCGTTTCCGCCCGGCGGCCGCGCGAACGCGTTGATGCGACCTCTCTCTCCCAAGCTCACGGAGATCACCGGCAGCAATGGGTGATCGACACTCGTCCGGAGGCCAACGGCAATATCGCATCCGAGGTGACGGCGAACCAATGTGATTTTCTCATCGCCAACGTCGGCCCGCTGCTGTGTGCGGTGGCAAACTAAATCCCATCGCGGTCACCGGCAAAACGCGCTCGGCGGTGCTGCTCAATATTCCGACGGTGTCGGAACCGGGGTGGCCCGGTTACGAATCAACCACCTGGTACGGTTTTTTGGCCAGGCGGCGCTGCCGAAAGACGTCATCGCGCGGGTCAATAGAGTGGCCACCACCGCGATCAAAAACTCCGACACACGCGAGCGCTACATCGCGCTGGGCGCGGAACCATTCACCAACACGCCGGAGCAATACGCCGCGTTCATCAAAAAAGAAATACAGGATTGGGCGAAGGTGGTGAAGGCGTCTTCGAACTCACCCATCTGGATTAACAATTGGTCCTTAATGGCGAGGTACTCGGCTTCGGTCAGTACAAGTCGAACCGTGTCAATCCCAGAGCCGCCCACATAGAGATCGTCTGAGCCTTCAGCCGAAAGATTGTCGGACAGCACGTAGACCAGTGTGTCGTTGCCCGCGCCGCCACGCAGGGTGTCGTTGCCTGTGCCGCCATCAATGACATCGTCGCCGTTGCCGCTGTTTATTACGTCATCGCCGCTACCCGCGACGATGGTATCGCTTGAACTCGTTCCAGTCATTGTGGCCATGATCTTTCTTTCCGGTTCGTCAGCAGAAACAATGGGTGAGTTTTGCTAGGGTATTTTCCCAAGTAACTGATTAAGAACATGTTTTTACATTTTTTGCGTCTCTAAGCAACAGATTTTTCCGATGGTGACTTCGGTCTTGTGGTTTAACCTTTCG
>CAMDLH010000129.1 GCA_945901405.1 Bordetella parapertussis | reverse complement strand
TCTGGCTCTATGGAGGGAGCCGCACGCGCGCCCGTGGATAACTTCGCTCATCAGATTGTTCAACCAGGTAAACACCCAGCTTCCTAAAATGGGTGAAACTCACCCACAGATTCTGCTGACGAAGCCCTTATTTTTCCCGACCGCATTTGCCGCGTGCCGCGCCAGGCGCGGCGATACAACCGATTGATTCTGGTCGAATCATGCGCGGTTTGCGCTTTCGCGAACCGCGCCACAAACGCACACAAGGAGATCACATGGAAGAGGCACAAGCCGTAGCAAAAGTATTCACCGAACTCACCTGCTGGAAGTGCGGCGAGGAATCATTGAAGCAAGCCGGCATCGCCGACGCAAAGCACGGCTCACAGGGCGAGCTGCTGGTGGCGGTGGATGTCAAACATTCAGTCTGCGGCAAATGCGGCGCGTATTCGGTTAATCCCGCTCAAGCGCTGTTGAACAAGATCATGGGCCGCAAGACACGCAAAGAGCGGATACGCCAGTCCAATCGTTCCAGCAAATAGACGGCGAATGTTGTGCAGCGACACATATTTGTCGATACGTGCCACGTCCAAACCAATTCGTCCCCTCCCTTGCGCGCGGTTTGCGCGGGGCAAGGGCGCACTTGAAGAGCAGCAGAGGGTTAGGGGTGGGCGGCTCGTTGCTCGCCCCCATCCCAGCCTTCCCCCGCAAGCGGAGCAAGGGGCCGATCTGCGTTGCGTTCAGCATACCTCGAAAGTTGAATGGCGAACTCTAACCCTCGACATGATGCGCCGGATCCGCGGTCCACTTGTGGAATGCGGGCCGCGTCTTGATCCCGGCGTACCAGCGTTCGACATTCGGCACGCGCGGCGATTCGAGGTTGAACAAATACCAGCGGTGCACACGTAACCCAAGCGCAATGTCGCCGTAGGTAAACCGCTCGCCGCAGATGTAGCGCGTTTTCGCCAGTTGCTCGTCCATGATCTTGAGCGATTTGTGAAACGACTTGCAGGCGTGTTCGAGTTCTTTTGCGTCGCGCTGATGTTCCGGCAGGCGTATCAGATGCATCACCATCTCGTGCTGCGGCGGCAGCAACTCGTTGTTCTCCCAATCAAGCCAGCGGCTCGCCGAGGCAAACGTCTTGATATCGTTGCCGTAGAGCAGATCGGGCGCGTACTGCATCGCCAGGTAACGCACGATGGAGTTTGACTCCCACAGCACGAAGCCATTGTCGTCTATGGTCGGCACGCGGCCGTTGGGATTCTTCGTGCGATAGTCATCGCTATCGACCACGCCGAACGGCTTGTTGCCCTTTGACACATGGCCCCCCGGCCCCATCGTCGCGCTGGCAAGGATGAATTCAAACTCCATGCCAATCTCCGCCAGCGTCCACAGCACTTTTTGCGTGCGCCCCGAAGTCGGCCTGCCCCACAGTGTCAACATGATGTCGTTCTCCTGATTTCACAATTAGGTTAGCAGAATAGCCGCTGGCGCGACTGCGAAAAATAGTCAATAAAAACAATTGCTTACGTTAGGCCTACGCTTCTACTGGCAAGCGCCGCGCCGCCGCATTAGAATTCGCGGCGTTCTTTCATTCTTACCAAAACTAAATCTGATGATCCGATTACTACTCATTTGCGGGCTGTTGTGCGCCGCCAATTTTGCATCCGCGCAGGAACGTTTTTCAATTTTCGTCGGCAGCGCGCAGGAAAACGTCGATCGCATGATCCGCATCGCGCAGTTGAAGGACAACGACGTGGTGGTTGATCTCGGCTCCGGCGACGGACGTATAGTTTTCACCGCCGCTAAATCCAACAACAAGGTGCGCGGCTGGGGCGTGGATATCGACGAGAAGCTGGTGCGCGAATCCAACGCCGAAGCAAAGAAATTGGGCATGTCCGAGCGTGTGCAGTTTTACGTGCGTGACGTGTTCGACGCCGACATACGCGACGCCACGGTGATAACCATGTGGCTGTGGCCGGAGATGCAGCGCATGCTGCGCACCAAGATACTCGCCGAGGCCAAGCCCGGCACGCGCGTGCTCACCAACATCTGGGATCTGGGCACCTGGCCCGCGGATCAGACCGATACGGTCGATAGCGCCTCGGTGTTTCTGTGGTTCGTGCCCGCACGCGTGGCCGGCTACTGGACGTGGGAGCTCGACTACGTGGGCGCCAAGCGCAAGTACGACGCCGTGATCGAGCAGAATTTCCAGAAGGCCGAAGGCGTGGTGCGCAACGGCAACCGCCGCGGCGTGCTCGACAAAATGACACTGCGCGGCGAGGACATCAACTTCACGCTGGCCATGACCATAGACGGCACGGGGCTGGTCACTCACACCTTCACCGGCAAGGCCATCAGCGACAACGAAATCGCCGGCACGGTGAGAATGCAACGCACCGTCAACGAAGAGACCGAAGTCACCGAAGTGCCGTGGCGCGCCACGCGCACGCTGGCGAGCACCTACTTTGCGCCGACGGGTGTGAGCCCCACCAAGCCGGAGCCGCCGCCCAAGCCCGTGGCCAAGAAACCGTAATGGTTATGTTTCAACGGGCAGATATACGGCGCCTCACACAGTCGAATTATTTACAGGAAACAAATGCCCGTCACGCTGATTGAAAATTTTCGCGCTGTTTTTTATACGCCATTTTATGCCGCGTTTGCGATAGGCGCGTTTGACGCCGAGGGCGTTGAAGTGCGCCTGCAAATGTCCGCTGCCGCCGACAAAACCTTGGCGGGCCTGCTGTCGGGCGCGGGCAATGTGTCGTGGGGCGGCCCCATGCGCCTGCTGCACGCGCTGGATGAAAACCCCGCGAGCGGTCTGGTGGGGTTCTGCGAGGTGGTAGGGCGCGATCCGTTTTACCTGATCGGCCGCGCGCCGAACGAAAATTTCCGCATGAACGATCTTGTTGGTAAAACCCTCGCGGTGGTAAGCGAGGTGCCTACGCCTTGGTATTGCCTGCAACACGACATCCGGCTGGCGGGCATGGACCCGGCGCAACTCAAGCGCACACCCGCGCGCGGCATGGGGGAAAACGCAGCCCTGCTGCGCGCCGGCGAGATCGACGTGATACAGGTGTTCGAGCCGTTCGCGCAGCAGTTGGTGGACGAGGGCGCGGGGCACATCTGGTACGCCGCCGCGAGCCGCGGCCCCACGTCGTACACCACGCTCAACACCACGCGCGCCTTCATCGAACGCGACCCCGATACCGTGCTGCGCATGACGCGCGCCATGTACCGCACGCAACGCTGGATCGCCGCGCACGACGGGCGCGCGCTGGCCGAAGCCATCGCGAGCTACATGCCGGACGTTCCAATGAAAACACTCGCCGATGCATGCAGCGGCTACATGGCGAGCGGCATCTGGAACGTGAACCCGATACAGCAGGGCGCCGGGCTAGAGTGGCTGCGCGACGCTATGCTTGCATGCAACGCAATCCGCAGGAAAATCCGCTTTGAAGACGTGGCGGACATGCGCTTTGCAGAGCAGGTGATGCGCGAGGGGTTGCGTTCAACCTAAAGCATGCGAACCAGCCACGGCCAATGCACGCTGCCCGCTGAGTACTTTAACAGCAGCGAAATCTGGCGGCTTGAGCAGGAGCGGGTTTTTCGCCGGAGCTGGCTGCTCGCGGGGCACGTGACTCAACTGCCGGAAAACGGCAGCTACTTTTTGCACCAGAGCGGCAATGAAAGCGTGATCGTGTTGCGCGATGGCGCGGGCGAGATTCGCACACACCATAACTTTTGCCGTCATCGCGGCACACGGCTGTGTACAGAGCATCGCGGACAACTCGGCGATGCACTGCGCTGCTCGTATCACGCCTGGACGTATGGCCTCGACGGCACGCTAAAGGCGGCGCCGCATATGCAGGATGTCGCGGGCTTCGACAAAGCGTCGTGGGGTCTTAAGCCAGCGGCGCTCACCGAGTGGCGCGGATTCCTGTTCGTGAATCTCGCGCCCGAGCCGCAACCGTTCAACCAGGCGCTGCACGGATTGACCGGCAAGTTCGAGCATTGGCCATTGCAAGAATTGAAGTCCGTGCATCAGACCGTCTACGAAGTCGAAGCCAACTGGAAGCTGTTTTTTCACAACTACAGCGAGTGCTACCACTGCCCCGGCGTGCACCCGCATCTGAATAAACTAACGCCATACCGCAACACCGCAAACGATCTAACCGAAGGCCCAGTGCTCGGCGGCCCGATGTGGATGTCGAATGCGGAAGGCAGCATGACCATGACTGGCAAACGCTGCGCGCCGCCATTCGCGGGCCTCACCACAGAGGAGTGTGGCCGGGTGTACTACTACACGCTGTTTCCTTCGGCGTTTGTGTCGTTACATCCCGACTACGTGCTGGTGCATCGCGCACGCCCGCTCGCCATCGACCGCACGCGCATCGTCTGCGACTGGTACTTCCACCCCGATGCAATAGCAACACCGGGCTTCGACCCGCAACCCGCTATCGAATTCTGGGATCTCACCAATCGGCAAGACTGGGCGCTGTGCGCGAATGCATATCAAGGCGTGCGCTCGCACGCATGGGAGCCTGGCCCCTACAGCGAGTTGGAAAGTCAGCTTGCGGCGTTTGATCGGCATTACTTGCGGGTACTGCGTTCTGATTAAGCCGGCGAACCATACCCGCCACCCCCCGCCGTCTCCATCACCACACAATCACCCTTGTTAAGCACCCAGTGATCGGCTGGGTTGATCGGTTTACCATTGAGTTGCAGTGAGCCGACTTTGCCCGGTGCGCCGCCGAAGATGCCCTGTGGCGCGGTTTTATAGCGCGTCATAATCATCGAGGCCATCATCGGCGTGTCGGCGGCGACTTCGACTTCAAATCTGAGTCCGTCGCCGCCTTTGTGTTTGCCTGCGCCGCCGCTGCCACGGCGGATGGCGCGTTCGATCACTCTCAACGGCGCCATTTGCTCGAATACTTCAATCGGCGTGTTGGAGAGATTCGACGGGAACGACAACATGGTAAAACCGTCACGATGTTTGGTGGCGCCTTGCCCCGCGTTCATGAAATTCACCGCTGCGTAAGGGCGGCCGCGATGCTCGCCGGTGACGGTGATCGATGAATTGCTGGAGCCTTCGGCGATCGCGCGCTCTGGCAACACCTTCGCCAGCGCCATCATGATCGCGGGAACCATCATGTGCCCGATCATGCCGCGCCCGCCGCTGGCCGCTGGATACGTCGGATTGAAGATCGAACCCAGCGGTGCGCTCGTGGTGATGGGTGTGAAGCTACCCTCGTTGTTGGGCACGTCGGGGCACAGCAGCGCTTTCACCGCGAACGCCGAATACGCAAAGCAATAGATCGGCACCACATTCACCGCGCGCGGCACTTGCGCGCTGGAGCCGGTGTAGTCGATGGACAATTTTTCGCCTTTCACCGTCACCGTGGCGTTGATGATGATTGGCTCTTCAAAACCGTCATGCTGGGTGCGGCCGTGATACACGCCGTCGGGCACGTCGCGTATGGATTTTTTCATCGCGGCTTCGGAACGGCGGCGGATTTCCGCGCCCAGCGATTCGATGTCGATTTCACTGAGTAAAGGTTTCAATCGCTCTTCGAGCATCTTGCACGCGGCCACCTGCGCCCAGATGTCGCCCAGCGTCTGCTCGGGCACGCGCACGTTTTGCGCGATCATGTCGAGCAGGTTTTGATCGGGCTTGCCGGCGCTGATGAGCTTGATGCGCGGAATCTGCAAACCTTCCTCGTAGATATCGCGGATGCCGGCGTTGCGGATGCGCCCGCCGATGTCGGGCATGTGGCTCACCACCGCCGCGTACGCAACGATTTTGCTCTTGTGAAAAATCGGCATCGCGATGTTGACGTCGTGTATGTGACCGGTGCCCATCCACGGGTCGTTGGTGATCATCACGTCGCCGGGTTTCAATGTGCTTGGCGGAAACTTTTGCAGAAAATGTTTCACCGTCGCTGGCAGCGTGCCGATGAACGACGGAATCGACAGCACCGATTGCGCAATCGAGCGCCCCTGCGCGTCGGTCAGCACCACGGCAAAATCATTCGCTTCGCGCACCAGCACCGAGAACGAGGTGCGCACGAACGCGGCGGAGGCTTCGTCCACCATCGACACCAGGCGCTTCCACTGGATTTCGAGTGAGATTGGATCGAGTTTTGCGGTTCGTTTATTTTTCATGCGCGGCGCCTAATAAACTACGTTCGCCCTGAGCTTGTCGAAGGGCAAAATCAGGAAAGAGGGCTTCGACAGGCTCAGCCCGAACGGATAAAACAAGATCAAAACTCCCTGATCGTCACCGACACGGTGTAGTCAGGCAAGATGCGCAGATCCGCTTTCACCGGCACCACCAGTGTCGATTCGCGTTCTTCCAATATCACTGGCCCGGCGAGCCTCGTGCCGGGTTTCAACGAGTAGCGTTCATACACCGGCACCGCGCCGAATTTCTTTTTCAGCGGCAGATAAATCTCGCGCTTGCCGCACATCACCGGCTTGGCCGACACGCGTGCGTCACCCCAAGAGAAGCTGTGGCTCTTCACCAACGAGCGCCCCGTGAGCCGCCACGTAATCACCTGCGGCGCCGCGCCCGGCACCAGATGGCCATATAGCTGGCGGTAATTGGCTTCAAACGCTTTTAGCAACGCGGGCGCCATGGCCGCGCCCACCTTGCGCCACGGCAGACTCACCGACACATTGTGCCCCTGGCCCGCGTACCGCATCTCCGCGCCGATATACCATTTGATCGCGGTGAGATTCGCGCCGGCCGATTTGAGTTCGGCTTCGGCATCCGCGCGCAGGCCGCTGTAGGACTCGGCCACGCGCGGCCAGTCGATGTCTTTCACCAGCGTCGGGTTCGACCACGCGCGATCCACGCGTGCGGGCGCCGCAAGCAGCCCAAGACACGAGCCCGCGCCCGCGGCGATGGTCGCGAGCACGCGCGGAATTTGCAGCTTGCGTGCGACCTCGACCACATGCACGGGGCCTGCACCGCCGGTGGCCACCATGGTGAATTCGCGCGGATCGTGGCCTTTCTCGGCGATGTGGATGCGCGCGGCGGCCGCCATGTTTTCATTGACGATATCGCAGATGCCCCACGCCACATCGGCCGCACTGAGTTTGAGCTTGGCCGCGAGTTTGTTCAGTGCCGCATCGGCGAGGTCGCGCCGCAGCTTCATCTCGCCGCCAAGAAAATTGTCCGCGTTAAGATAACCGAGCGCCAAGTCGGCATCGGTGACGGTGGCCTCCACGCCGCCCTGGTCATAACAAGCCGGGCCGGGTTGCGCGCCGGAGCTTTCCGGGCCGACATTAAGCAAACCCAGATCATTCACATGCGCGATCGAACCACCGCCCGCACCGATTTCGATAAGGTCGATGCTCGGCATCAATATAGGCAAACCCGAACCGCGCTTGAACCGTGACACGCGCGCGCACTCAAAACTGTGCGCGATCAGCGGCTCGCCGCCCACGGCCACGCACGCCTTGGCGGTGGTGCCGCCCATGTCGAAGGCGAGTATCTGATCGATGCCGGCATTGCGCGCGGTGTTGAGCGCCGACAGCACGCCGCCCGCCGGGCCGGATTCGAGCAGCAGTATCGGCGTTTCCGCCGCCGCCTTGCCCGAGGTAAACCCGCCGCTGGAAACCATGATGCGCAGCGGCGCCTGCGGCGCGAGCTCGTGCACGCGCGTGTCGAGACGATTCAGATATTCCGCCACCAGCGGCTGCACATAGGCGTTCGCCGCCGCGGTGGACATGCGCTCGAATTCGCGTATCTCGCGTGCGATGTTGGATGAGATCGACACCGCAAGCTTGGGAAAGCGCTGGTGTATCGCGGCCTCGATTTGTTTTTCGTGCACGTCGTTCACGTAGGCGTGCAACAGGCAGACGGCGACGGCTTCGATGTCGAGCTTTGCGAGTTCGCCGAGCACGTGTTCAAGCGCGGGATCGTCGAGCGATTTGACGATTTCGCCCGAGACATCGAGCCGTTCGTCTGCTTCGACGCGATTGTTTTCCGCCACCAGCGGTGTAGGCAGTTCAAGATTCAGATCGTACAGCTCGTAGCGAATCTCGCGCCCGATGGTCAGCACGTCGCGCGTGCCCTTGGTCACGATAAGGCCGGTCTTCGCACCCTTGCGTTCGATCAGCGTGTTGGTGACGAGGGTGGTGCCATGAACCACCTCGGTAACCGGCGCACCCTTACCCGCGTTAGCCGCGCCGACCTGGCGCAGCAAATCGACCATGACGGTGGTTACCGCTTCACCCGGATCATTAGGCGTGGTGAGTGTTTTCGCCACCCAGATGCGGCCACCGGGTGTGAGCACCACGAGGCCATCGGTGAAAGTGCCGCCGATGTCCACGGCGATGCGGATGGATTGGTTACGTTTGTTTGTTGTTGGCACTTTGATCCCGCTCTAAAAACCATACAGTTATTCGGGTTACGACCTGGGTCCCAGCTTTCGCTGGGACGACGGTGTTGGTGCTGCAACCGTTCGCACGCTTTGCCAACGTTGTTGAATCACCCAACCCGTCATTCCAGCGAAAGCTGGAATCCAGTTCGTTAGCCCGCCCTTCCTCAAATCAGCTTTTCATACAGGTCAAGCCACTGCGGATTATCGTTCTCGATCAATTCCAACTTCCACTTCCGTTTCCATGCCTTGATCGCTTTCTCGCGCGTAATCACCGACTCCATCGTTTCATGCATTTCGTACCACACGAGTGTATGTACACCATACTTTCTAGTGAACCCTTCTACGAAATCATTCTTGTGCTCCCACACACGTCTTACGATATCCGATGTCACACCCAAATAAAGCGTGCCGTTGCGCCCGCTGGCCAGCATGTACACGCAAGGCTGCACGAAGACTAAAAATACCCCTTCAACATATCCGGCACCCAACTCGCCTGCTTCGAAAGTTCAACGCTGTCGAATTCGGGAATGAACGGTTTCACGTCGAGCACCGGCGTGCCATCCATTGCATCCAATCCACTCACCGTCAACACATTGCCCTTGATCGAAATCAGCTTCACCGGCGTAACACCGATCGGATTGGGCCGGAACTTGGTGCGTTGCGCGAACACGCCCACCGGCGGCAGATGTTCCATGCCGCGCGGGTTGCGCAGCAACTGCTTCTCTTTGTCGAACGGCGGGATGCGGTCGAGATGAAACACCACGACCACGTGCGAGAAGTCGGCGAGGCCTTGCAGGCCCGGCGCAAGATCAGCGTTAAGTTCGATGCGCGATTCGGCTTGCGCCCAATTGCCGGTGGACATTTTGCCGATGTCGTTGTGCACGACGCCGATGGGGGTGAATGTAACCATTTATTTTTACTCATTATTTTCTACTTCGAGATTTCGCGGATTTTTTCGCGGCGCTTCAGCCACCACGCGTATTCCGTGGGCAGCAGATCGAGGTAATCGGTGACGCCCAACTTCTTTGCGGCATGCACCGGCCAGTTCGGGTTGTACATCAACTCGCGCGCCATCGCGATGAAATCCGCCTGGCCGCGTTGCAAAATGTCCTCGGCGTGCTCGGGTTCGCTGATCAAACCCACGGCGCAGGTGGCGATGCCGGCCTCGCGCCGCACGCGTTCGGCGTAGGGCACTTGATAGCCGGGCGTGCGCGGCACGATCGCCATGTTGAGCGGGCCGTTGATGCCGCCGGATGAACACGACACAACGTCAACGCCGCGCGCCTTGAGTTCGCGCGCCAGTGCCACGGTGTCGTCAAGACTCCAAGCGCCGCCATCGCCATCCACCGCGGACACTCTGAACCACAGCGGCTTGTCTTTCGGCCACACCGCGCGCACGGCCTCGGTGAGTTCGAGCGCGAAACGCATGCGGCCATTGAGATCGCCGCCATAGGCATCGCCGCGTTTGTTGGCGAGCGGCGACAAAAATTGATGAATCAGATAACCATGCGCGCCGTGTATCTCGATGATCTCGAAGCCGGCGTCGAGCGTGCGTTGCGCGGCCTCGCGCCATGCCGCGATTACTTCCTTTACTTCCGCGACAGAAAGTTCATGCGGCGCTTGCGCGTCATCACGATGCGCCACGGCGCTGGGCGCTACGCCGCGCCACGGCGCGTGACCAAGTCTTGCGTCTTCATCACTCAGCGGCTTGAAGTTGGTCCACGGCGCGCTGCAAGACGCCTTGCGCCCCGAGTGGCCGATTTGCATCGCAGATAAGCTATTGTTTTTATTGATAAATTCCGTGATGCGCCGATACATTGGCACATGCTTCTCACTGTAGATGCCAGCGCAGCCGTAAGTCTTGCGCGCACGCATTTCGACGGCGGTCTCTTCGCAAAACACGATTGCAGCACCTCCCAAAGCAAACTTGCCCAGATGCACCAGATGCCAGTCGGTGGGGCCTCCTTCTTCAGACGAGTACTGGCACATCGGCGAGACGACGATTCGGTTGCGCGCGGTGAGGCCGGCTAGTTTGATGGGGGTGAAGAGCAGAGGGCGGGACATTAAATTCGGAAAGGCTTTGACGCGCATTTACGCAGATAAACGCTGATTAACAACGGTCGATCCGCGTTCATCTGCGTAAATCTGCGTCGAAAGAATTTGACGTTACTTCAACTCCGCAACCGCCCGCCCCATGCGCCGGCACGCTTCTTCGAGTTTGTCGATTTCGGTTGCAATCGACATTCTGAAATAGGGCGACATGCCGTACGCCGCCCCCAGCACCACGGCCACACCATGATCCATCAGGTGCATCACCACGTCGGCTTCGTCCTTGAGCACCTTGCCCGCGGGCGTTTTTTTGCCATACAGATCACCGCAGCGCACGAAAAGATAAAACGCGCCTTCGGGGTAGTTCGGCTGCAAGCCGGGGATGTCCTTGAACATTTCGAGCACACGATCGCGCCGCGCCTGAAACTCGGCCGAGCGCATGGGGATGAACTCCTGCGGGCCGTTCAACGCTTCGACGGCTGCCCATTGGCTGATGGAACTGACACCCGCGGTGCTCTGCGATTGCAGCTTGACGATGTTCTTGATGAGTTCTTTCGGCCCTGCGGCGTAGCCCAACCGAAAGCCCGTCATCGCGTACGCCTTCGACACGCCGTTCACCGTCAGCGTACGGTCGTAGAGTTGCGGCTCCACCTGCGCGATGGTGGCGAATTCGATGTCGTCGAAACGCAGGTGCTCGTAGATGTCGTCGGTGAGTATCCACACATGCGGGTACTTCAACAGCACATCGGCCAGCGCGCGAATTTCCGCGCGCGAATACACAGCACCCGTCGGGTTGTTGGGCGAATTGAGAAACAGCCACTTGGTGCGCGGCGTGATCGCGGCCTCCAGTTGCGCGGGTGTGAGCTTGAAGCCGCTTTCCGCGGTGCATGGCACTTCCACTGGCGTGCCGTCGGCCACCAGCACCATGTCCAGATACGAAATCCAGTACGGCGCGGGGATGATCGCCTCGTCACCGGCCTCTATGGTCGCGAGCATGGCGTTGAAAATGATCTGCTTGCTGCCGGTGCCAACCATCACTTGATCGGCCGTGTACTTAAGCCCGTTTTCGCGCTGGAATTTGCGCGCGGCCGCCTCGCGCAATTCGGGGATGCCGTCGATCGGCGGATACTTGGTTTCGTTGCGCGCCAGCGCCGCCATCACGCCCTGCTTCACGTGCTCCGGCGTGTTGAAATCCGGCTGCCCGATGGTGAGCGCAATGATGTCGCGCCCCTGCGCGCGCAGTTCGCGCGCGCGCATGGTGGCGGCGGTGCTGGGGGAAAGTTTGATGCGGCTTAGCCGCTTTGCGTAGAAAGACATGTCTATGAAAATCCTTGAATGAAAGTCAAAACCCTGGACGCAGATTCACGCAGATAAACGCGGATTGAAGAACCACCGTGTCGTTCCCGCACAGGCGGGAATGACAGTGGGGCGGGTGTTTATCTGCGTTCATCCGCGTAAATCCGTGTCAAAGGTTGTTTCGTTACTCAAACTTAATGCCCTGCTCGCGGATCACCTTGCCCCACTTCGCAGTCTCCTGCTTCTGATGCGCGACCAGTTCTTCTGGCGTGCTACCCACCGGGTCCACGCCCTGCGCCTTGAGTTTTTCCTTTACGTCCGGCGTGCCCAGCGCGCGCACGAGTTCGCGCTGGACCTTGGCGATAATATCGCGCGACGTGCCCGCCGGTGCGAACATGCCAAATGATGTCACCGATTCAAAATTCGGCAGTCCCGATTCATGCACTGTCGGAACTTCAGGCATCAACGGCGTGCGCTTTAACGTGCTGGTGGCGAGCGCGCGCAGCCGTCCGGTTTTGGCATGGGGCGCCACGGTAATGGCATCGACGAACGACAATGCGGTTTCGCCCGAAATCAGCGCCTGAAACGACGGCCCGCCGCCCTTGTACGGCACGTGGCTCATCTTGATGTTCGCCATGTTCATGAACAGCTCGGTCGCCATGTGGCTGGTTGCGCCCACGCCCGCGCTGGAAAAAATAATCTGCCCCGGCTGGGCGCGGGCGAGCGCGATCAGGTCTTTCGCGCTTTTCACCGGCAGCGAAGTGTGCACGGTGAGTATCTGCGGATTCACCGCCACCAGCGAAATCGGCGCGAACGCGGTGTCGTTGTTGTACTGAATGGATTTGTAGAGATGCGGCGCGATCGCAAACGTGCTGTTAGTGCCGAGCAGCAGCGTGTAGCCATCCGGCGGCGACTTCGACGCCAGTGCGTGGCCGATGGTGCCGGTGGCGCCGCCGCGGTTATCGACGATCCATTGCTGGCCGGTGTACTCGGCGAGTTTCTGCCCAACGATACGCCCGATGGAATCGGTGGAGCCGCCCGCCGCCCACGGCACGATGAGACGCACGGTTTTATTTGGATAGTCCTGCGCGTGCGCCATGGGCGCGGCGCACATCACGGAAAGGCAAAACCACCAGTAGCGTTGCATTGAAGGCTCTATTCGGGGGCTGTCGATCCATGCATTCTACCGCGACCGTGCTGCGTGTAGAATCACGCGTTCCAATAAATCCACAGTGGGAGCAAAGCAATGATCCGCAAGCTAAGAACCGAACGCGACAACCAACAATGGATGCTCGATCTGGCGCTCAACATGCGCGGGCGCGTGCAGAACTTCGAGCGCGACGACATCGAAGTGCCCGCCGGCAAACGCGCGCGCAACTACCGCATGCTGCCCAAGGTGTGGCGCGAGGCGGCCGAGCGTCATGAGGCGCTGGCCAAGCGTGCCGAGGCGCGCGGCGCCAAGGCCACCGCTACCTCGCACTATGATCACGCGGTCGAGGCTTATCGCATGGCGCAGCACCCGATATTTTTTGACAACCATCCGGTGAAGAAATATCTCTACAAGAAATTGTCCGAAATGGTGGATCGCCGAAGCAAGGTCGCGGAATACCCGATCGAGCGCGTGGAAGTGCCTTTCGACAACGGCACCACGATCTCCTGCCTGCTGCACCTCTTGCCGGATCGCCGCAAGGCGCCGTGCGTGATCTACGTGCCAGGCATGGATCAATCGAAGGAAGTGTTCCCCAAGGCGGGGCACAATATCGCACTGTCGCGCGGCTTTCACGTTATCGCCATCGACGGTCCCGGTCAGGGCAATTCGAACATGCAGAAAATCCGCTCAGTAGGACTTAATTACGAGCGAGCGGGTGCTGCGGTGATCAGCTATCTGCAAAAAAGGAAGGAAATCGACAGCAAAAAAATCGCCATCTACGGCATCAGCATGGGCAGCTACTGGTGTTTGCGCCTGTCGAGCTATGACCATCGTGCCGCTGCGGTGGTGAGCTCGGTGGCGTGCTTTAACCCCAACAACACCATCTTCACGCAATCCTCTCCGCGCTTCAAACAGATGTTCATGTACATGGCGGGCTACGACAATGAAGAAAAATTCGACGAGGAAGTCGCCAAGCCGATGACCGTGCGCGGCTATCTCGGCAAAATCAAATGCCCGACGCTGCTGGTCACCGGCGAATTCGATCCGCTGTGCCCGCTGGAAGACGCGGTGGAAGCGTTCGACGATCTGAAGGTGCCGAAAGAAATGTGGGTGATGGAGAATCAGTACCACCCGCTATGGGGCTTGCAAAACCTGGGCGGCCTCGACTGCCACGAATACGTGCTCGACTGGCTGCAAGCGCTGTTCAGCAAGAAGATGATGCCGAAGAAAAGCGGGCGCATTGCCTACGTCAAGGAAAACGGCGACGGCCCGTGGGGTGATTGCGAGTGGACGCCGCCGATCAAGCGCGGGCAGGCGTATTTTTAAGCTCAACGCGACATAGCGGCGTTGGGCGTCGCAGGCTCGGCGCCAGCCTACACGCTTGCCGCAAACGCCATAAGCAACGCATTAAACCGCTCCGGCTCATCCGCAAACAGCGCGTGTCCGGCTTCCTCGAAGAGTTCAACGCGCGTGCCGGGCCGGTTCTTTTTCAGATTCGCGGCCTGTTCGGCGAACTGCGGTGTCACCACGTAGAGCAGCGGCTTGGCGAACGCGTGCGCGATGGCGCGCCAGTGCTCGCGTGCAATGCCGGATGACAATAGTGCGATGCTGCTCTCCAGCGGCATGCGTTTGATGTCCTTTAATAGCGCCGCGTATTCGTCTTCGGTGCGTGGCCTGGCGTACATCGCGCGCACGAATTCATCGAGCGCCTTGTCGCGATCCTCGCGCAACGCATCGAGAAAGCCGCTGCCGGGCGGCGGCACGGGCATCTCGCCCACGGAGCTATCAATCAACGCGAGGCACGCGAGTTTGTCTTCGCCGTATTGATGCGCGTATTTGAGCGCTTCGAGCGCGCCCAGCGACCAGCCCACGAGCAGCACGTTGCGGTACGGCGCGAGGAACTCATGCACGTCGGCTGCGCGGCGCGCGAAGTTGTAGCCGTCTTGCGGGACTTCGGATTCGCCCTGGCCGCGCGGGTCAAGCGCAATGGTGTGATAGTGCCGGCCGAAGGCCGCGATCTGCTCCGCCCAGATCGCAGCGGGCATGCACCAGCCGGGTATCAATGCGATGGTTAGATCGCGGCGCGCGTTGGGGGCGGCGAATTCCACTACCGACAGGTTGACGCCATCGGACGTGCGCATGCCGCGGCGAACTGGGCGTTCGTCGCGCGGCATGCCGTTAGGAGTGTATTGCGCGCTGGTGGGACGGAAAGATTACTGCTTGCGCGCGAGCATCAGTCCGGAATCCTGCCCTTTCCAGTGATAGCCGAACGGGAACGGCAGCGGCGCTTTGTCCGCGATTTCGGCAAAGGACTTGCGCAGATCGGCCTGCACCGCCCATTCCATCGGCTTGATCGGCGTGTGGTAGCGGCCAAACAGTTTTACGTCGAAGTTGGCTTGCTTCAGGTGGCGGTACGGCACGCCGGTGTCGTCCTGCACGATGATGTCGGCGGTGGCTAGCAGCATCTCGCGTGTTTTTGAGAATTGGCCGTCGTGCAGCAAGTACGACGCCGACTTGACCAGCCCCGATGCCGGCTTGTTGCGCGCGAGCCAGTCGTTGAAATCAGGATAGAGATGCAATGCCTTGTCAGTGGCGTCGAGCGAGAAGTAGGTTAACTCGTGCGTGCGATTGCTGTTGGGCGCGGTGAAGACGATTTTTGCGGCACGCAACAGCTTGCCGGGCTTCTTCGCGGCTTTTGGCTCCTCGTAGGCCTTGGTGAGCTCGGGGAAAGGATCGAACGGCTCGATCTTGACGATTTGCAGGCCGTCCAGCGCCATCATCATCGACATGATGGGCACGGTGCCCTTGAAATACGGCGAGGTGAGTTCCTTGCCCATGAACGAGGTGATGAAGTAGTTGCGCTGGATGATCTCGTCGAGCGCATTGCGCACGTCGCGCAGCAGGATGTCAATTTCCTTCGGGCCCAGTTTATCCATGGCAGGCAGCGTGCCGGGCAGTTCGAGCCCGGTGAACATGTAGCGCGCGTGTTTGGGGTAGAACGCCCAGGCGTTGATGAAGTCCGGACCGCTGAACGGATAGAGCAGCGTGCGCTTGTCGGCGTCCTTCAGGGTGATCTGCCCGTCACGCCATTTTTCGATGACATCAAGGCGCTCGCGGACTTTTTTCCATTGCGCGGTCATGATCTCCTTGTGCTTGAGCCATGCATCGCTGGCGGCGATCTTGTCGATCTCCGGGATGCCGGGCGCGGGGGTGATGCCGCCGAGCAACTGCGCGATGGCGGTGGCGCGCTGGTCGATGACGACAGCGGCGGCGGGCGCGGGCTTGGCGGGGGCCTGCGCAAGCGCACCCGTCGCCAGAAACAACACACTCAGCGCCGACAGGATGACGGTGCGAGTTGCTACCAAAATATTTGCAGATTTGCTAAGCATGGAGAAATTTCTTTTAGAAGTTTAGATATGGATATAGTCCGTTTTATGAAAGACTCGACCGGCGTGCGATCAAGCGCTATGTAAGCAATGTCCGAGGCGCAATTCGGTTGACATTGTAACATATTGTTTTTAATCATTATTTTAACAAAGGCTCGCACACCTTCCACAACTTGCTCATCGCACGGCCGCCGTCTATCCTTCCACTCTTTGTTGGCGGCCCGGCCGTTTCGCCAAAACTCATATCGCGGAGAATCGGATGGATCAAACACTGCAAGAATTTCTCGGAATCAATTGGCCCGCGCGCTCGAAAAAGCCGCGCGCCGAGGGCATCACCATGGTGATGGATACAGGCTGGCCGACGAATTTCTGCGAAAGCATGCTGGCGCAGTACGGCGAATATCTCGACGTGGTGAAACTGTGGGACCCGCACCTGCGCGCGCCCGAGAAAGAAATCCGCAAAAAAATCGAGGTCTACAACCACTACAACGTCAAGGTGCAGCCGGGCGGAATCTTCATGGAAATCGCGCGCATCCAGGGCAGCGAAAAAAGGGTGCTGGAGAAAATGGCCGATCTCGGCTTTTCGGTGATCGAGGTTTCCAGCACCGCGACCACCGCCGCGCGCGACATGCAGCGCGAGATGGATTTCGTCAAATACGCCAAGGACCTTGATTTCACCGTGTTCGGCGAAGTCGGCAAAAAATTCATCGAAGGCGACACTACGCGCCGTAGCGAGAAGGTGGTGGACGAAGAAGTCACGGTCAAGGAAATGCTGGCGCTGTTAAACGCTGGCGCGTCCTACGTCTATTGGGAAGGCCACCTCCTGCGCCGCGTGATGGGCGAGACCGCCGAAGATTTGCTGGAGAGCCGCGACAAAGGCACGCAACAAGTGCTGCGCGTGGCCGAGGAAGTCGGCCAGCAACGCATCATTTTTGAAGTCTCGCCGCTGCGCGAGATGGTGCCGCGCCGCACGCTGCAATTCTGGCTGGTGTCGCTGTTCGGCACCGAAGTGAATCTTGGCAACGTGCGTTTGGAGGAACTCGGATTTTTGGAAGCCTTACGCTCAGGCAGCCACCCGGTGCATGGCTTCGGCCAGGCAGGCGATTACCCGTGGATACGCGCGGTGGAATCCGGCAAGCCGGCGGACTATGCCTGGTGGGCGGAGGCGTTGAAGGTTTAAAACCTTTTGCCACGGATTTACGCAGATAAACGCAGATGAAATACCAACCCCGTCATTCCGGCGCAGGCCGGAATCCAGTAGGTTCATCGGTGTGCAGCACCTGAATTCAGCGCCTGCGGCGCGGGTTACAACCTGGGTTCCAGCTTTCGCTGGAACGACGTGACGTTGTAATTCACTTGTTACCACATCTATTCAGGCTTTACCCCCGCCGCGGCAATCACCTTGCCCACCGACGCGTGACCGCGCGCGATGACTTCGCCAAAAGCCTGCGGCGTGGTCGCCACCATGTCAGCGCCTGCCGCGGCCATGCGTTTGACGATCTCGGCGTTGCTCGCCATTTTCACTATTTCGACATTGAGTTTTGCAATCACCTCGCGCGGCGTGTTGGCGGGTGCAGCGAGTCCCACCCAGTTGGGCATTTCATAGCCGGGCAACGCCACCTCGGCTATCGTCGGCAAATCCGGCATCGCTCGCGAACGCGTGAGCGTGGTCACACCCAACGCGCGCAGCCGGCCCTGCTGCACAAACGGCAACGCGGAATTCACTGTGCTGAACGTCACCTGCACGTGACCGCTCACGAGATCGATCAGCGCCGGCGCACCACCCTTGTAAGGCACATGCACGATGTCCACTTTCGCCACAGCAATTCTCAATTTAAAATCTGTAATCGTAGTGTAGTGGATTTTCCCTCGGGTTGACGGCTCGCTGGGTTATGCGCCGCTGGGCTACCCGGTATCGGGCGCGTTGACGGCATGGGGTGGGTTGAGTTTGCTAAGCATGAAGCCCAGC
>CAMDLH010000128.1 GCA_945901405.1 Bordetella parapertussis | reverse complement strand
CATGTCAACAATCATCGACAGGAGAAACCATGTCACTGTGGATTGCCTGGAGTAACGCGATCGCGTTGCTGCGCCCGGCGTTCTCGCGCCAGCGCAGCTTCCTGTGGTTTGTCACCGCCGTGGCCGGCCTCACCGTACGCACCGAGCTGCTGGGCGTCACCAGCATCGTGCGCGCGCTCAAGCTAAAGCCCCGCTTCTACAACCAGTTGCGCGAGAACTTTCACAGTAGCGCCGTGAAGCTCGATCGGCTCTGCGCGCTGTGGACCCAGGCCGTGCTGCGGCTTTTCCCTCAGCCGCTGCGCGTCAAGGGTCGGCCGGTGCTGGTCGGCGACGGCATCAAGATACCCAAGTGCGGCAAGAAAATGCCCGCTGTGAAGCTGCTGCACCAGCAGTCAGACTCCAACACCAAACCCGAATTTATTATGGGTCACTCCCTACAGGCCGTGAGCCTGCTCGTCCAAGCCGCCCACAGCACCTTCGCCGTACCACTGGCCGCGCGCATCCACGAAGGGCTGGTGTGGTCCAATCGTGATCGGCGCACCTTGCTCGACAAAATGATCGCGCTGCTCGCGATCGTCCGCATCAACGAGCCGTTCTATTTCGTGGCCGACGCCTACTATGCCGCCGGCAAAATCATCAGAGGATTGCTCGCCCAGAACAACCACCTGGTCAGCCGGGTCAAATCCAATGCGGTCGCTTATGGCCCGCATGCGCACTGTGGCCCGCGCAAAAGGGGCCGTCCTCGGCTCTACGGCACCAAGCTCAAGCTCAACTCATTGTTCAAGGACCCCAAGACCATGCAATCGGCTGCCAGCCCCGTCTATGGCGAGCACAACGTCACGATCCAGTATCGGGTCTGCGATCTACTGTGGCGCCCGGTCGGCCGCCTGGCGCGCTTCGTCGCGGTCATTCATCCTTCCCGAGGCGCCTGCCTGTTGATGTGCACGGACCTCACCTTGAGCGCGGTCGACATCATTCGTCTGTATGGCCTGCGTTTCAAGATCGAATTTAGCTTCAAACAGGCAGTACGACTGATCGGCTCATTCGCCTATCATTTCTGGATGCAGGACATGAAGCCACTTCGCCGCGGAAACGGCAATCAACATCTTCATCGCGAATCGCTTGACTACCGCAACGCCATCAAGCGCAAGATCCACGCCTATCACGTCTTCATCCAGGCCGGTATCGTCTGCCAAGGACTGCTTCAGTACCTGTCCGTCGCCTTTCCCGCGCTGGTCTGGAATTCCTTCCGGTCCTGGTTGCGCACGATCCGTCCTGGCATTCCACCCTCGGAACTGGTTGTCGCCAATGCGCTACGCCAGACCCTGCCTGAATTTCTCTTGAATAACCACAACGGCGATTTCATCGAGAAATTCATCCTCGAAAGGCAAGATCCCGCAACCATGCAGATGTTCCGCTTGGCCACATAAGGTCACGCCCAAGGTAAACTTCGCACTCTCAAGTGTGTAAATCCGTGGCTAAAAGCCCTTGACCTTGTCCTTGTCCTCGACTCAATCACTCGACACTCAACCGCCCGCGCTTGAGCGGCTCTACGAATTGTCGCCCACCGCCAGCGCCGCGAGCCGCGCGACGATTGCCGCGCTGTATTCACATGCGAGTGCGCCGAAGTGGAATCATCCCGCGGGTGACAGACTTACTCTTGAGGACATCGAGCAGTTACAAGCGTTTGCGGTTGAATTAGCGCAAGCGCGCGGCCCGCGCCCTTCGCGGCCCGACGAAAAAATTCTCGCGTGGGCCGAGCAACGCATCGCGCAAACGCCACTGTTTCGCCGCAACATCAATGCGGGTCTGGATATCACGCGCGATTGGGATCAACTGCCCACCACCTCGCGCGAGGACGTTGCGAGCCACGCGGAACACCTTGTGCCCGACGACGCACCGCTCGAACGCATGATTATGTATCGCACGGCGGGTACGACCGGCCACGCGCTGCTGGTGGCGCACGACGCGCTGGCGGTGGCGAGTTACATTCCGCTGCTCAACCTGGCGCTCGCGCGTTACGGCGTCGATACGCGATTCACGCCAGAGGTTACGGCATGTTTTCTTGTCGGTTCGCAGCGCCGCACAGTGACGTATCCCACCGCGCTCGCGGCGTGGAACGGCGCGGGCTTCGCCAAGCTCAATCTGTTTGCCGATGAATGGCCAAGCGTGCGAGCGCGGCAGAATTACTTCGCGCACTTCGCGCCGCGCATTCTGACGGGCGATCCGTTGAGCTTCGCCGATATGCTGGAGGCTGGCATCAACAGCGGCGCAAAAGTGCTGGTGACGACGGCGGTGGCGATGTCGGCGGGACTCAAGCAGCGGCTTGAAAATGCTTACGCGTGCCCGGTCATCGACTGGTATTCGCTCACCGAAACCGGCCCGCTCGGCTACGCCTGCACACACGGGCATGGTTACCACTGGCTGCCGCACGACGTGTTTCTCGAAACGCTGGACGAATCCGGCCGGCCGACAACCACGCGTGGTGAAATCACCGTCAGCGGCGGACGCAATCCGTTCATCCCGCTGCTGCGTTATCGCACCGGCGATTGGGGACGCATCGATTACGCAGCTTGCCCGTGCGGTGATCCGATGCCGCGCTTACTGGAGCTTGAAGGACGCACGCCGGTGCGCTTTCGCTCCGGCAGCGGCAATAATGTCAGCACGCAGGATGTCGCCACCGTGCTGCGGCGTTTTCCTCTGGTGCAGCATCAATTCGAGCAGGATGCGTCAGGCGCGTGTAATCTCACCTACAGAGCGCTCGCCGGCGCGGCATGGGCGCGCGGCGATCTCGAAGAGGAGTTGCATACACTGATGGCGCAGCCGGTTACACTGGTGGAAGATGCCGAACTCGGCAGACGCAACGCGAGTGATAAAGTGATCCCGTTTCGCAGCAAGATGATCGAGGAGTGATGTGGCGCAGTTGAACGAAAACCGCCGTACTGTCGTTCCCGCGCACCCAATAGCATGAACACGCCCCACGACCACCCCACCCCCACGCGCGCGCACCGCGTCTACGTGGCCTTGACCAATCATTGCAATCGATCATGCCCGTGGTGCAGCACGTATTCGTCACCCGCCGGCAACACGTGGATCACCTGGAATCAACTCGCCGCGAGCCTGCCCGCCGAGGGCGAATTTGAAGTGCAACTCGAAGGCGGCGAACCCACGCTGCATCCGCGGTTCTGGGATTTCGTCACGCTGCTGCGTGCGAATTCACGCTGCGGCAAAATCCTTTTGTGCACCAATGGCGTGGCACTGCCGCGCCGCGTGGACAAGCTGCGCGCCTGGCTTGCGCGCTTGGGCGAGCCACTGTTGGTGAAGCTTTCGATCAATCATCATTTGCTGGAACACGATGAAGGTTTGCTCACGCTGGCGGCAAACGTGCAACGCGTATTCGCCGAACTGGGTGGGGCACGTGAAGTGGTTTTCAACGTGCGCCTGCGCCGCGATAACAAAAGCGACACCGAAGTCGAGGCAGCCGTCACGCAAGCCGGGCTGAGTGAACGCGCGAATGTGTTTCATTTGCAGCGCTACGGCATGGCGAGCAACGAGGCTGATTGGGACGAACCGTATCTTGCCGGGCACAACTTTCGCATGGTCAACCCGGATGGGCGTGTGCATGGCACCGATCTCATCGCGCGCTCCGAGGCGATGGGCAAACTACCATGAACGCGCCCTTTGTACCATTCGTCCCCGATTGGCGCGCACTGCAAAGCGCGCGTTTCGATCTCAATGCAAATAGCACCGCGCGGCGCACGATCGAACTCGATCTGTGGGGCAAGCGCGCAACAATTTACGCCAACGCCAACCTGTCGGTTTACAGCGCGCAGGCGTGCAATGCGCGCTGCGCGTTTTGCGTGGAGGAGTTGCGCCCCGCGTCGCGTGGTGTCGCGCTGAATGTGCAAAAAACCATCGAGGCCGATGATGCGCGTTACTTCGCTGCGCTCGAAGGCGTGCTGGCGACGTTAAAGCCTCTCAATCCCAGCGTCTCCGTCACCGGCGGCGAGCCGAGTCAGGATGTGCGTCTGCCGCGCATATTGCGCACGCTGCAAACGCACGGCGCGCGCAAGCGCACTGTCACCACCAACGGCTCCGGCCTGCTCGATCAACGCGAAGGAAAAGCGCTGATCGATTGGATAGCGGATACCGGTGTTGCGCATCTGAACATCAGCCGTGCTCATTGGGAAAACCGCACGAACGCGAAGCTGATGCGTTACAAGTCCTCGCCCGATGCGGCGGCGCTGCGTGAAATCGTTGCGCGTGCAAGAAAAGGCGGCACGCGCGTGCGGCTGTCGTGCGTGCTGGTGAAGGGCGCGGTGGACGAACTTGAAGACGTGTTTGCGTATCTTGATTTTGCACAACAATGCGGCGTGGACAATGTGATCTTCCGCCAGTTGATGCAGACCGATCCGGCCACGGTGCAGGACAATTTCGTCACGCGTTTTTCACAGCGGCGCGGCGTAAGCATGGCGCCGCTGCTCGATGCGATTTCACGCCACCCGCGGTTTGAATTTCAGCGCCAGGTGATGGGCTACTACTACTACGTCGAGGTGTGGCGCTATGACGGTATTCGTGGCGCTGGCGGCATCGACGTGGTGTTCGAGGGCGCCGATCTCGCGCAACTCGAAATCACCAAGCGCACCATGCCGGGCGTGATACAGGAACTGATTTTTCATCCGAACGCGCGGCTGTCGTCCACATGGCAACCGTGGGATGGCGTGCTCGGCCCGCCCGGGCGCATGTAATCGCACCTGTAACAGATTGTGTCTGGCGGTAGGTTGCGGCGGCGGATTGCTGTATTCTTCGATGGATAGCTCCGGCCCCTGTGCGCGGCATTCGGGGCCGTGCGTATATATCCTCTCCAACTGCTTGTTCAAATCAAATGGCGATGTCTACAGGTTCCAAGTTTGTGGTGTGGCTGCTGAGCCTCGCGGCGCTCGGCGGCGGCGGGTATTTCGCGTATCAGAAATGGTATGCCGCGCCCGCCGATGCCGTGGCAGGAAAAGACGATGCCGTGGCCGGCAAGGCAGACGGCAAATCCGATGGCAAGGGCGACGCCAAGGGCGAAGGCAAGAAAGGCAAGGGCAAGGGCGGCGCGCGTCCGGTGGCGCCGGTGGCGACCGCGGTGGCGCGCAGCGGGCCGGTCAACGTCTATCTCAATGGCCTGGGCACGGTGACGCCGTTGCGCACCGTCACGGTGAGGAGCCGTGTCGACGGCCAGTTGATGCGCGTCACGTTCAAGGAGGGCGACACCGTCAAGCAAGGCGACCTGCTGGCAGAGATCGACCCGCGTCCGTTTCAGGTGCAGTTGACGCAGGTGGAAGGCCAGATGCAGCGCGACCGCGCGCAGCTTGCCAACGCGCGCGTCGATCTGGAGCGCTACCGCACGTTGCTCAAGCAGGATTCCATCGCGGAGCAGCAGGTCGCGAGCCAAGAGGCGCTGGTGCGTCAGATGGAGGGCACCATCCGCGTCAATCAGGGGCAAATCGATAACGTCAGGCTGCAACTGACCTACGCACGCGTCACCGCGCCGATTTCCGGGCGGCTGGGGCTGCGCCAGTTGGATGCCGGCAACATCGTGCGCAGCGGGGACGCCGCCGGGCTGGTGGTGATTACGCAATTCGATCCGATCGCGGTGATTTTCACGATCCCGCAGGACAATCTGCCGCAGGTGCTGGGGCGGTTGAAATCCGGCGACCGCATTCCAGTGCAGGCATGGGATCGCGAGCAACGCACGCGGCTCGCATCCGGACGGCTGCTGACCGTGGACAACCAGATCGACACCACCACCGGCACCATCAAGCTGAAGGCGCAATTTCGCAACGAAGAAGATACGCTGTTCCCCAACCAGTTCGTCAACATCCGCATGCTCGTCGATACGCGCGAGGACGCCATCACCGTGCCGGCGGCGGCGATACAGCGCGGCGCGCAGGGCTTGTTCGTATACGTGGTGAACGACGATCAAACCGTCTCGCTGCGCAACGTGAAGACCGGCATTACCGAGGGCACGCGCATCGTGGTTGAATCCGGCATGAAGCAAGGCGAGCGTGTCGTCATCGACGGCATAGACCGGCTGCGCGACGGCATGCGCGTGGAGATCGCCGATGCCGCGCGCGAGCGCGCGCTAAAGGGCGATGGCGAGGGCCGCAAAGGCAAGGGCCGCAAGGGCAAGGGTGGCGAAGGCGCCGGCGCGGTAAAAGGCGGCGACGGCGCGAAAGGCGATGGCGCAGACAAGGGCGATGCAGCCAAAGGCGAGCGGCCCAAGCGTGATGCCGCCGGTGCTACGAAGGGTGAAACGCCCGACGGCGAGCGCAAGAAGGGTGAACGGCGCAAGCGTGAAGCCGCCGACGGCGAAGGCGCCGGTGTTACCAAGGGCGATGCGCCCGGCGGCGAACGCAAAAAAGGCGAGAGCCGTAAACGCGAACGCGCCGAGGGCGACAGTGCGCGCGGTGGTGATGCGGCGAAGGATGCCGCTGTCGACGGCGAGCGTGCGGAAGGCGCAAAACCGGAAGGCGCCAGCGGTGAAAAGCCCAAAGCCGACGGCGAGCCGCCGCGCAAGCGCGAGCGCAAGAAAAAGGACGTGGAGTGACGCGCCCGCGTGGCCGGTAAAGCATGAACCCATCCCGCATTTTCATTCTGCGTCCGGTGGCGACCTCGCTGCTGATGGTGGCGATCATGCTGGCGGGCGCGATTGCTTACCGGCTGCTGCCGATCTCGGCATTGCCGCAGGTGGATTACCCGACGATACAGGTGGTGACGTTTTATCCGGGCGCGAGTCCGGAGGTGATCGCCTCGTCGATCACCGCGCCGCTGGAGCGCCAGTTCGGGCAGATGCCGGGGCTGCGCCAGATGTCGTCCAGCAGTTCCGGCGGCGCTTCGGTGGTGACGCTGCAATTCACGCTGGAGGTTGAGCTCGACTCGGCCGAACAAGGCGTGCAGGCGGCGATCAACGCGGGCGCTAATCTGCTGCCCGCCGATCTGCCGGCACCGCCGGTGTACAGCAAGGTGAACCCGGCTGACGCGCCGATACTCACGCTGGGGCTTACTTCCAAGACGCTGCCGATGACGCAGGTGCAAAACCTTGCCGACACGCGCGTGGCGCAGAAGATTTCGCAGGTCACCGGCGTGGGGCTGGTTACCCTTTCGGGCGGACAGCGCCCGGCGGTGCGCGTGCAGGCGAACCCTTCCTCGCTCGCCGCCAACGGCTTGAGCCTTGAAGACGTGCGGCAAGCGGTCGCCGCGGCCAACGTCAATCAAGCCAAGGGCAGCTTCGACGGCCCGGCGCGCGCCTACACCATCGACGCCAACGATCAACTCACCTCGGCCGCCGAATACAAAAAGGTGGTGGTGGCGTATCGCAACGGCGCGCCGGTGTATCTGTCGGACATCGCCGATGTGGTGGACGGCGCCGAAAACACGCGGCTGGCGGCGTGGATGAACGACGCGCCGGCGATCATCATGAACATCCAGCGCCAGCCGGGCGCGAACGTGATTGAAGTCGTGGATCGCATCAAGGCCTTGCTGCCGCAGTTACAGGGCGCGCTGCCGGCGTCGGTGGACGTGGCGATACTCACCGACCGCACGGTGACCATACGCGCCTCGGTCAAGGACACGCAGTTCGAGTTGCTGCTGGCGGTGGCGCTGGTGGTGCTGGTGATATTCCTCTTTCTGCGCAACGTGCCGGCGACGCTGATTCCCAGCGTGGCGGTGCCGCTGTCACTGGTGGGCACTTTCGGCGTGATGTATCTGGCGGGCTTTTCGATCAACAACCTGACGCTGATGGCGTTGACCATCGCCACCGGCTTCGTGGTGGACGACGCCATCGTGATGATTGAGAACATCGCGCGTTACGTCGAGAAAGGCGATTCGCCGCTCGAGGCCGCCTTGAAAGGCTCACAACAAATCGGCTTCACCATCATCTCGCTGACGTTTTCTCTGATCGCGGTGCTGATACCGCTGCTCTTCATGGGCGACGTGGTGGGGCGGCTGTTTCGCGAATTTGCCATCACGCTGGCGGTGTCGATTTTGATTTCGGCGGTGGTGTCGCTGACGCTCACGCCGATGATGTGCGCGCGCCTGCTGCATCACACGCCCGAAGCCGAGCAAGGGCGTTTGTATCGTGCGACGGGCAAGATGTTTGACGACATGATCGTGCTCTACGGACGCATGCTGACTTGGGTGCTCAACCGCCAGACGCTGACGCTGCTCGTGGCGGCGGGCACGCTGGTAGTGGCGGGTGTGTTGTATGGTTTTGTTCCTAAAGGATTTTTTCCAATACAAGATACGGGTGTGATTCAGGGCATCTCGGACGCGGATCAAACCGTTTCGTTCGGCGCAATGGCCGAGCGGCAGCAATTGCTGGCAACCAGGATACTCGAAGACCCGGCGGTGCAAAGCATCTCGTCGTTCATCGGCGTGGACGGCAACAACGCCACCTTGAACACCGGACGCTTGCTGATCAACCTGAAGCCGCACGCGCAACGCCCGAATGTGCAGGAGGTGATCCGGCGCATCAAGGAGCGCACCGCCAGCCTCGAAGGCATCACGCTGCACATGCAGCCGGTGCAGGACCTCACCATCGAGGACCGCGTGAGCCGCACGCAATATCAATTCACGCTCGACGCCGCGCGCATGGAAGACCTCGCCAACTGGATGCCGCGCGTGGTCGAGCGGCTGCGGCAGTTGCGCGAAATCACCGACGTGACAAGCGATCTGCAAAATCAGGGCTTGCAGGCTTATCTGGAAATCGACCGCGACAGCGCCGCGCGGCTCGGCATCACGCCGGCGGCGATCAACACCGCGCTGTATAACGCCTTCGGCCAGCGCCTGATCTCCACGATATTCACGCAAGCCAGCCAGTACCGCGTGGTGCTCGAGGTGAAACCTGAATACCGCATCGGCCCGCAGGCGCTTACCGAAATTCACGTTCCCGGCGCGGGCGGCACGCAGGTGCGCTTGTCGACGGTAACGCGGCTGATTGAAAAGCCCGCGATACTCGCCATCAACCGCATCGGTAATTTTCCGTCGGCCACCATATCGTTCAATCTCACCGCGGGCGTGTCGCTGGGCGACGCGGTGAAAGCCATCGAGGGCGCCGAAAAAGAAATCGGCCTGCCCGCGGCCGTACGCACGAGCTTCCAGGGCGCGGCGCTCGCGTTCCGCGCCTCGCTCACCAACACGCTGCTGCTGATCCTCGCCGCCATCGTCACCATGTATATCGTGCTGGGCGTGCTCTATGAGAGCTACATCCACCCGGTGACGATTTTGTCCACGTTGCCCTCGGCGGGCGTGGGCGCGCTGCTGGCGCTGATCATCGCGCGCACGGACCTGGGCATCATCGGCGTCATCGGCATCATTCTGCTGATCGGCATCGTCAAGAAAAACGCCATCATGATGATCGACTTCGCGCTCGATGCCGAGCGTAACGAAGGCAAGGCGCCGCGCGAGGCGATTTACCAGGCGTGCCTGCTGCGTTTTCGTCCGATCATGATGACGACGATGTGCGCGCTGCTGGGCGCGCTGCCGCTGATGCTCTCCACCGGCGTAGGTGCGGAGTTGCGTCACCCGCTGGGCATCACCATGGTGGGCGGGCTGATCGTGAGCCAGGTGCTCACGCTGTTCACCACGCCGGTGATTTATCTCGCATTTGATAATCTCGCGCGGCGTTACCGCGCGAAGTATCCCGATCCGGCCAAGGCCGTGATCCCGGCGGGCGGGGAAGGTGGAACATGAACATCTCCGAACCCTTTGTCCGCCGTCCGGTAGCCACCACGCTGCTGACACTCGCGCTGGTGCTGGCGGGCGCGCTGGCGTTCAGGCTGCTGCCGGTGTCGCCGCTGCCGCAGGTGGATTTCCCCACGATCTCGGTGTCGGCCTCGCTGCCGGGCGCCAGCCCCGAAACCATGGCGGCGACGGTGGCCACGCCGCTCGAACGCGCGCTGGGCAAGATCGCGGGCGTCACTGAAATCACCTCGCAAAGCTCGCTTGGCAACACGCGCGTCACGCTGCAATTTGATTTAAGCCGCGATATCGACAACGCGGCGCGCGAGGTGCAGGCGGCGATCAACGCCTCGCGCACGGAGCTGCCGTCGAGCCTGCCGCGCAACCCGACCTACCGCAAGATCAACCCGGCCGATGCGCCGACGATGATCATCGCGCTCACCTCCGAGACGTTCGACCGCGGCCAGATGTACGACATCGCCACCACGCTGCTGGGCGAGAAACTCGCGCAGGTGAAGGGCATCGGCCAGGTGACGGTGAGCGGCAGTTCGCTGCCCGCGGTGCGCGTGGAGGTCAACCCCTCGGCGCTGCACAAGTACGCGATCGGCATGGACGAAGTGCGCAACACCATCAACGCCAACAACGCCAACCGGCCCAAGGGCGTGGTCGAGGAAGGCGAGCGTCAGTGGCAGATTTACGCCAACGATCAATCGACGCGCGCGGCGGATTACGCACCGTTGATCGTGGCGTGGCGCAATGGCGCGCCGGTGCGTTTGTCGGACATCGCCGAAGTCATCGATTCGGTGCAGGATGTGCGCAACGCCGGTATTTCCAACGGCAAGCCGGCGGTGCTGCTCATTCTTTACCGCCAGCCCGGCGCCAACATCATCGAGACCGCGCAACGCGTGCGCGACGCGCTGCCGCAACTGGCGGCGGCGATTCCCCAGGCCATCGACCTTAGCGTGGTGATGGAGCGCACCACCACCATCCGCGCCTCCATCTACGAGACCGAGCGCACGCTGCTGATCGCGATGGGGCTGGTCGTCATGGTGGTGTTTATTTTTCTGCGCGACTGGCGCGCCACGCTGATCCCCAGCATCGCGGTGCCGGTGTCGCTGATCGGCACCTTCAGCGTGATGTATCTATGCGGCTACAGCCTGAACAATCTGTCGCTGATGGCGCTGATTGTCGCCACCGGCTTCGTGGTGGACGACGCCATCGTGGTGCTGGAGAACGTGTCGCGCCATATTGAAAAAGGCATGGCGCCGTTTCAGGCGGCGCTGGCGGGTGTCAAGGAAGTGGGCTTCACCGTGGTGTCGATCACCATTTCGCTGATCGCGGTGTTCATCCCGATCCTGCTGATGGGCGGCATCGTGGGCAGGTTGTTCCGTGAATTCGCGGTGACGCTGTCGGTGGCGATCCTGGTGTCGATGGTGGTGTCGCTCACCACCACGCCGATGATGTGCGCACGGCTTTTGAAGCCGCGCAGCGAGCAAAAGCACGGGCGGCTCTACCGTTGGAGCGAAGGCGTGTTTGCGTGGATCCTGCGCGGCTACGAGCGCTCGCTGGCGTTCGCGTTGCGCCATCCGCGGCTTGTTATTCTTACGCTCGCGGCCACCATTGGCCTTAACGTTTATCTTTATTCCATCGTGCCCAAGGGATTTTTCCCGCGTCAGGACACCGGGCGCATGGTCGGCAACCTGCAAGCGGATCAGGCGAGTTCCTTCCAGTCGGTGCGGGTGAAGCTGGCGGAATTCATCCAGATCGTGCAAAGCGATCCAGCGGTGGAGAGCGTCACCGGATTCACCGGCGGCGGGCGGCGCAACGGCGGCTTCATGTTCATCTCGCTAAAGCCGTTGAAGGAGCGCGGCGTTTCCGCCGAGCAGGTGATCGCGCGGCTGCGGCCGAAGTTGGGCGCGGTGGCGGGGGCGAGTCTCTTCTTGAATCCGGTGCAGGATATCCGCATCGGCGCGCGCGAGAGCAATACCGCGTACCAGTTTACCCTGCGCTCGGACAATCTCGAGGATTTGCGCATCTGGACGCCGCGCTTGGAGCGTGCGCTACGCGAGGTGCCCGAGGTAACCGATGTCAATTCCGATCAGCAGGTGCGCGGGCTTCAGACCACGGTGACCATCGACCGCGCCACCGCCGCGCGGCTGGGCATCACCATCCGCGCCATCGACACGGCGTTGAATCTCGCCTTCGGCCAGGCGCAGGTCTCAACCATCTACACCGAACGCAATCAGTACCGCGTGGTGCTCGAAGTCGCACCCCCGCACTGGCAGGGGCCGGAGGCGCTGAACAAGGTGTATCTGCTGTCGCCCACCAAGGGGCACGTGCCGCTGTCGTCGATCGCGCGCTTCGAGCTCACCAACACCGCGCTTTCGGTCAACCACCAAGGCCAGTTCGCGGCGGCGACGCTATCATTTAATTTGCCGCTCGATGTTTCGCTCTCGGATGCGGTGCGCGCGACGCAGGACGCCATGGCGCGCATCGGCGTGCCGCCCAGCGTCTACGGCAGCTTTCAGGGTACGGCGCGCACCTTTCAGGCCTCGCTCGACAGCCAGCCGTTTTTGATCCTCGCGGCGCTCATCACCGTGTACATCGTGCTCGGCATTCTTTACGAAAGCTACATCCATCCGATAACGATATTGTCCACGCTGCCCTCCGCGGGCGTGGGCGCGCTGCTGGCGCTGATGCTGTTTAATGCCGAGTTTTCCATCATCGCGCTGATCGGCGTAATCCTGCTCATTGGCATTGTCAAGAAAAACGCCATCATGATGATCGACTTCGCTATCGAGGCCGAGCGCCGCGACAAACTCTCGCCGCGCGACGCGATTTTCCAGGCGTGTTTGCTGCGATTCCGCCCGATCATGATGACGACGATGGCAGCGTTGCTGGGTGCGATACCGCTGGCGCTGGGCAGCGGCGACGGCGCGGAAATGCGCACGCCGCTGGGCATTTCCATTGTCGGCGGGCTGGTAATGAGCCAGTTGTTGACACTCTACACCACGCCGGTGGTTTATCTTTATCTCGACCGGTTTCGCCTGTGGTGTTTGCGGCTGCGGCGCAAGCCGGCGGTTGCGCTTAAGACGGCGGAAGAAGCACGATGAATATCAGGAACATATCAGCCGCTGGCTTGATGGTAATGCTCGCCGCATGCACCACGGGCCCCGACTACAAACGCCCGGAGATCATCGTTCCTTCGGCCTACAAGGAATCGAAAGACTGGAAGATCGCCGAGCCGCGCGACGGCGTACCGCGCGGCAAGTGGTGGATGATCTTTGGCGATGCACAACTGAATGCGCTCGCCGACCGGGTCGAGATATCGAATCAGAATTTGCGTGTCGCGGAGGCGCAGTACCGGCGCGCGCAGGCGCTGGTGCGCCAGGTGCGCGCGGGTTTCGTGCCCACGGTGTCCGGCGGCGCGTCGGTCACGCGCAGCGGCTCGGGCGCACGTGCGTCGAGCACTGACTACGATTTGTCCGCGCGCGCAAGCTGGGAGGCCGATCTGTGGGGCCGCGTCAGCCGCTCGGTGGAAGCGAGCGAGGCGTCGGCCACCGCCAGCGCTGCTGATCTCGAATCGGCGCGGCTCTCGGTGCAATCCGAACTCGTGCTCAATTATCTGCAACTGCGCGTGCTCGATTCGCAGCGCCAACTGCTCGACGAATCGGTGGCCGCGTTCCAGAAGTCGCTTGATCTCACGCTCAATCGCTACAAATCCGGCCTGGTCAGCCGCGGCGACGTGGTGCAGGCTGAGGCGCAGGTAAAAAGTACGCAGGCGCAGGCGCTGGACACCGGCGTCGCGCGCGCGCAGCTTGAGCACGCGATCGCCGTGCTGCTGGGCCGCGCGCCCTCCGAGCTGACCATCGCGCGCGAACCGCTCAAGGTGGCGATGCCCGCCATACCAACCGGCCTGCCCTCTGCATTGCTCGAGCGCCGCCCCGATATCGCGGCCGCCGAGCGGCGCGTTGCGGCCGCCAACGCGCAGATCGGCGTGGCGCAGGCGGCGTTTTACCCGGCGCTCACGCTATCGGCGAGCGGCGGGCTCTCCAGTTCCAGCTTCGCGCGCTGGCTGTCGCTGCCCAGCCGCTTCTGGGCGCTGGGGCCCGAACTCGCGCAATCGATCTTCGATGGCGGCCAGCGTCAGGCCGTCGCCGATCAGGCCATCGCCTCGCATGACGCCGCAGTCGCCACGTATCGCCAGAGTGTGTTGAACGCATTCCAGGAAGTCGAAGACCAACTCGCCGCGCTGCGCATCCTTGAAGAAGAAGCAAAGGTGCAGGAAGAAGCCGTCGCCGCCGCGCGCCGCTCGGTGGAAATCACCGTCAATCAATACAAGGCCGGCATCGTCAGCTTCGTCAACGTGGTGCAGGTGCAAACCACGCAACTGGGCAACGAGCGCACGCTGGTGTCGTTGCACGGCAGACGCCTCACCGCGGCGGCGCAACTCGTGCGCGCACTGGGGGGCGGCTGGACAGTGGAGTCGCGCGTGGCGGACGCCAAAAAAAATCAATAAAAACAAATACTTATAAATAATAAACATTTGCCATAGGGGACACCTCATGAGCGCTGCCACCATCCTCATCAACGGCACATGTCCGCCGCAATTTTCCAAAGTGCGCGAAGAATTCGAAAAAAATTTCCGCGAGCGCGGCGAAGTTGGCGCGGCGGTGTGCGTGTATCAAAACGGCGAGAAAGTCGTCGATCTGTGGGGCGGTCACAAGGACATGGCGCGCACCGTGCCGTGGCAAGAAGACACCATCGTCATCATGAATTCCGTCGCCAAGAGCATGTGCGCGTTGTGCACACACATCCTCATCGACCGCGGTTTGATCGACTTCGATTCGCCCGTGGCACGCTACTGGCCCGAATTCGCGCAGGCTGGCAAGGAAGGCGTGCTGGTGCGCCATGTGCTCTCGCACACCTGCGGCGTGATCTACTGCGACCATGCGCCACCGGGCTCGTGGTTCGACTGGGCGACGCACATCCGCGCGCTCGAACAACAGGAACCCGCATGGACGCCGGGCACCAAGGGCGCCTACAACTCCATCAACATCGGCTTCATTCTCGGTGAGATCGTGCGTCGCGTCAGCGGCAAAACAGTGGGCACGTTCCTGCGCGAGGAAGTCAGCGCAAAACTCGGCGCGGACTACAACATCGGCCTTAAGCCGGATGAAATCGCGCGCGTCTCCGACATGCATCAAAATCCGAAGAACGGTTTCTTCAAGATCGCGGGCGACGACACCACACCGCTGGGCCGCGCGTTCCGCTCCGCGCCCAAGATCGGCTACTTCCAGAATTGCCGCGAAATCCGCGAACTCGAAGTCGCCTCCTTCGGCGGTCACGGCAGCGCCCGCGCCATGGCGCGCATCTACGCCATGCTCGCGGGCAACGGCGAAATCGGCGGCGTGCGCCTGCTAAGCGCCTCAGCGGTGGAACGCGCCGCGCAACTGGCGTGGGAAGACGACTGCATCATGACCCAGCGCCGCATCCGCATGGGCTACGGCTTCATGCACAACGAACCCAACACCGTGCCCATGGGCGCGAACATGAAAGCTTTCGGCCACACCGGCACCGGCGGCGCATTCGCATGGTGCGACCGCGAGCGCAACTTGTCGTTTGCCTATTGCACGAACTTTCAGCGTGAGGGGCCGGGCATCGGGCCGCGTGGCGCGGCGTTGGGAGTGGCGGCGGGTGGGGGCGAGAGGCCGGGGTGGTTGACGTAAGACTAGGGCGAAAACGCGCACAACGCCATGGACATTGCCATTCGTAGACAGTGGGCGTGGCCCGGATGGAATGCAATGAAATCCGGGGCAATCAGCATCGGAAATCTGTGAATAGCGTGGAAGACAGATGCTCTGTTTCCCGGATTACGCTACGCTTCATCCGGGCTACTATTTAATGAACTCAAGAAGACCATGAAACTCTACATAACCGAAGGCTCTCCCTACGCGCGCATGGTGCGTGTCGTGATCATCGAGAAGAGCCTGCAAGGCCGCGTTGAAATCATTCCCGCGCAAACGCGCGCAACGAACAGCCCTTACTACAACATCAATCCCTCGGGCCGCGTGCCTTATCTCATTCGTGATGACGGCCCCGCGCTGGAGGAGTCGGCGTTGATCTGCGCTTATCTTGACCAGCTCGACGGCAAGCCGATGTTCGGTCTGCCAGATGGCGGACAAGGTTGGGAGGCGCTCCGTCTCGAAGCCCTGGCGCGCAGCATGACGGACGGGCTTGCGGTGTGGAGCCGTGAGAACGCGCGGGCCGAGAACGAGCGCTCGCCGGCCACAATCAAGCACGAGGCCGCGCGCAGCTTGCGCATGGCGGATGTCTGGGAGAAGGAAATCGATCACGCGTGGATGCGCGGGGCCATCAACATGGCGCAGATCACGCTGGCGTGTGCGTTGGGGATGGAGGCGCGCAACCCAGCTTTGCAGTGGCGGCCAGGGCATCCGAAGTTGTGCACGTGGTATGAACGCATTGCCGCGCGGTCGTCGCTGATGCAGAGCGCGCCACCCGCGTCACGCTAGGGCAACGCAACGCAATGGGTTTGTCCGCCACGGTGATTGGCAAGCGTAAAACAGCCAATCGAGTCGGTGAGAAAATGTTTCGCGCGACGACGCTGTTGGCCATAAGCTTGTTGTTGCCGGCCATGGCGCTTGCTCAATCGTTTCCATCGCGCGCCGTGCGCCTGGTGGTCGCTTCATCCCCCGGCAGCGGGGTCGATATCGTCGCGCGCATCGTCGCGCAGCGCATGAGCGAGACGCTGGGCGCGCAGATGGTCGTCGACAACCGGCCCGGCGCGGGCGGCATCATCGGCGTGCAGGGTGTCGCGAAGAGCGTGCCGGATGGCCACACGCTATTGATGGCAGCACCTTCGTTTACGATTTCCGCGAGCCTGGTGCGTGATTTGCCGTACGACACGATTCGTGATTTCGCGCCGGTGGGCCAGGCGACCACCGGCCACTATGTTGTCGTCGTGCATCCATCGGTGCCGGCGCATAGCGTGAAGGAGTTGATCGCGCTTGCGAAGGCGCGGCCCGGGCAACTCAACTTCGGTTCGGGCGGCAACGGCAACTCCACGCATCTGGCGGCGGAGTATTTCAAGAGTCTCACCGGAGTCGATATGGTGCATGTGCCTTACAAAGGCTCCGGCAACGCGGTTACCGACCTGATCGCGGGGCAAATTCACCTCATGTTCGCCAACATCACGGCGGCGGTGCCGCACGTCAAGACCGGCAAGCTGCGCGCGCTGGCGGCGAGCGGTCATGCACGTTCGCTGGCGCTGCCGCAATTGCCCACCGTAGCGGAAGCAGGCGTGCCCGGTTACGCCGTTACCTCGTGGTTTGGGCTGGCAGCACCAGCGCGCACGCCGCCCGATACCATCGCAAAATTAAATGCGGTGCTGACCACCGCGATGAACGGACGCGACATGCGCGAGCGACTCGCGGGCGAAGGGGCGGAGCCCGCGCCGGGTTCGCCGGGCGATTTTGCCAAACACATCGCAAGCGAGATTGCGATCTGGGCCAGGGTGATCAAGGCCGCCGGCGTGAAGTAACTTCGACTTATTGATGTAAATCGTGGAGGAATAATCATGCCGATGGCGCGCGTAGCCGATGACCTTGATATGCACTACGTGATCGATGATTTCACCGATCCGTGGACGAAGCCCGAAACCATTTTACTGTTGCATGGCAGCGGCGAATCCGGCGCGATGTGGTTCGGCTGGGCGCCGCACCTTGCGCGGCTATTTCGCGTGGTGCGCCCGGACATGCGTGGCTTCGGGCAATCCACGCCGATGCCGCAAGAGTATCCATGGGAACTGGATGCCGTGGTCGATAATTTTGCGAACTTGATGCAGCAACTCGGCGTTGATCGGTTTCATCTTGCAGGGGCGAAGATCGCCGGCACCATCGCGCGGCGTTTTGCCGCGCGCCACCCGGATCGCGTTCAAACCCTCACGCTGATCGGCACGCCGCCGCCGCGCCGCGATCACAAGCCGGGCACGCTCGATGCGTGGCTTGGCCTGATCAAGCGCGAAGGCATGGCAGCCTGGGCCGCGAGCACGATGGCGGGCCGTCTCGGCAGTGATTTCCCGCCGGAAGGACTGGCGTGGTGGGCGAACAACCTGATGGGCCGCACGGCCAAATCAACCGCGCTGGGTTTCATGTCCACCATACCCACATGGGATGTCGCCGCGGATTTGCCGCGTATCAAATGCCCCACGCTGGTGATCACCACCGAGGGCAGCGCGCTGGGCTCGGTGGATGAAATGAAAACGTGGCAAACGAAGATTCCAGACTCGACGCTGCTGGCGCTGCCCGGTGATTCGTTTCACATTGCCGCGACCGATCCGGATCGCTGCGCGCGGGAGGTGCGTGAATTTATTTTGCGCGCGCAGGCCCGCTCGGGCGACGCAAGCTGATCACATAACTTTGCGACACATGGTGTCCTTGCAGCAAGCGTGAATGAAATTGATTGACGCCTCTGTTAACTTCATCAGCGGGTTCAATCTGATGAGGAGCAGAGGCGATGGGCAAGATGACGGACATTACGCCAGTGATGGCGCAAGGCGGGAGCCTGCAAGAAATCTCA
>CAMDLH010000127.1 GCA_945901405.1 Bordetella parapertussis | reverse complement strand
TCGAGCGCAATACCTCAACATGAAATGACCCACGCTCGATTATCTATGAACGTTTTTCCGTTGTCTAGCCCTATTTCGACATCAATATTTTCAACTCGGACCCTTCCCCTTGAAAACTAAGCACTTTTTTATACGTGCGTCGGGGCTGGCATTTTACCGCCAAGGTGGTGAGGCCGTTCAAAGTCCGCGATAATAGCGGATCAACAAAAAATACTTTGCTGGAACCCCATCATGATCGACATTCAATTGCTGCGCGGCGATATTCAGGCCGTGGCCACACGGCTGGCCGCACGCGGCGGCCCGGCGTTTCCCGTGGCCGAATTTGAGGCGCTCGAAGCCGAACGCAAACAAGTGCAAACGAACACGCAGGATCTACAGGCGCGTCGTAATGCATTGTCGAAACAGGTCGGCCAGTTAAAGGCGAAGAAGGAAGACGCCTCCGCGCTGATGGCCGAGGTGAATTCGCAAGCGGAGCAATTAAAAGCGCTGGAGCAGCAGTTCGACAGTGTGCAAAAGCGGCTGAATGAATTCTTGATGGTGATACCGAATTTGCCGCACGAATCAGTGCCGCCTGGAAAATCCGCCGATGACAATGTTGAAGTGCGGCGCGTGGGTGAGCCGCGCAAGTTTGATTTCGCGATCAAGGACCATGTCGATATCGGCGAAGCGCTGGGGCAGCTTGATTTCGGCACTGCCAACAAAATCGCCGGCGCGCGCTTTTCGGTGCTGAAGGGCGGCATCGCGCGCATGCATCGTGCGCTCGCGCAGTTCATGCTTGACGTGCACTCTGTGGAACACGGCTACACCGAGGTCTACGCGCCGTACATGGTGAGCGCCGAGTGCGCGAACGGCGTGTCGAGCCTGGCAAAGTTCAAGGACGATCTGTTCAAGATCGAGGGCCGTGATTTGTATCTGATTCCGACCGCGGAATACCCGGTAACAAATTTCGTTAGAAATCAAATACTTACGTTAAATGAACTGCCGCTGAAATTTGTCTGTCACACGCCGTGTTTTCGCAGCGAGGCCGGCTCGTACGGCAAGGATACGCGCGGCATGATCCGTCAGCACCAATTCGATAAAGTTGAACTGGTGCAGATCGTGCATCCGTCGCAATCGTATGCGGCGCACGAAGAACTAACCGTTCACGCCGAAACGATATTGAAAAAACTCGAACTGCCGTTTCGCACCATGGCGCTGTGCACCGGCGACTTGGGGTTCTCCTCGGCCAAGACCTACGACCTTGAAGTGTGGCTGCCCGCGCAAAACATGTATCGCGAAATTTCCTCGTGCAGCAACTTCGAGGCGTTCCAGGCGCGGCGCATGCAGGCGCGCTTTCGCAACGAAAAAGGCAAGACCGAAAACGTGCACACGTTGAACGGCTCCGGCCTCGCGGTCGGGCGCACGCTGGTGGCGATTTTGGAAAATTATCAGAACGGCGATGGCAGTGTGACGGTGCCGCAGGTGCTGCGTCCGTACATGGGCGAGACGCGAACGATACAAAAATGAGTCATGTTGTCCGCCGCCGATAACGAATTGCTCACGCGTACTGGCCCCACAACGCCGATGGGCGGATATTTCCGTCGCTTCTGGCAGCCGGTGGCGTTGTCGTGCGAGCTGCCGGAGCCGGATTGCGCGCCTATCCGCGTCAAGATACTGGGCGAGGAATTGGTGGCGTTTCGCGATACACGCGGGCGCGTGGGTCTCCTTGAACCGCAGTGCGCGCATCGCGGTGCGAATCTTTTTTTCGGGCGCAACGAGGAATGCGGGTTGCGCTGTATTTACCACGGCTGGAAGTATGATGTTGATGGCCAATGCGTCGATATGCCCAACGTGCCGCCCGATGCTGCCTATCACGGCAAGGTGTCGATCGTGGCTTACCCGACGCGCGAATTCGGCGATATGGTTTGGGCGTACCTTGGCCCGCGCGAGCACATGCCCGCCGAGCCGCCGCAACTGGAATGCGGCCTCGTGCCGCCGTCGCATCGTTACGTGAGCAAGCGGCTGGTGGATTGCAACTGGGCGCATTCGATGGAGGGCGCGCTCGACACCGCGCATTTTTCGTTTTTGCATATGCCTGCACCCGGCGTGCGCTCGGACGCCAACCCTGACGCGGCGGCCGATGAAAACCGGCTGCGCTGGCTGCGCAACGACCCGCTGCCGCAATTCACGGTGCGCGCGCACGAGGCCGGCTTCGTCATCGGCGGCGCGCGCCGCGCGGATGACGATCAACTGTATTGGCGTGTGACGCAGTTCATGCTGCCCGCGCATTCGATCACGCCCTCCGCGATGCCGGGCGAGACGTATTACGGCTACACCTGGGCGCCGATCAGCGATGAGTCATGCTGGATTTATGTCTACGCGTGGAATACTGAACATGCGCTGACCGCCGATGAACGCGCGAAGTACGAGAAGGGCGGCTACGGACAGTTCGCCGAACTGGGGCCGGGCTATGTGCCGGTGCGCAATCGCGGCAACGATTATTTGATCGACCGCGATGAACAAAAGCACCGCTCGTTCACCGGCGTGCGCGGCATCGCGGAGCAGGATCAGATGGCGTGGGAGAGCCAGGGCCGCCTGATCGACCGCACGCAGGAAAAACTGTCGCCAACCGATGTGGGCATTGTGCATTTCCGCCGTACGATGCTCGATGGCCTGCGCGCGTTGCAGGCGGGCCTGGCGCCGGCCGCGGCGGGCAACCCCCGCGCGTATCGATTGCGCTCCGGCGGTGCGGTGGAATCAAACAAGCTTTCGTTCGAACAAATGATGCAAAAAAGATTCGGCAGTATCACGGGGAGGGTGGATTGATGAAGCGTTTGATTTTGGGTGCGGCGAGCGCGATCGCCTTGGTAAGCATGGGCAATACGCACGCGCAAGATCAGGCGGCGCGGCCCATACGCATGATCGTGCCGTTTTCCGGCGGCAGCGCCAGCGATGTCATCACGCGCATCCTGATCGAGCGCATCAGCGCCGCGACGGGCCAGCGCTTCGTACTGGATAACCGCCCGGCGGCCGGTGGCAATCTCGGCACGCAAATGGTGGCGAAGGCGACGCCTGATGGGCACACCTTCGGCATGAGCGCATCGGGGCCGCTGGCCGCGAATAAATCGCTCTACAAGGATCTGGGCTACGACCCGGAGCGCGATATTCAGGCCGTGTCGTTGTTTGCGAGCCTGCCCAATATCGTGGTGGTGAGCGCCAAGTTGCCGGTGCACAACATCAACGAACTCATCGACTACGTGAAGAAAACGCCCAACGTGCCGTACGGCTCGGTGGGCAACGGTAGCGCGCAGCATCTCTCCGGCGCGTTTTTCGAGCAACTCATCGGCGCGCGCATGACGCACGTGCCGTATAAAGTAACGGCGAATCTGGTGACCGATCTCGTGGCGGGCCAGGCGCCGGTGAGCTTTCAGTTGCTGCCCAACGTGCGCGGGCAAATCAAGGCTGGGCAGGTGCGCCCGCTGGTGGTGGCGAGCATCAAGCGCCTCGAAGCGTTGCCGGAGGTGCGCACCGCCACGGAAGCGGGCATCAAGGGTTTTGTGACCGCCGCGTGGTTTGCGTTCATAGCACCCGCCGGCACGCCGCGCGCGGCGGTGGACAAGCTCTACAGAGACACCGCAGCGGCGGTGGCGGACCTGGCGGTGCGCACGCGCTTCGTCGACTTCGGCGCGGAGCCGCAGGCAAGTTCGCCGGATGAATTTCAAAAATACATTTCGGCTGAAATCGTCAAGTGGCGCGACATCATCGCCAAGGGAAAAATCTCCCTCGAATGATCGGAGTGATAATTTTGGGTATATAAAAAAATTTTAAAAAACAAACACTTATGTTTATAGAGCGATGCTCGAACCTTGGCTGGCCCAAGCTGCGCCACAAACAAAAATGCCCCGTCGCGGGGCATTCTGTTTAATGGCGGAGAGGGAGGGATTCGAACCCTCGAAGGCCTTGCGACCTTTCCGGTTTTCGAGACCGGTACATTCAACCACTCTGCCACCTCTCCGGGAGGCGCGGATTCTAGCAGAAAGCGCCGCGCGCGAATAATTCCGTGTGGGGATTCGTCGGCGCAACCGGCATCACGGCCGAACGAACTTTTCGATCTCGCCGGCCGCGAAGATATGGCCGCGCTCGCTCCAGTGCGTGTTGTCGGGGTGATAAAGATCGGCGATGACGTTGCTGTTGGCTTTGAACGCGCTCAGCAGATCAGGGCCATGGATGCCCGCCTGCGCCAATCTCGGCATCACGTTCGGATAATTCGCCGTGTCTTGCCCGGCCATGCAATGCCGGTACACGCTGGATTTATCGGGCGCCACCACGAAAACGAATCGCTTGCCCGCGCGGGTGATTTCATGTTGCAGCCTGCGCGCATTGGCGATGGCGCTATCGATATCCCGCGGCGTCCAGCGCAGCTTGCGTTCATCCTGCGAAAAATGCAGCAGGCGGTCCGCGCGTTTGTGTGAAAATTTTGCGCAATCTGGTTTGATGGGCGAGTTGATGACTTCCCCGTGCCGGATCGTTGCGTTGCTTCGCAACTGCATTTTCAGCGTGTTGAACGCGGTGATGAAAAGATATTTCGCATCCAGCGTTGGCGGCCATAACGCACGCGTGGCGGCTATCTTGCCCGCGGCGACCTCGTGGGGCTTGGGCGTTGATTTTTTGCAAGCCGCCAATGTGCTGAACGTGCTGACGAAATTGTGCTCCACAACTTGCACAACGACAGTGTTCGCGGACGGGTGCTCTCTCGCCCAGCGTATCCAGTTGTCGACGCAGCCCGCATCCTCGTAAGTGAACGACTGGATTTTCTGTTGCACCCTGGCTGAAAGCGCTGATTGCCAATAGTTGGGCAGCGAGAACGAATCGCCCAATACAACGATGTCGGGATTCGTCACCGCGCGGCCGTTGGGCAAAACGTTGATCACCGGTTGCGGCGCGTTCCAGCCGAAGTCGTTTTCCGTCCAGCGGCCGATGCGCGTTAGATCGCCGGTGACGGGTTGCATATAGAGCGCCAGCAGCCAAAACAGCACAGCTGCGATTGCGAACGGAATCAGCAGCGCATGCACATACGACTTGATCGAAAGTGGCGTGACCATTTAAAACTGGAAGTAAAGAAATTCGCTGAGTTGCGACAAGGCGGAGATCGCCCAAATCGCGGCTGCAAAATGCACAAGCAGCCAGCGGCGCTCAGGCATCCACGTGAAGCGGGTGCGCGGCGTGCCGGCGGGCACATCGAGCGCGGGTTCGTGCGCGCTCATGATTTGCTGCGTATTGGGCGCGCACCACACGATCAGCAGTGATATCCATATCCAGTTGATCGTGCCGCCGCTGATCAGCGCCTTGCCCTCGCTAAAACTAACGCCGAGCGCCGTCAGCCACTGACCGAATGCGCCCCATTTTGCGAGCCAGGCACCCGGCAATTCAAAACCATTGAACCCGGCCATCGATTTAAGAATCGCGATGGCGCTGCCCGCGCTGTCGGCGCGAAAAAACACCCACGCCACGGTTACCGCGAGAAAAGTCAGCAGCACCGACCCCGCGTGCGCCCATCGCGACAAGGGCAGCGACGGGTCTTGCCCCAGCGCGCGGCGCAGGGCCTGCCAGCCGTGATTGATCACCAGAAAGACGCCATGCAACGCGCCCCACAGCACGAACGTCCAGCCCGCGCCGTGCCACAGCCCGCCCAGCAGCATCGTCAATAACAAATTGATGTGGCGGCGCGCCGGGCCTTTGCGATTGCCGCCGAGCGGGAAGTAAAGGTAATCACGCAGAAAGCGCGACAGCGTCATGTGCCAGCGCCGCCAGAATTCGATGATGTTCACCGCCTTGTACGGCGAATGGAAATTAAGCGGCAACGTCACGCCGAACATGCGCGACAACCCGATCGCCATGTCCGAGTAGCCGGAGAAATCAAAATACAGTTGCAGGCCGTAACACAGCGCGCCCGCCCACGCTTCGATAAACGTGAGCTCAATGCCGGCAGCCGGCGCGGCAAAGATGGGGCCGACGTAGACACCGATGCCATCGGCCAGCACCACTTTCTTGAACAAACCGATGATAAAGATCGCACTGCCAACGGCCATATTGTCGTGGCTGAAGCGGTACGTTTCGGCGCGCGCGAACTGCGGCATCATTTCCTTGTGATGCAACACCGGGCCGGCGATCAGGTGCGGAAAATAGGTGACGAACAAGGCGTAATGTACGAAATCGTATTCCTTCACGCGGCCTTGATAGGTATCGACGAGAAAGGCGATTTGGGTGAAGGTGAAAAACGATATGCCTAGCGGCAGAATGATCTGTTGCAGAGTGAGTTGAAAGCCCGCAAGCTCGCCGAGACTGCCGAGAAAAAAATTGGTGTATTTGTAGTAAGCGAGTAACAACAGATTGGCGCTTATCGCGAGCGCCAGACGCTTTCGGGCATTGGAATCCTGGCTGCCGTTTGTTCTTGCCAGCCACGCGCCAAACCCGTAGTTGCAAACCATCGACGCCAGCAGCAACACTACATAGGCCGCATTCCAGTAACCGTAAAAGAATAGTGATGCCAGCGTCAGCCAACCCGCTGCGACACGGTGGCTGGCGCGGGCCAACTGGAAATAACCCACCAGCACAATCGGCAGGAACAGGAACAGGAATGGGTAGGAATTAAATAACATGCGGATTACGTGCCAACGATCAGTGAATTATCGTCGAAAAAAGCCGGCTTGAAACTGACGGCTGATACTGCCCATGCCAAGGTCGTTTCTGCTACATTCACGCCTCATTCAAATTAGCAGGAGCAGCCGATGATCCCCGCGACCATGAACGCCATCGAGATCACGCGCGCAGGCGGCCCCGAAGTGCTCGTTCCTACCACGCGTGCGGTGCCACAACCCGCGGCGGGCCAAGTGCTGATCAAGGTGGCGTTCGCCGGTATCAACCGTCACGACTGCGGGCAGCGCAATCGCGGGTTTGGTCCGAAAGGCGCCACGGATATTCCGGGTCTTGAAGTTTCGGGCGAAGTGGCCGCGGTGGGCGCGGGTGTTGCGAGCTGGAAAGCGGGCGACAAGGTATGCGCGCTGGTCAATGGTGGCGGTTATGCGCAGTACTGCATTGCGCTGCAGGAAGTGACGCTTCCGATTCCGGATGGATTCGACATGAAGATGGCCGCAGGCTTGCCCGAAGCGTTGATGACCGCATGGTTCAACGTCTTTCTTCTGGCGAATCTGAAAGCCGGTGAATGGCTGCTGGTGCATGGCGGGTCGAGCGGTGTCGGCAGTTGCGCGATCAAGCTCGCTCGGCTGATTGGCGCGAACGTGGCGACAACCGTGGGCAACGCGGCCAAACGCGATTTCTGTTTGAAGATCGGCGCGCATGCCGTGATTAATTACAAGGAACAGGATTTCGTGGCCGAGGTGGCGAAGATTACCAACGGCCACGGCGCGGACGTGATCCTCGACATGGCGGGTGCGGCCTACGCCAAACGCAACTTGCAAGCGCTGGCGATGGACGGGCGTATCATGCATTTAAGCTCGGGCGACACCAGGGAATACAGCGTGCCGCTCGGCGCAATCATGAGCAAACGCGCGGTGGTGAGCGGATCACAGTTGCGTGTGTCGGAGTTATCTCGAAAAGTTGAAATCGTGAAACAACTCAACGAACGGGTCTGGCCGCATTTGGGCGCCAAGGTGACGCCCTTTATCGACTCGGTGCTGCCGCTGGCAAAAGCGTGCGACGCGCATGCGCGCATGGAAACCAGCGAGCATATCGGCAAGATACTGCTTGAAGTCCGAGCGTAAAAGCGGTACGAACAAGCTGCGGGATTTTCATCCGTGCCGATTCTGGCATGAACATTTGCAATAGTGGATTGAACCGGACAACTGAATGGCTATTTCCAGATTGAATATCTAACACTCCGAGCTTGGAGACGTTGTAAAGAGTTTCTGTAACGTGTTTTTGGCGGTGGGCGCTTTTAGCTTTGTAATCAACATCCTGCTGTTGATGCCGTCGATCTACATGTTGCAGATTTACGATCGCGTGCTGACCAGCCGCAATGAAACCACGCTGCTGATGCTGACCATCATCATGCGCGGCTTGTATGCACTCGAGGCGGCGCTTGAGTTCGTGCGCTCCCGGGTGCTGGTACGCGCGAGCGTGGCGCTGGATGTGAAACTCAGTTCGCGGGTCTTCGATGCCTCATTTGAGCGCCACTTGCAGGGGCGCGGCGGCAGCCCCGCGCAGGCCATCGGCGACATGATTCTGCTCAGTCCGTGGCTGGGCGTTTTTGCGTTCGTGGGCGCGGTGATACTCGCGGTGATGGCGTACTACCGAGCGCTTTGGCAACTTCGATTCCGAGCGCGTGGTGCGCGCCGCGCAGCGTTCCGGCGTGCATGATCTGGTATTGCATCTGCGGCAGGGCTACGACACCCCCATAGGCGAGGGCGGGGCAACGCTTTCGGGCGGCCAGCGCCAGCGCGTGGCGCTGGCACGCGCACTCTACGATGACCCGGCGCTGATCGTGCTGGACGAACCCAATGCCAATCTCGATGCCGCCGGCGACGCGGCCTTGATGAAAGCGCTGCAAGAGCTAAAAAAGGAAAAACGCACGGTATTCGTGATTACGCACCGCACCAACGTGCTCGGCGTCGCTGACGCCATCATGGTGCTGGTTGATGGCGCGATACAGGCGTTTGGCCCGCGCGATGCAGTGGCCAAGGCGCTCATGGCGAAGCAACAGATACCGCCGGGTGCGCCGCCCGGCACGGCGCCGCCGCCTCCGCCATCGCAACCAGGAGCATCGGCATGAGTACCCCAACCATGTCGCAAGATGTTCAGGCAAAAGACAAAGGCAGCGTGCCCGATTCCAACTATGGCAAGGTGGTCAAGCTCGGCTTATGGATATTAGCCTTGGGTTTTGGCGGCTTCATGGCGTGGGCGATCTTCGCGCCGGTGGACGAAGGCGTGCCCGCTTCTGGCATCGTCTCGGTGGAATCAAAACGCAAACGCATCGATCACTTGACCGGCGGCATCGTGGAAAAAATACCCGTGCGCGACGGGCAAAAGGTAAAACAGGGCGATCCGCTGATTGTGTTGAACGAAGCGCAGGCGAAAGCCAGCCTGAACGCAGCGGAAAGCCAGTGGCGCGTCGCCGCGGTAACCGCGGCACGGCTCAATGCCGAGCGCACGGGCGCGAAGGCAATACAGTTCCCGGAAGACCTCAATACCGTACCCGCCGCCGCCGCACTGTCCGCGCTGAAACTCGCCCAGGAAGAACTGTTTCGCGCGCGGCGCAAGGCGCTGGAGGGTGAACTCGCCATCCTGCGCGAATCGGTGCGCGGCCTTGAAGAGCAAATACGCAGCCTTGACGAACTCACCACGCGCCGCGAGCAGCAGATCAAATTGTTCAACGAACAACTGGAGGCGTTCCGCAAATTGTTCGCGCAGAATTTCGTATCGCGCGTGCAGTTGATCGAAATCGAGCGTCAACTGGCTGAAGTGCAAACCAAGCAAAGCGAGGACTACGCGAATATCGCGGCAGTCAAGGCGCGGCTTGCCGAATTTCGCATGCGTGGCGCACAACGCGAGATTGATTTCCGCAAGGAAGTCGAATCACAACTCGCCGACGTGCAAAAAGAAGCGGCCATCGCGAAAGAACGCCTCGTCGCCACCAGGGACGTGCACGAACGCCTCATACTGCGCGCGCCGGTCAGCGGCATCGTCGTCGACTCGGCGATACACACCATCGGCGGCATCATCAAACCCGGCGAGCGCATCATGGATATCGTCCCGGAAGGCGATGAACTCATCGTCGAGGCGCAAATGCCCACGCAGTACATCGACCGCGTGATCAAAGGCCTGCCCGCCGATGTGCACTTCGATGCCTACCTCAACCTGATCAAGCAGCCGGTGGTCACCGGCAAGATCGTGTCCGTCTCCGCAGATGCGTTAGTCGAGCAGCGAAGCGGTGCGCCGTACTACAGCGTGCGTGTATCGGTGCCCGGCACTGAGCTCAAGAAACTCGGTGACTTCAAGATTCAACCCGGCATGCAAACCACGGTGATGATCAAGACCGGCGAGCGCTCCATGCTGTCGTATCTGATGCGGCCCTTGTTCCGGCGCTTTACCACGGCGTTGGGGGAGAATTGAACGCGCGTTTCAGTATTTGATGGATTGGATTGCTTCATTCGGCTTAATCCGGCTCCCCAATCAACATGAACGCCGCCCAGTTGAACGGATCGGGATACTTCGCGCGCGTCGCGAGTATCGCCAGACGCAGCGCCTCGGCCTTGCGCGTGCCCGCCGCGAGTTGCTGATAAAACGCCACCATCAAATCTTTTGTCGCTTCATCGGGGATCGTCCACAGCGTCACCATCACGCTCGGCGCGCCGGCGGCCATCCACGCGCGCGAGAGGCCGATGACGCCGTCGTCATTGATCGCGCCGCGGCCGGAGTCGCATGCGCTCATCACCACCAGCTCGGCCGTGGTGGAGGACTGCGCGATCTCATCGGCGGTGAGCATGCCTGAGTCGGCGCCCGAGGCCGCGAGTGCGAGCATGCCGGGGGTTTTTACGCCGCCACCCGTCGTCTCGTCGAAGAGCGCGAATTCGCGCACGTGCGGGTTGACGCCGCTTTGCGCCTGATCGGTGAGCCGGTCGAGAAAGCCGTGTGTCGCAAGATGCACGTAGCGCGCGTTTGCCGCCTGTGTGAGCACCGCGCTTTTAGTGGCGGCAGCACCCGTGAGCGCGCTGGCCTTGAGTATCGCGGCGACTGCTCGTGCCTCTTCTTCGGCGCCGGGCAACGGCGGAATTTCAATCGGCCGCGCGCCGGGCCGTGGTGTATAGCTGGGCATCAGCGGATTGCCCACTATCACTGCCGCATTGCCGGCGGCGGGTTGCTTGCGCAGCGATGCCAGCGCCAGCGTTTGCAGCGAGGGCGTGACTGAAATCGCGTGGCGTGCGATCAGCGGTTCGCCGTTGGCGTTTTCAAGCGCGGCGAACGGCACCAGGAACAGCGTGCGTTCAGGCACGATGATAAGGCGGCTGCCTTCCTGCGCCGGCAGCAAGTCGCGTATCGGTTCGATCAGCAGTTGATGGAAGCGCCGCAAGTCCGCGCTGCCGCCGGATGCAGCCGTGCTTGCACGTAATTCGCCGCGCCCCGGCACACCCATGGTTTCACGTAACCGCAATGCCGCGGCCGATAGCGCCAGCGTGCCTTCGCCTAACAGGCCGTCGAGATTGCGTTGGCGCGAAGTGACTTTTCCATCCGGCGACACCACCCATATGGTGACGCCGGTTTCGCGGTCGGGCATGCGCATCGGCAGCAGATTCGGCGCATGGTCGATGGCGTAAATCACCAGTGTCGCGTTGCGCTCGGCCGCCATGCGGCGCATTTCGTCGATGGTGGCGGGGCGGCTCGCGGCGCGTGCGCGCGGGTTGCTGCTGCGTTGCTCGATGATCTCTTGCAACGCGCGATTGCGGTCGATCTTGCGCTCGCGCGCATGGGCTTCGATTTCTTTTTCGCTGGGCATCGATGCGCGTTCGGGCGCATGGAACGTGCGGTTGGCGAGCAGGCTGGCCAGCACGCGCCCTCGGCATTGCTCGGTGGTTTCGAGCGCGCGTTCGGCGGATTGCGCGCCGTCTATTTTCGCCAGCGCCGCGCACACGAACGGCGACAGCAGCATGTCGCCGCTATACATCGACCACGCATCCATTTTTTCGCCGATGTTTCCCGGCAAGCCGAACGTGCCCATGCCCGGCACTTCAACTGAAACGCGCGCGCGGCCCGATAGATCCAGCGATTGCTGGCGGCCTTGCAACATTGCTTGCAGCAGTGGCCGCGCCTCTGCGTCGCGGCCCGCCTTGATCAGCGCGGCGGCGAGATAGGGCCGGGTGACGCCCGCTTGCGGATCATCGAATCCAGCGAGCGGCTTCACGCCGCGGTCACGCATCACGGCATCGGCCTCTTGAAAACGCGCGATCGCGCCCGGCAGATCGTTTGTCTGTTGCAGCGCAAGCCCCAGCACGATCAACAGTTCGCCGCGCATGGTGGCGCGTGAGCGGCGCTCATCGTCCGTTGCACGCGTGTCCGCCGCCTGCAATGTCTTAAGCGCGCGTTCGGCGGTTTCGCGCGCTTCATTGCCGCGCGCGGCGGCGATCTGGCTTTTGGCCAATTCGGCCAGCGCACGCAGCCGCGAGGGTTGATCGGGCGCTTGCGCAACGGCGGCCTGCATCGATGCAATCGATTGCTCAAGCCGTCCTTCGCCAAACTGCACCAGCCCGGCGATCAGCGGACGTTGCGCTGGCGAGATGGGGCAGCGCTCGGGCAATTCGCGCGCGCCCATCACCGGCATCGGCCCCAGCCAGATCAGAGGTTGAGCGGTGTCATGCAAAAACATTTCGCACGCGTGATCGCCCAGTGTTCTGGCACTTGGCTCGGGCGCGCGCGGGGTGGGCGTGGATGATGGCGGCGCCGCGGCGTTGGGCGGGCACCCCATCATGGCGAGCATCGCTTGCATCTGCGGCGGCATGCCGGCCTTGCCCATCATCTCGATCAACATCTTGCAATCGATCTTGCCACCGATGCCGCCGGGCAGGATGATCGGCGGCACGCCATCCGGCATGCCGGGGAACCGCGGCTGTTGCGCGTGCGACCCCGCCGCGCTTGCAAGCAATGCAACAATCGCGATCAGCAATCGCATCATGTGCAACTACTCCAGTTGCTGCATCTTCGACTCAATGATGATCTTGCGGTACTTCTCGGCATCCCGCTTGACCATCGCGCCGAATTCGGCGGGCGTGGCGTTCATCATCACGTAGCCCAATCCGGTAAGGCGTGATTGCACTTCGGGCAGCGCGGTGATGCGGTTGATCTCGCGTGCATAGGCCTGCACGATTTTCGCCGGTGTTTGCGAGGGCAAAAATACTCCCGTCCAGAAATCCACCGAGAATCCATCCATGCCGCTCTCGGAGAGCGTCGGCACATTGGGCATGCTCGGCTCGCGTTTGCTGCCGCTCACGGCGATGGCGCGCAGCCTGCCGCTGTCGATCTGCGGCTGCACGCCCGAGGGGTTGGTGAACACCATGTGCGATTCGCCCGCGGACACCGCGATCACCGCGGGGATGCCGCCCTTGTACGGCACGTTGTTCATGTTCGCACCCGTCATCATCTTCACCGCGTTAGTGACGATTTCGCCGGTGGCGCCGGCGATCGCGGCGTTCACCTTGCCTTGCTGCGCCTTGGTATGGGCGACGAACTCCCTGAAATTCTGCGCCGGCAGTTTGGAGAAAATCGCCAGCACCAATCCACCGGTCATCACCGGCGCCACCGCCGCGAAATCACGCACCGGGTCATACAGCGGCTTCTTGTAGAGCGAGCCGTTGATGGCGTGGGTGCCGGTATTGCCCACCGACAGCATGGAGCCGTTGGGCGTGGCCTTCGCCACGTAGTCGGTGCCGGTCACGCCGTTTGCACTCGCGCGATTATCGACGATGAAATTCTGCTTCACGATCTCGGCAAGGTGCGGCGCGATCAGGCGTGCCGCGATATCGCTGGGGCCGCCCGCGGCGTTGGGTACTACAACCAGCACCGGGCGCTGCGGCAGCAGTTGCGCGAGATCGCTGGTTTGTTGCGCGTGAACGGAAATCGAGGTAACTAAAAATATGTCTAAAAACAACAACTTACGTTTTTTTATTTTGAGCATGATTGTTTCCTCGATTCGATTGCTTTTTGTGAACCAGCTAAGCTGTCAACGATTGCACGAACGGCGCAACGTCTGCCATTTGCGGAATCCGCCAGCACTCATCGGCCACGCGTTGCGCCTTTGCCTTTTCGAACACGATTTCCAGTTGCAGGCGCGTCTTGCCGGCAATGTGTTTGTCGGTCATCGGATTTTCCGATGTGCTGATCGCGTGTTTGCAATGGCCCTCGAACACGCGGCCGTCTTTCATGATCACCTTTACGTGCGCGGCTTCGCGGCCCACGTTGTCGTCCGCGTGCGCAACCACTTTCGCGCGCAGCGCGGCGATGTCGGGGTCGTGCACCATCGCATCGGTGACTTGCGGCAGGCCCGCTTCCTTGTACGTGAGCGTGGTCGCCGTCCAGTGCGGAAAGCTCACCATCGCCTGCGCGCGAATCTTTGGCGCGGGGCGGTTGCACAGTTGGATGCACAGCGGGTTTACCGTGAGTTCCACGCGCTCGATCGCGCGCGCGTCGAAGTCGTGTTTGCCGGTGATCTCCAGGCAGGCGTCGATGACGGAGTGGATCACCACGCCGCACGGATAGGGTTTGTAGGCGAGATCGAGGATTTCCCAATTCTCGCCGAGCCCGTCGAGTGCCACGTTCATCTGCGGGTTCGAAGCGAACGACACCGCGAAACCCTTCACGCCCTCGATCATGGTGTCGGGGCAGGTGTAACCCTTCTCCGCCATGATCGCCGCCCACAGGCCGGAGCGGCCCGCGTTGCCGGGCGTGAACCAGCTCGACATTGATGCGTGCGCCTCGCGGATGCCGGCGGATTGATTGGCGGCGATGCCGATGGCGGTGGTCATTTGGTCTTCGTTGAAACCCATCACCTTGCCGGCGGCGATGGCCGCACCAATGCAGCCTAACAGCCCCGTGGTGGAGAGGCCGACGTTGCATTCCGCCGGCGGCGTGCACAGGATGTTGCCGATGCGGCAACACAGCTCATCGCCCAGCACCACGGCGGCGATGAGTTCCTTGCCGCTCACCTTGCGCCGCGTGGCCATCGAGATGAGCGCCGCGCCGACGGGGCTGGTGGGATGGATCACCGTGAGGTAATGCGTGTCGTTAAACGACAGCGCGGCCGAGGCCAGCGAATTCATCAGCGCCGCGTTCAGCGCATCGAGTTTCACGCGCGAACCGATGACGATGCTGTCGGCTTTGCCGTTAAATTCGCTGATGGTTTCCAGCATTTTCGCGCACACCGGCTCGTTGGCGCCGCCCGCCGCGCAGCCGATGAAATTGGTGAAGGCGCGCACGCCTTCGTGGCGCACCTTGGGCGGCAGCGCGTCGTAGCTGGTGTTGACGGCAAAGCGGGCGAGTTCGCGGGTGAGGTTGGCGGACATGATGGATTTTCTCGGGTTGGGAAGCGTGCAATATACCGCGATTGCGGTGCGCTCCTATAATGGCGTTTTTCCCTCACTCAAGATTCCAGAATATGTCCACCACACGCGGCACTACCGCAGTCCTTACAGAATGGGTCGCCGGCTTCAAACTCGATGACGCGCCGCCCGAAGTTGTCGAGCGCATGAAGGCGCTGGTGCTCGATCACCTGCGCGTGGTGGCGGTGGGCGCGCGCCTGCCGTGGAGCCGTTCGGCGCGCAAACTCACACTCGCGCTGGGCGGGCAGGGCGCGAGCAGCATGCTTTTGTGCGGCAGCCGCACCGACGCCGCGCGCGCGGCTTTCGTCAACGGCGCCTATGCGCACGCGTGCGATCTCGACGACACCCACGTCGGCTCCATGCATCACGCCGGCGCGTCGATATTGCCGGCGGTGATCGCGGTGGCCGAACAGGAAAACCTCGGCGGGCGTGCGCTGCTGGAAGCGGCGATCTGCGGCTATGAAGCCTCGCTGCGCATGGGGCTGGCGACGCAGCCGGCGCTGTTTCACCGCGGCTTCATGGCCACGCCGATCTGCGGCGCGTTCGGCGGCGCGCTCGCGGTGGGCAAGCTGCTTAAATTCAACGCCAGCGATCTCGCCGGTGCGATGGGCGCGGCAGCGGCCTATGCCGGCGGGCTTGCGCAGTATTACCACTCTGGTGGTTACACCAAGCGGCTGAACGGCGCGCGCGGCGCGGAGTCCGGCGTGATGGCCGCGCTGCTGACGCGGGCGGGCATCTGGGGTCCGCGCGATATTCTCGAAGGCGAAGCGGGATTTTTCCGTGCGTTTTCCGAAAACGCCAAGCCGGAGAAAATCACCGGTGATCTGGGCGAGGGTTTTCGCCTGATGGAAGTGAGCACCAAGATACACGCGGGGGCAGGGCGCTTGCAGGCGGCCGCCGATGCCGGCCTCGCGCTTGGGCTTGCGCACGATCTCACCGCCGGCAAGATCGCGGATGTCGAGGTGGGCATACCGAAAGTGATCCAGGGGCGGCTGACACAACTTGATCCGTCCGATTTACAGGCCGCGCAATTGAGCGTGCCGTTCAGCCTCGCCATGGCACTGACACTGGGACGCACGCGCGGCGCGCAGGCGGCGATTCGGCGCGAGGATTACGAAACCGCGCTCGCCGACGCGGGAGTGCGCGCGCTGTCGAAACGTACGCGCTGTGTGCTCGACGCCGAAGTCGAGGCCGGCACCAACACCGAGGAAGTGCCCGCGCGCGTCACCATCAAGTTAAGCGATGGCCAAAGTTTCACCGAAAAATGCGCGCATCCGCGCGGCAGCCCGCACCGGCGCATGAGCTGGGATGAACTGTCGGCGTTGTTCAAGGACAGCGTCGCCGATGCGCTGCCCGCGGCGGGATTAAAGCGCGTGCTCGATCTGGTCGCGGGGTTGGATCGCGATACCAGCGTGCGCGACATCACGGCGGCGTTTGTCGCGCAGCCGGGGTGGATGGAAGCTGGCGCATAATTATCCGTGGCATGCGCCATGCGCACGAATCAGACGAACCGCACTAATAGCAACAGCGGTATCATGCACAAACTCGTAAAGGACAATCCCATGAAAATCGTATTCGGCCCCGAAATAGCACCCGCCGCGTGGAGCATCGGCGAATCACTGCTGCCCAAGGAATTTACGCTCGAAAAATTGTCGAAAAGCCCCGATCAGCGCATCGAGCAACTCGAATCGGCGGATTGTTATCTCGGGTTTCGCGGCGGCATCATCGATCGTGACTACGACCACATGAGCAAGCTCAAGCTCATTCAGTTTTTGAGCGCGGGTTACGACGGCATGGACCTGGAAAAGCTGCGCAAGATGGGCATTCCGCTGTGCAATAACGGTGGTGCGAACTCCTACGCGGTGGCCGAGCACGCGATCATGCTGATGCTGGCGGTGTCGCGCCAACTGCCTGATCTCGACCGCTTGCTGCGCGACGGCAAATGGAAATCCAGCAAATTCGGCCAGGAGGAAGAGCACGAGATCGCCGGCAAAACCATCGGTATCGTCGGTCTGGGCATGATCGGCAAGGTGCTCGCGCGGCGTCTCGCCGGCTTTGAAGTGAAGCTGATCTATACCGACCCGGTGCGTCCCACGCCCGAAGAGGCGGCGAAGCTCAATGTCGAATATCGCGAGCCGGATGATTTGTTTCGCGAGGCCGACATCGTGACGCTGCACGCGCCGTTCGATCACACCACGCACAACATGATCTGCGAACGCAGCATCAACCTCATGAAGCGCGACGCGATATTGATCAACTGCGCGCGCGGCGAGCTGGTGAACGAGGCCGATTTATATAAAGCGCTGAAGGAAAAACGCATCTGGGCGGCGGGGCTGGATGTCTTCGACAAGGAGCCGCCCGATCCGAAAAACCCGCTGTTCACGCTGTCAAACACCGTGCTCTCGCCGCATGCCGCCGGCCCGACATGGGAGAGCTGGCCCAAGCGCTGGGGCAACAGCTACGCCAACGTGCAGCGTATCGCGCGCGGCGAAAAACCGCTGTGGATCGTGCCGGAATTACGGTGAATGTGAGGGGCGTAATCGAAGCGCGGCGCATTACGCCGTCACTTTGCGGTGTTAGTGGAACATCATCGAATCTATCTTGTGCAGCTTAAATGGGTTTTCCAAATCACTGCAATCAGACGGCGCAATGCGCTGCGCTTCGATTGCGCCCTACAGCATTTGAAGGCGGCAAATGCAAGCAAGACAGCCGCGCGTGATGACGCCGGTTAGATTCGCGTGGAAGGGAAGTTGGATGTCGAAATTCAACCTTGATTTACTCATTCAACCGGAATTGGAGTATTTCGAATCAGGCGAATATCAATAATCGTTTCGTAACTTCAGTGTAGAGCCAATTCAGGTATCGCAACGCGGGTGCGATTCAAACTAATGTCTAAGCTACGAAATGCATGGACCGGCAGACAGTCCCTTCCCCTTCAGGGGGAAGGCTAGGATGGGGGTGGGTTCTAACGCTGCAACCACCCCCATCCCCGCCTTCCCTCTGAAAGGGAAGGTGTTTCTCTGTTTGCATAAAATCCCTTTCTGGGGCATCACTTTGAATCGCACCCATCGCAACGCTGGCGGTACGGAGATGCGGTTCATTCATGCGCAATTGTGGCAAGGAATGAAAATATGCAAATTGTCTACTACCACTGGGTGCGATTCAAACTGAGGCGGTCATTCAAGCGGCCTTTCTCGCTTGGTTCCAATAGTTGTCCCATTGCCGGTTAGCCCGATTCAGGCGCAAGGCCAGCATGTGATCGGCGTTGGCGGCGCACCACCACGACCCCGGGAGTTTGAGCC
>CAMDLH010000126.1 GCA_945901405.1 Bordetella parapertussis | reverse complement strand
GCGGTCGATTTCACCGCGCGTCTGATCGGACAAAAAATCACCGAGTCGCTCGGCCAGCCGGTGGTGATTGAGAATCGCCCCGGTGCGGCCACGGCCATCGGCACCGAGCGCGTGGCAAGCGCATCGCCGGATGGCTACACGTTGTTGTTGATACCCACATCAACCGCGCTGCAATCGGCGTTGCGCAAAAATCTGCCGTATGACCTAGCGCGCGATTTCGCCACCGTGTCGCAACTCGCGGTGGGGCCGTTTGCGCTGGTGGTGCATCCGTCGTTGCCGGTTAAAAGCGTGAAGGATTTGATCGCCTACGCGCGCGACAATCCGGCGAAACTCTCCGTCGGTTCGCCCGGCGTGGGCAGCGCCAATCATCTTGCGGGTGAACTTTTTAATTCGCGCACCAAGGTCAGCATGCTGCACGTGCCGTACAAAGGCTCGGGCGAAGCGGTGATTGCGGTGGCGTCGGGGCAGACGCCGGTGAGTTTCCCCAGCATGGCGAGCGTGTTGCCGCTGATCGAGTCGGGCCGCGTGCGCGCGCTCGCGGTGACGGGCATCAAGCGCGTATCGATGCTGCCCAATGTGCCCACGCTCGACGAATCCGCTTTGCCCGGCTACGACTACGCGGCGTGGTACGGCGTGAGCGTGCCGGCTGCCGTGCCGAAACAAATCATCGCACGGCTTAACGCAGCTCTCGGCAAGATCGTGCAAATGTCCGATGTGCGTGAGGCATTCAACCGGCAGGGCATGGAGCCGCAAGCCAGCACGCCGGAACAATTTCGCGCGCTGATACTGCGCGAGATCGAACAGGCGGGCAAGCTGCTGCAACTGGCGGGCATCAAGACCGGGTAGACCCAGGTAGGCGCATTAAATTTCAGGACACACACAACATGATCAGTTTTCAGCTTACGGACGAGCAGCGCGAGTTTCGCGACGCGGTGCGCGATTTTGTCGCGCATGAAGTGAAACCCGCCGCCAATCACCCGGATCGTTTGCAGGCCGGCCCCGCGCCGCTGGCGCCGTCGATTTTGGAAAAAGCCTCGCGCATGGGTTTGCGCGCGATGATGCTGTCCGAGGCGCGCGGCGGCGCGGGCGCGGATCACCTGACCGCGTGCATCGTGGGCGAAGAGCTCGCGGCGGGCGACATTGGACTCGCGGCAACGCTCGCGCGCACCGCCGAACTCGGCCACGCGCTGTTCGATATCGCGATGAGCGATGCGCAACGGCAACAATTCCTGCCGGCGTTTCTCGCCGACGACGCATGTCATCTGGCGTATGCCGGCAGCGATGGCGATGTGGATGACGGCGGCTGGAATTACCATAGTCACGAAACCGCCACAATTGAAGTGCCTGTCAGCGTAACGAGGCATGCGGACGAACTGGTGCTGAACGGCCGCTACGATTTCGTCGCCAACGCGCCACTGGCGAAGCTGATCGCGGTGCGCGTGTGTGACGGCGGAAATCAGGCGGTGGTGGTGCTGGTCCCCGCGGGAACGCCAGGCATGACGGTGCGCGAAGTAAAACGCGTGGATACCGATGCCAGCGGCGCGCAGGTGTTTCGCGCGTTTCACGGCGTGGCGGGCAGCGTGTCTTTCAACGATTGCACAGTGCCCGCGGCGCATGTGTTGCAAGGCTGCACGGCATTGTCAGGCGAGGCCGCCGCGCATGGCAGAGGCAGCCCGCTCACGCAAGCGCTCAATCTGGGCGTGGGCCGCGCGGCATTTGAGGCGGCGGTGGAGTACGCCAGGCTCAGGGTGCAGGGCGGGCGTTTGATTATTCAGCATCAGGCCATAGGCGGCATACTCGCGGAAGTGGCGATTCGTCTTGAGACCGCGCGCAATCTGGTGTGGAAGGCCGCGTGGGCCGCCGATAATCCGCAGGAGCATGCGGCAGATTCAACACTACCGCTGCAAACCATGGCCAAGGCCTACGTGTCGCAGGCTATGGAGGAAGCAACGCTGCTCGCCGCCGAATGTTTTGGCGCGATGGGCGTGATGAAGGACATGACGCCGCCGCATTACGTCAACGACGCGCGCTGGTTCGTGCACTCGGATGTCAACAACGCCACCGCCAAGCTGCGCGTGGCCGAAACGATCGCCGGATTTCAGCGCGCATGATGATGCGCGCTTTTGCCTGCGCTCTGGCGGCGGCACTCGGTTGCCACGCCGCGTTCGCGCAGGATTATCCGCGGCGGCCGATCCGGCTGGTGGTGCCTTTTCCGCCGGGCGGCGCGCTGGATGTGGTTGGCCGCGTGGTCGCCACGCAGGTGGAGTCGCAACTGGGCCAGCCTATCGTGGTGGACAATCGCGGCGGCGCGAACGGCGCCATTGGCAGCGAGCTTGTGGCGCGCGCCGTGCCGGATGGTTACACCCTGATGAATAACGGCGCGGCGCTGCTGGTGGGGCAACTGATCAACCTCAAGCTGCCGTATGACATCGAAAAGGATTTCGCGCCGATCACAAGCCTGGGCCGCGGCACGGGTTATCTGTTTCTGGTCAATGGCGGCAGCAGTGTGAATTCGGTGAAGGACCTCATCGCGCTGGCGCAAAAATCCGAGCGGCCGATTTCGTATGGCTCGGCCGGCGTGGGCAATCCGAATCATCTTTCTTCGGCGCTGTTCGTGGCGCGCGCTGGAATCGACGCGACCCACGTGCCGTATCGCGGCACGGGGCCGTCAATCACCGCATTGATGGCGAACGAAGTGCAGTTTATTTCGTCGCCCGCGTCGGCGGTGTTGACGCAGGTGAAAACCGGGCGGCTGCGCGTCATCGCTTTCACCGGCGTCGCGCGCTCGCCATCATTTCCCAACGTGCCGACGGTGGCCGAAGCCGGCGTTGCGGGTTACAAATTCGGCGGCGGCTTCGTGTGCTGGCATGCACCCGCGGGCACGCCTGCCGCCATCGTGCGCCGCTTGCAGGGCGAGGTTCACAAGGCGCTGCAAGCGCCCAAGGTGCGCGAGGCGGTTGAACTCGGCGGTTATCAACCCGGCGGAGAATCGCCCGAGGAATTTGCAAAGTTCTTGCGCGCGGAGTGGGCGGTGTTGCACGAGGCGGTCAAGGCCGCGAAATTGAGCGCGAATTAATGTAATAAAAAAGTTATTTAAAAACAAATACTTACAATTTAATCGGCAGTGACGAGCTGCCGTAATGGAACTCTGGAGCAGTCATGGATTTTTCGTTCACTGAAGAACAAACCGCGTGGCAGATGAAGGCGCGCAAATTCGCGATGGAAGAGATACGCCCGATTTCCATTGCGCGCGATCTCATCACCGACCCCGCGCAAACGTTTGATTGGGAGATCATCAAGAAGGGTTCGCAACTCGGCTTTCGCACGCTGGCGGTGCCCAAGGCGTGGGGCGGGCACGGCGTTGATCTCGTCACGCAGGTGCTGGTGATGACGGAACTTGCCAAGGCCGACACCGCGATTTCAAAAACCTTCAGCCAGTGCTGGAAGTGGAGCCAGTTGATCGCGGCGGTGTGTACCGACGATCAGAAAGAACGCTTCCTGAAGCCGTTCATCGCCGACGATACCTATGTGCTGGGCCTGGGCAGCAACGAGCCCAGCGGCGGCTCGGACAACCGCATGCCGCCCGAGGATGCGCCGCGCGCGGGCATGCAGCTAAAAGCCGAGCAGCGCGGCGATGAGTGGATACTCAACGGCGAGAAATGTTTTATCGCCAACGCCAACATCGCGAAGCTTTTATTCGTGCGCGCGCGCACCAATCCGAACGTCAGCGTGCGCCAGGGCACCACGCTGTTCCTCGTGCCGCGCGGCACTCCGGGCCTGCGCGTAGGCCGCGTGTTCAACAAAAACGGCTGGCGCTTCTATCAAAACGCGGAGCTGATTTTCGACAACGCGCGCGTGCCCAATGCCAATCTGGTGGGCCGCGTCAACGGCGGCGCCGACGCGCGCGGCGGCGATCCGTCGCAATTCAGCGACCTTGAACTCGGCGCCAATGCGCTGGGCGTGTGCGACGCCGCGCTGGAAATGGCCGCCCGGTTGGTCAAACAGCCTGGGCGCAACGGCAAGCCGCTGTTCGATCAGCAGGTGGTGCAACTGAAGCTCTCACAAATGCACAGCCTCACCGAAGCGCTGCGCTCGTTCATGCTGCGCGTGGCGTGGGAGCGCGATCAGGCGGTAGCGGGCAGTGCCAGCTACCGCAAATCCGCCAACAACATGCTGGCACTGACGTTCTCAACCGATGCGATACAGCGCGTGACCAATCTCAACATGGACCTGCACGGCATCGCCGGCCACGCCATGCATCCGGGCGCCGACAAGCTGGTGCGCGACGCGATCATCTGGACCCATCTCGCGGGCGATTCGGTTAATCGGATCAAGGCGATCAAGAATGTGATGAGCGGCTAGTTTTTGTGGCCCTGGGGCGCATTGATCACCCTCTGGAGGCGCACCATTACCTCCCTCCCGAGAGCTTCATTGGTGCCGTCATCAACTGCCAAGGGTCTCGTCAACGTGCGGGGCTGTCCGGGCCTGTCGTCAGTCACCTCGTGCAGCAACACGCCCATCCGCCGGTCGATCTGCACGAGCGGCCAACCGAAGACCGCCCCGCTACGCCATGCTGATCACCACCTTGCCGAAGTGTTGTCCGCTGGCAAGGTATTCGTACGCGGCGCGCGCTTCTCCAAAGCCGAACACGCGGTCGATCACGGGTTTGGGTTTCGCCACTTCAATGGCGCGGTTCATCGCCTCGAACATGTCGCGGCTGCCAACCTGTATGCCGCACATGGAGGCACGCTTCGCAAATAACAAACCGGGATCGATCGTCGCTTTTCCGGCAAGGTTTCCAACCACGCTGACGTGGCCGCAATAACGAATCGCGGCGATCGACTTGGCGAGAGAGCCCGGCCCGCCTACTTCGACCACCAGGTCCACGCCGCGCCCTTGCGTGAGTTCGCGTACTCGCGTATCCCAATCCGGGACTGTCTGGTAGTTGATCACGTCGGCGATTCCCATTGCATTCAGGCGCGCGGCCTTTTCAGCGCTGCCCGTGGTGGCAATGACGCGCGCGCCGGCCATCAGCGCAAACTGCGCCGCGAACAGCGACACGCCGCCGGTGCCCAGCGTCAGCAGCGTCTGGCCGGGCCGCAGCAAACCTTTCTCGAACACGGCGTTCCATGCCGTGACGGCGGCGCAGGGCAGGGTCGCCGCTTCCTCGAAACTCATGTGTGATGGAATTCGCACCAGCCCCTCCTCGCCCACCACGATCTGCCCGGCGAGCACGCCGTCACTCGGCCCGCCCAGCGCGGAGGGCATGTATTCGAGCAACAAGCCGCCGCCCAGCCAGCGTTGCACGAAGATGGGCGCGACGCGGTCGCCGATTTTCCAGCGCGTGACACCCTGCCCCAGCGCGACGACTTCGCCAGCGCCGTCGGACAGCGGAATCGCCCCCGGCTTTATCGCGTGGCTGGTGTAATTGCCGAAGACGATATTCAAATCACGGTGGTTGAGCGAGCAAGCGCGCATCCGCACAACGGCCTCGCCCACACCCGCCCGCGGACTCTCCGCTTCAATAAGTTTCAGCGCGTCGAGGCTGCCGAGTTTTCCAAGTTGATAAAGCTGCAATTGAGTTCCCCTGGGTTTGGATTGACCAATACTCACGTTACGCCAACCGCCGGATCAACACAATCTTGCCATCGATTGAGGTAGCATCATGCACTATTCAACGCCCGGCCAATGGATCAACCACGATGATACCGCCCGGCACGAAAACCATCGGCTTGCACATCAAGGGGAACTCCATGCTGATCACCGAGGATTTCATGACGCCCGCGGCGGATGCGGGCGTGCAGCTTCATGTGCGCAACAAGCGTCCGGCCGATCTCACGCGGTTCACGCCCGGCAACGTCATTCTGTTTGTGCACGGCGCCACCGGCTCGCCGGAAACCAGCTTCGACTTGAATCTCGACGGCCTGACGTGGATGGACTGGATGGCGCGGCAGGGCAACGATGTTTATTTTGTCAGCGTGCGCGGCTACGGCCGCTCGACGCGTCCGCGCGAGATGGACGAGCCGCCGATGAACAACGCGCCCATCGTGCGCACCGATACCGCCGCGCGCGACGTGGGCGCCGCGGTGGATTTTATTCGCGCGCGGCGCGGCGTCGATAAAATCAGTCTGCTCGGCCACTCGTGGGGCACCACCATCATGGCGGTGTACACCACGCAGAATAACGCCAAGGTGCATCGCCTGGCGCTCTACGCGCCGGGCTGGCTGCGCACGCAGGGGCGCTCGCTGACGGACGCAGGCGGCCCGCTGGGCGCGTACCGCATCGTCACGGCGGACGCCGTAAAAAAGCGCCGCGCCACCGGCCTGCCGCCCGGCAAGATGGAGGAGCTGATGCCCGCGCATTGGCTCGATGCGTATCTTGACGCCGCGTTCGCTGCAGACCCCTGGTCGGCAACACAAAGCCCGCGCGCGTTTCGCGCACCCAACGGCGTGGTGCTCGACAGCCGCGAGTATGCAAACGCGGGCAAGCCGCGTTACAACCCGGCCGATATTCGCGTGCCCACGCTGCTGATACTCGCCGAGTGGGATGCCGACACGCCGCTCTACATGGCGCAAACGTTGTTCCCGCTGCTGGTGAATGCGCCGCAAAAGCGGCTGGTGGTCATCGGCGAAGGCACGCACGTGGTGGTGACCGAAAAAAACCGCATGCAGCTTTTTCGCGAAGTGCAATTATTTTTCGACGAGGGCCGCGCGTAAGAAACGTTCTCGTTTCTAACCAGCCTTTTGCGGGTAAAGCGTACCGTAAACCGCCAGCAGCAGCGTGAGGCCGCCGAATACCACCACAAACCAGTTCCAGCCGGAAAATCGCGAATTAGGGTCGTGCTCCGGCGCCGCCGCCTTGTTGATCGCGTTGACCGCAACTTGCACAGGGAGCAGCGCCAGCACGGACAGATACGTGACGAGCCAATACGGATCCGGCAGCCTCCACAACAAAGTCATGACGATCCATACCGCCGCCAATGCGCCCGCTTGCAATGTAGCGGCGGCCGGTTGATCGCCGGCCTCACGAATCAACTTGAGCAAGGGATAACAATAAAATATTGCAAAGATTGTTCGCCCCAAGGGAGAGATGGCCTCTTTCTGACGGGCTTGCACCAGCTTCCAGTTCTTGTAGAACCAGTAGTACTGATAGAGGCTCAACGTGCAAACGCCCAGCACCATGAACTTCACCGTCGACACAGGGAAAAACAGCGGAGTCCTGCCGTCTTGCCCCGCGGGCATATCTTCGACCACGGCTTGCGGCGGTGCGTAGGGGTTCTCGGACATGGGCGCTGCGCCTTACGCGACAGCCAGCATCAAGTTCCCGACACGTTTAGACGCCGGTTTCACCTTGATTTCGATATCGTAGCCAAGCCGATTCAAGCAATCCATGAGCTTGCGCTCCGATAGATTAGAGAAGTCGCCACGCATCATGCCGGACGCCTTTGGTTGGGTGATTCCCATGCGCTTTGCCGCTTCTTGCTGTGTCAAACCAAGCTTTCGCACCGCCCGCGTGATTTCGATCACCAAGCCGGACTTGATCTTGAGCCTGCCTGCATTCGGCAGGCCCAAGTCGGCAAATACGTTGCCGGAACTCGCCTCGACTTTGATGCCGTCAATGATACGCTTTACCATTTCGCCGCTTCTCTACAAGCGCCACTACAACTTTTAGCCTGGCGCGAATGATGTTCAAATCCTCTTTTGGTGTCGCGATCCCGCTCTTACTCTTCTTCTGGAAGCAGTGCAGAACGAACACAGCCTCCTCGAACTTTACGGTGTAGACGGCGCGATACGTGCCTCGGGCATCGTTTTCTACCACCTCGATGACGCCAGCGCCGCAAAAACCCTTGAGCATCTTCGCCGCATTATGTTGCTCACCTTTCTGCGCAAAATCCAAGGCGTGACCGAAGAACTTCCGCACGCCGACAGGTAGCGCCATCAAATCCTTCCCACTCCTGAAGATCGCCTTGAGTGAAGCAACAAAGCCACGGAATCAGGATTCGATTGGCCCCCTCAGCCAGTTCGATATATTCAAGACCGTCATCAAACACTGATTACCCGGCATAGCTGCAACCGCACCCGCTGTCGGGTCACTACGCTGGCAGTGCTATCTACCGTGCAGGAATAAAAGTGGGCGCAGTATTGCCCCACCCAAGAGTCAGGCGTATCCGGTCACCCGATCAAAAAAACGCAAACGCCCTGGTCTCTATGCTCTCGCGCGGCGGCGCATCGGCGGGTGTCGCGGGGTCGTCGAACGCGCTGTGCGCAGTGAAGCGCGAGGATTTGCTGGCGTCGGAGTCGAAAACCTTGAACACCAGCGCCTCGTGGCGTTCCATTTGCGGAAAATGAAACCACTCGTGTGATGAATTGTGCGCGATGTGATAGACCTCTCCGGTGCGGTTTTTGTAGCGCCGCTCCACGCGTATGAAGCCTTTTTGCGGAATGCTGCGGCCATCGCAAATGCCCAGCGGGTCTATCATCACCATGCCCCGTATCGGCCGCCACACTTGAATAATGGCCCAGCGTTTGTTGAGGCGGCGCTCGGCCTCGGCGTCACCCACGATGTCGCGCAGCCGCTGCGGAGCGGAGGCCTCGGTATAGTCGTTGTGCACGCCCTTGACGGTGGGCCGCGCGTTCAGGGCCTGCTGCATGTCCTTGTCGCTGACGCGCAGCGTATGATCGAACACGATGACATCCGCCGCGCCGGAATGCTTTTTGATGAGCGCCTGCACTTCGGGGTCGTAGACGTTTTTGCGCTCGGCTTCGCTGGTGAAATCCGCGACGCGTGTGTGGTGATCGGCGAACACAAAGCCATGCGTGTCGAGATTGAACGTGGCGCGCAGCGGCCTGCCGTTGCGCACGGCCATTTCGTGCTGCTGGTATTGGGGTGCCACCGCCATGTGCTCCATCTCGGGCCAGTCGATGTAGCGCACCGGCGGCACACCGGTGTCAACCACGTAATTGAACTTGGCGCGCGTGATTTCAGCGGCGCCGGTGGAGGGCAGTTCGGCTGTGAGTTGCATGTGAGATTCCCCCAAATGGTTACGCGCAAATCATAGCGGGTTTTCCGGCGCGGTGCTTGGCGTGCCGCACCGCCGCCCGCAAAGCTACTCCGCCTTGGCACCCGTGGCCTTGACCACCTTGCCCCACAGCACGTATTGCGTGCGTATGTAGTCGCCAAAATCCGCCGCTGTACCGGGCACGGGTTTTTGCGCCAGCGGATGCAGTCGCTTGTGCACATCGGGGGCGCTTAACGCGCGCACCATCGCGGTATTAAGCCGGCCAACCACATCCGCCGGCGTGCCAGCGGGCGCGACGATGCCGTACCACTCGCGCGCGTCGCCGAAATCCTTGAAGCCGGCTTCGGTCATGGTTGGAATATCCGGCAGGCTGTCGTCGCGCTTGACGCCCGACACCGACAGCGCGCGCAGCTTGCCCGCGCGGATGTGCGGCGCCACCGAAGTCGGCACCGAGAACATGATGCCGACGTGTCCGCCGAGCAGATCGATCACCGCCGGCCCCGCGCCCTTGTACGGCACGTGCACCATCTGCGTTTTGGTCATCAGGCGAAACATTTCGCCCATCAACTGCGGGCCGGCCGAGGTGGACGCAAAGGTGAGCTTGCCGGGATGTTGCTTCGCGAGTTGCGCCAGCTCCTGCATCGATTTCGCCGGCACCGACGGATGCAACACCAGGATGAACGGCATCTCGGTGCCGCGCGTGATGGGCGCGAAATCCTTCAGCGTGTCGTAACCCGGATTGCTGTACATGTGCGGATTGATCACCAGCGAGCCGGAGTGCGCGAGCAAAATCGTATAACCATCGGGCGCGGCCTTGGCGCCCACCGAGGTGCCCAGGCTGCCCTGCGCGCCGCCACGATTGTCGATGATGACTTGCTGCCCCCAGCTTTCGGTGAGTTTCCCCGCGAGTATGCGCGCCAGCGCGTCGGTGCCGCCGCCCGGCGGGAAGGGCACCACGAAACGCACGGCTCTTTCAGGGTAGTCGGCCGCGAAACCGGGCCCAGCGAGGAACGCGAGGCAAGTGACTATGACACGAAGGTTGTTGCGCATGGGGTCTCCTTGGAATTCCACGGGCTTACAAAAAATTGGCCGCTTTTATTACTTCTTCAACACATCCGGATTCGCAACATTGGTGGGCGCGCCCTTGACGTACGCAAGTATATTCTCCACCGCCGCGTCGTAGTAAAGCTCGTAGGTTTCCCACGTGACGTAGCCCAAATGCGGCGTGCAGATTACGTTGGGCATGCTCACCAGCGGATGGCTGCGGTTGATCACCGGCTCGCTCTCATACACATCGATCGCGGCAAAACCGGGGCGGCCTTTCTTCAGCGCTTCGACCAGCGCGCCTTCGGCGATGATGGGCGCGCGACTGGAGTTGACGATGCGCGCGGCGGGTTTCATCAGCGCGAGATCGGCGCCGGTGATGAGTCCGCGTGTGTCTTTGTTCAGCGGCAGATGTATGGTAACGATGTCGGATTCGGCAAAAAACGCCTCGCGGCTGGTGGCGGCTTCAAAGCCTGCTTCGCGCGCCCGCGCGAGTGAACCTTCGCGGCCCCAGCATACGACGTTCATGCCGAACGCCTTGCCGACCTGCGCCACGCCGCTGCCGATTTTGCCGAACGCGTAAACGCCAAGCGTCTTGCCTTGCAGGCCGATGCCTGCCGTGGATTGCCAGCGGCCCGCCTGCATATTGTTAACCTCTGTAGGCAGGTTGCGCACGGAAGCGAGTATCAACGCCCAGGTGAGTTCGACCGTTGGGCTGGAGTTGCCGCCGCCGCTGGCCGAGATGATGATGCCGCGCTCGGTGCACGCGGCCGAGTCGATGTGCGGGACGTTGCGCCCGGTTTGCGCGAGCAGTTTCACCGACGCGGGCAGCGCTTCGATAATGGCGCGCGGCATGAATGAACGCTGCTGGGTCAGCACCACGGCCTCGCAGCCTTCGAGGCGCTTGGCGAGTTTTGCCGGGTCTTTCTCGGAATCGGTGTAGCTGATGACTTCGTGCCCCTGCAATTTGGCGAAACACTTGGTCTTGCGAAATGCGTCCTGGTAGTCGTCGATGACCGCGATTTTCATGAAAACCTTTTATTAAAATAGTGAATAAAAACAATTACTTACGTCGCATTATTAGCCCGCCGCCCATGAGCATCAGCGAGTTGAACAAGAATACCGGCATCACGCCGAACGCTGTGCCAATGGCTCCGAACAACAGCGGCGTGACCATGTGCGTGAAGTTATTCAACGTTGCGCGCAGCCCCAGCGCCTCGCCGGAACGCCCGCCCGGCGCGCGATCGTAAATCATCGCCAGCGATAGCGGCTGGCCGCAGCCGGTGCCTAATCCCAAAGTAAAGCACACCACGCATAACAACGCCATCTGCGTGATATGCGGCACGGCGATATAGGTTATCGCCGCGACAAACATCGAGACGATCAAGACTTTCTCGGAGCCGAGTCGTTTGACGATGGCCGGCATCCAGATACGCACCACGAACGACGCCGCCGAAAACGTGGCCAGCACCACGCCGATTTGCGACGCGGACAAGCCGATGTGGTGCCCGTAGATCGGCATGTAAAAATGAAACAGATCGATACCGGTGAGGATCACCGCGCTGGTGATCAACACGCGGCGCAATGGATGGCTGGAAAAAAACAATTCAAACGGACGTGATGGCGCGGCGGCTTCACCGCCGGTTTTCGCCGCGTGTGATTTCGCCGCGCCGCGCCCGGAGATCATCTGTTTCGCGGCCGCCATGACGGCAACCGTAACCAGCGGAAACGCGGCAATAATCAGATAGGTGTTGGTGTGCCCGAAATTATCAATGCCGAAACCGCAAATCAGCGGCCCCATGAAGCTGCCGGTGGACATCGCGAGGCCGAAGTTGCTGAAGTTCTTGGTGCGGTCTTCCGCCGCGCCGATGCCGCCGATCAAGTTTTGCACCGACACGTTGTAGAACACATGTGCCGCGCCCACCAGCGCGGCCTGAAAATAAAGCGTCGCCGTTGACGGAAACAAATAAGGCAGCGTCAGCCCCAGCGCGATACCGCAAGACCCGCCAATCATCGGCCAGCGCACACCCAGCCGATCGGTGAGTTTGCCGGCATAGATGGCGAGGATCATCGGGAACAACGAATACAACGCAACCAGGACGCCGATCACCAATTGCGATGCGCCCAGTTGAATCGAAAACAGCGTGATGATGATCTTGCTGCCCTTCAGGGCAACCATGTTGCACACCACCATCAGCAGGACGACCCAGATCGACATCAGGCGCCCCTCGCCTTAACTTCGGCTTTGGCCGCGGGTTGCAGGCGGCTCAAATACGCGCCCAGCGACAGCGCGCCGGCGCTGATCCACAACACCGGCCCCAGCCCGGCCAGGGAACCCAATGCGCCGAATAGCGGCGGCACGATCACGTGCGCGAAATTGTTGATCGCGATGCGCAGGCCGACCACCTCGCCCGCGCGCCCGGCGGGCGAGCGGTTATAGGCGATGATCACCGACAGCGGCTGCCCCAGGCCCAGCCCCAGGCCGAGCACGAAGCAGATCGCGCTCAACACGATGGCCGACTTGAAAAACGGTATCAGCACGAACATCGATGCGGTGAGCAACATCGAGTACAGCAACAAGCGCTCCTCGCCCACCTGGCGCGCCATGCGCGGAATCAGCGCGCGCGTGAAAAACACCGCCACCGCCGACGCGCCCATCACCAGCCCTATCGCGGAGGCCGAAAGCCCGATGGCGTGGCCGTACAGCGGCAGATAAAGTTGAAACAAATCGCCCGCCGTCATCGCCACCGCGCTGGCGATCAGCACGCGGCGTAAATCCTTCTGCCGCAGCAGATCGATCATGCGTTGCGTGTCCGCGCCCTTCACCTCTTCGCGCGCGCGCGGCAGCAGGCGATCCAGCGCAAGAAACCCCGCGGCCGACAGCAACACCGGTATCGCCGCGAAGGCGAACGTGCGCACATGGCCAAAGGCATCGATGCAAAAGCCGCCAAGCACCGGGCCGAGAAAATCCGCCACGGCAACCGCCAGCACATAGAGGCTGAAATTTTTGGTGCGCGCGGCACCGCCGCCCAGCGAGCCGGTCAACGTTTGCATCGCCACTTGCGACAGGATAAAACCCGCGCCGCCCACCGCCGCAGACACGAATATCGCGTTGAACGTGGGCCACATGAACGGCAATGCAATACCCACACCCAGGAACAATAGCCCGAAGTAGAGCGGCACGCGCACACCATGACGGTCGGCGATCTTGCCCGCATGCGCCGCGAACAACATGGGGAACAAACCGTACATCGCCAACAGCAAGCCGGTCTGCCAGGGTGTGGCACCCAGCTCCAGCGCGAACAAGGTATTCAGTACGCGCGAGGCCTTGAACGCGGTGTTCCACGGCAACACGAATCCGATAATCTGGTAAATCGTGATGGAGCGCGCGGGCGCGGGCGTGGGCGTTGTTATGGTCGCGCGCGGCGTGGAATTGTCTGGATCTTGCGGCATGGGGTTGGCCGATTTTACCGCACGAGGGGCGTACAATCCCATTCAGAGTCGCGATAAAAACCATGCCAATTCATCTACCCGCGTTACGAGCGCTACGTCACCGCAATTTCAGCCTGTTCCTCTCCGGGCAAGTGTGCGCGCTGATCGGCTACTGGATGCAAAGCATCGCGCAGGGGTGGCTGCTCTACAAGATGACAGGTTCGGCAACACTGCTCGGCATACTGGGCTTTGCCGGCGCCCTGCCGATACTTTTGCTCTCGCCCTTCGCGGGCCTGTGGTCGGACCGCTGCAATCTGCATCGCGTGATGTTCGCAACGCAAATACTTGAAATGCTGCAAGCGGTGACGCTCGCCACGCTCGCGGTGGCCGGCATACTTGCGCCCTGGCACATCATCACGCTGTCGATGTTCATGGGCGTGTTGATCGCCATCGAGTTGCCCGTGCGTCACGCCTACCTGCTCGAACTCGTCGGCAACAAGGAAGACCTGCCCAAAGCCGTCGCGGTCACATCGCTGGTGGGCAATTGCGGGCGGCTCGTAGGTCCCGCGCTCGCGGGTCTGGTGATCGCCTCCATCAGCGAGGCTGCGTGCTTCGTCATCAACGCGTTCAGTTACACCGCGGTGATGATTTCGTTCATGATGATCAAGGTCACGCCCACCGTGCGCGAGGTCAATTCGACGCCGATGATGCAAGGCATGCGCGAAGGCTTCAGCTACGCTTGGCAAAATTTGCCGATACGTTCATTGCTGTTGCTGCTCACCGTGGTGGGGCTGCTCGGCACGCCCTACATCAACCTGATGCCGGTGCTGACACGCGAAGTGTTCGCCGTGGGCGCGCGCGAAATGGGCTTCATGATCGGCGCGGCGGGCCTGGGCGCGGTGAGCGGCACGCTGTATCTCGCCACGCGCGGCAGCGTGCGCGGCCTCGTGCGCCTGCTCACCTACGCCGCGTTCGCGGCGGGCGTCTCGCTCGCGCTCGTATCGCACGTAAAACTGGTGTGGCTGGCGATACCGCTGCTCGCCATCACCGGCTTCGGCATCCTCGTCACCTCGGTGTCAATCAACATGATCGTGCAAACCATATTGGACGACAACAAACGCGGCCGCGTGATGGCGCTCTACACCGCAAGCTTCATGGGTATGTCCCCCTTCGGCGCGCTCGCCGCCGGCGCGCTGGCGGACGTGATCGGCATCTCCGCCACGTTGACTATTTCCGGCGTGTGTTGCGCGCTGGGTGCGCTGCTGCTGATCTCGCGGCATGCGCGCATACGCGCGGAGTTGAGCGAGACTTATGCGCGGTTGGAGATTAAGTAATACTTGAATTCGGTTTCAGCCATGGGTCACCTGACGCCAACATGAAAACAGATTATGTAGCGCGTGGCGCATACGCTCACTCCGCTGCGGCGATGCCTGCCTGCTTCACCACGCCCGCCCACTTCGCGATTTCTGTTTTTATCAATGACGCAAGCTCCGCCGGCGTGCTCGGCATCGGGTCGGCGCCCTCGGCGGCGAGGCGGTCTTTCATCTCGGGCGCGCGCATGGCACGCATGGTTTCGCTGTTGAGCCGGCTGACAATATCTTGCGGCGTGCCCGCGGGCGCGAGCAAGCCATACCACGAGGTGACGGAGTAACCCGGCAGCGCGGCTTCGGCCACCGTCGGCAAATCGGGCACGATGGGTGTGCGTTTTTCGCCAGTGACGGCCAGCGCGCGCAGCTTGCCTGACTTCATGTGCGGCAACGCCGCAGTCAAATTGGAGAACATGAACTGCACCTGCCCGCCGATGACATCGGTGAGCGCGGGTCCACTGCCTTTGTAGGGCACATGCACCACGTTGACTTTCGCCATGGTGCGAAACAACTCCACCGCGAGATGCGTGGCGTTGCCCGGCCCGCCGGAACCGTAGTTCAGTTGCCCCGGCTGCGCTCGGGCAAGGCCGATCAGTTGCGGAATGGTTTTCACCGGCAGCGACGGATGCACCACCACCACGTATTGCCCAACGGTCACCAAACTGACCGGCGCGAAGTCGCGCACCACGTCGTAGTTAAGCCGCCGGTAGAGACTGGGGTTGATGGTATGCGCGGGCGTGCCCATGAACAGCGTGTAGCCGTCGGGCGGCGCCTTGGCTGCGATTTCAGCGCCGAGATTGGCGCCCGCGCCCGCGCGGTTCTCGACCACCACCTGCTGCTTTAATTGCTCACCCAGTTTTTGCGCCAGAAATCGCGCGACGATATCGACGCCGCTGCCGGGTGACGAGGGCGCGATGAGGCGTACGGCTTTTGCCGGGTAGGTTTGCGCACCTACCGGCAGCGCAGCCGCGACTAACAGACCCACCAGACTAATTTTCGCCTGACGCTTCATTCCGGCCGCGCGCCGGATGCCTTGACCACTTTCGCCCACTTCACCAGCTCTGTCTTGATGTAAGCCGCATACGCGTCGGGCGGGCTGGCGACAATTTCAAAACCCACGCCTTCGAGACGTTGTTTGACATCGGGCAGCGCCATTGCCTTGGCGATGTCCGCATGCAGGCGCGTGACGATCGGGCGCGGCGTGTTTGCCGGCGCGTGCAGCCCGTACCACGCCGTGGCTTCGAGGCCGGGGAAGCCGGATTCGGAGAGCGTGGGCACGTCGGGTGCGGCTGGTGAACGCTGCGCGCCGGTCATCGCCAGCGCGCGCATGCGGCCCGCCTTGATATGCGGCATCACCGATGACATGCCGCTCACCATCAGTTGTATTTGCCCGGCCAGGAGATCAATCACGCTTTGCCCGCTGCCCTTGTACGGCACGTGCTGCAAGTCGATGCCGGCGATGGTGTTGATGAGTTCGCCGGTCAAGTGACCCACGCTTGCCACGCCGGCGCTGGCGAAACTCAGCGATTTGGGCTTTGCCTTCGCGAGCGCAACCAGCTCTTTGAAGTTACGCGCGTTGACCGATGGATGCGCGACAAAAATATTCGGCGAACTCGCGAGTTGGGTGATGTGCGCGTAGTCTTTCAGTATGTCGTACGGCAGCTTGGGCACGAGGCTCGGCATGATGGCCACGTTGGCGATATAACCGAGCAGCACGGTGTGGCCATCGGGCGCGGCGCGCGCGACGATTTCCATGCCGATGATGCCGTTCGCGCCCGAACGGTTATCGACGACGACCTGCTGGCCCAGCGTGTCGGTGATTTTTTGCGCGACCGCGCGCGACAGCGTATCGGCATTGCCGCCCGGCGCGAACGGGATCAGCCAGCGTATGGGTTTGGTGGGGTATTGCTGCGCGGCGCAGGGAGTGACGGCAAGGATCGCCGCGCCAACGGCGAAACAACCAAACGTGCGGCGGGTACTAATCATCATTCGATACTCATCTCGTTATGCACGGCGCAATGCGCTTCGCTTCGATTGCGCCCTACGAATTTGTTTATTTCAAACTCGTCGGATCGTTGCGCCAGCGCTCCCACGCCTGACGCTGATCCTCGCGTATGGCGTCGTCCTCGACCATGCGGCGCACCAGCGCGGTGACGTCGGATTCGTAGATGCCCTTGCGCTTGGTGAACGTCCATTTGTGCTCCGCGGGCAGCACGGGGGATTTCGTAAACTTATTGGAAGCCATAAAAAAACACCTTTATAAACAATTACTTACATTATACGCCATCAAGGCTGCAAGGCCAGCGATACACCGACCATGCTGTCGCGCGTGACCAGCGCCGCAAGCGCTGCTTCATTCAGATGTTGCGTGCCCTCGGGCCTGCGCGGCAACACGATATAGCGCATGTCGGCGTTCGAATCGACGACGCTGATCGTCATATCCGCCGGCAACACGGTGCCGAATTCGGCGAGCACGCGGCGCGGCTCAAACACCACGCGCGAGCGATACTCGCGGCTTTTGTACCACGCCGGCGGCACGCCCAGCACCGCGCGCGGATAACACGAACACAGCGTGCAGCAAATCACGTGATGATGCGTGGCGGTGTTCTCCACCACGATCAGATCGGGCGTGGCGGAAAGATCAATGCAGAGAAATTCGCTAATGGTGTGTTTCGCATTGGCGAGCAGCCTCGCCTTGAATTCCGCGTCCACCCACGCGCGCGCCACCACTTTCGCGCCCAGTTCCGGCACGCGCGAATCCGTGGCCTCAATCTGCTGGCGCAACTGATCCGCGCTGAACACGCCCTTCTCGATCAGCAGTTCGCGCAATGCCTGTTCGAGCACGCGCAGATCGGCGCGCGGCGTAAAAGTCTCTTCGACCGGCGCGTGCGGGTCTTTTCCCAACGCGTGATCGTGATGGTGATCGTGATGATTGAGGCTCATGCTTGGTTGCTCTCGTTCAATGCCCGCACGCGTGCCGCGAGTTCAGCCTCGCTCACGAGACCGTTTTCAAGCACCAGCTTGTGCATCGCGCACAACCAGCGCTCGTAGTACGACAATGCGTTGTATTCCCCGGGCGGCAGTGATTCAATCGCGCGCCGCATGCCATCCACCGTAAAGTGCCCGCTGTCCGGATGCATGAGCAGGCGCATCATCGCATCCACGCGCTGCTCGAAAAACGACAGCGCGTGCTCATGGCGATCCACCGGCCCCGCGTCGAGGCCGCCCATGTCGTGTACGCCGCGTGTGTTCATACCCAATGCTCCCTGGCTCATAGACCTGCATCGCCGATCGGTGTTATTTTACATGGGAGTCCGCGTTGCCGGCGGCGCATATCAGGTAATCGTGCCCCGCGGCTTTCCATGAAATAATCGCCTTAATTTCAGGTTCGTCAGCAGAAACAATGGGTGAGTTTTGCTAGGGTATTTTCCCAAGTAACTGATTAAGAACATGTTTTTACATTTTTTGCGTCTCTAAGCAACAGATTTTTCCGATGGTGACTTCGGTCTTGTGGTTTAACCTTTCGCTAATAC
>CAMDLH010000125.1 GCA_945901405.1 Bordetella parapertussis | reverse complement strand
AAGCCGGGTGTGATTTTGGTTTTTGATTTTCAAGCAAGAAGATGTCGATTTTGCAGTGTGCTGCGCAGGGCTTGTGGCGAATGGAATTGCAAAGCCAACCATCGTCTGGCAAGCGAAGCACGGCTGGATCACCAGCGTGCCGTGTCAGCGTGAGTTGAAGCGGTCGAACGAAGGGCGCGCTTAGTCTGCGCGGAGGTAGCCGCTCGCATCGGCGATGGGGTAGAAAGCCGACTGGCCGGTGGAAACGCAGGCGCGACACCGGTCCCAACCGCCAAGCCAGTTCCGATGCCTCGCCCCGCAGCCCCAACCGCGGCAACGTTGCCCGCATAGTATTTCACGAAGCGCACGTCGCCGTCGACTCCCCATTGGCCCTGAGTGCCAATGGATATCCCCGGAAGACGCTACCTGTGCGTCGGCTGCCGTACCCCCGTGCTGATCTGCAGCTCTTGTGATCGTGGCAACCGCTACTGCACTGAGGGATGCGCGCTGCAAGCACGTCGCCAGTCAATGCGCTCTGCCGGCCATCGCTATCAAGACGCGCATCGTGGCCGTCGCGCCCATGCCGAACGCCAGCGTCGATACCGGGCCCGACAGCAGAAAGTGACGCATCAGGGTTCCCCGCCACCGCCGCCACCTGTTCCACTGGCAGCCGAACCGATAGTGAAGAAATCCACGTCATCGCTGCTCTGGCACTGCCACTTCTGCCACCAGGTGCTGCCGCAATTCGTGCGTCAGGACTTTCTGCGCTGTCGGATTCGCCGATCCCATTCCAACCGGAGAACTGCCCTTGATCCTTACCCCAGAAATTGAAGCGCATACGGGAAGGTTCCAGGTTTTGCCTTTTGCCTATCACGGATATCTTCTCTAGCTGCAAGCGTGCAAGGTGTCAGTTCTTGGTTGCGGCATGGCAATGTCGTATGTTCCAGCGGGTGAGAACGCGCGTAACCCGCAATCCGTAGGGCGCAATCGCCGCAGGCATTGCGCCGAACGGTGGAACCCTAAAGACAGACTCGCGATAAACCGCGACGGGGTTCTCTGAGTTTCTCCATGTCATCCGTGACTTTTACTTTCAGGCCAGACCGTCCGGCGCAATGCCCTCGGCGATTGCGCCCTACGTCGTGGAGACGGCAACAATTCGCCGCTCGTCAATGGCCTTCAACACCGCATTGGTCACCGCCACGACATAGGCGCTGTCGTCCCCATCCGCCAGGTTGCCGCGCTTGCCTTGCAGTTCACCCTCGAACGCCTGCACTTGCCACTCGTACGCGGGGCTGGCGGTGTAGCGTTCTTCGGTTGCGCCATTTTTGTCGCGCACGGTGATGACGTGTTCTTTCGCCCAGCGTAACGCCGACGTTACCAGTGTCGCTTCGGAGCCTTCGATGATGAGGTTGTTTTCGCCTTGCGGCACTTGGCGCGTGGCGCGCACTTGGGCGTGGCCTCCGTCCGACAGCCGGCCCAGCACGGTGAAGGTGTCGTCTGCGTGGCCTTCGCGCCGGTCGGGGTTGGTAAATGCGCTCACCTCGACCCATTTTTGCCCGGTTACGTATTGCACGAGGTCGAGCAAGTGCACGCCCACGTCGTACATCACGCCGCTTTGTGAGTTATCTAGCCGCCAGGTTTTGCGCGGCGGCATGGCGGAGGTGCGCTCCAGTTGCACGGCGACAACTTTGCCCAGCTTGCCCGACTGCACGATTTCTCGCGCCCGAGTGACCGCCTCGTCCATGCGTATCTGGTGCGCGATGCGCAGCACCACGCCGGCTTTTTTGCACGCGTCCGCCATCTCGCGCGCGTGATCGGCGCGCATGGCGAAGGGTTTTTCGCACAGCATGTGTTTTTTCGCGCGCGCGCCCGCGAGCACGGCTTCATGGTGCATGGCATTGGGCAGCGCGATGTAAACCGCATCGACGTTGGCATCATTCATCAGCGCGTTCAAATCGGCATGCTGGCGCGCGACGTTGAATTTATCAGCGAAGGCCTTGGTTTTTTCGGGTGCGCTGCCCAGGCAGGCGACAATTTGCGAGCCGGGGCTGTTGATCATCGCCGGGGCGACGAAGTCGGTCGCGGCCCAGCCCAGTCCTACTATTCCCCAGCGTACGGGTTTGGTTTCACTCATGATTTTTAGATGTCCAATTTACGTTCAAAAAACTCACCGCGGAGGCGCGGAGACGCAGAGGATACGCAGAGAAAAACAGGACGTTCTTGAACTTCTCCGCGGCGTCTCTGCGTCTCCGCGCCTCCGCGGTGAAGACTAGGCATTACCCCGCGCACAACTTGCGCTTGGCCTCGATATATTCCTTCTCAAGCCGATCCACCAATTCAGCCACGCTGGGCACATCGTCAATGTTCCCCACGCCCTGCCCCGCGCCCCAGATTTCTTTCCACGTCTTCGGGCGATCTTCGCGATTGCGATAAAGCCCTGGCGCCTCGGCGGCGGGCAGGTTGTTAGGATCGAGCCCCGCGTTGCGGATGCTGCCCGCGAGATAGCTGCCATGCACGCCCGAAAATATCGGCGTGTAAACAATATCGCCTGAATTGGAGTTGACGATCATCTGCTTGTAGTTCTCCACGGCGAGCGATTCTTTGGTCGCGATGAAGCGCGTGCCGAGGTACGCCAGATCGCAGCCCATCGCCTCGGCGGCGAGTATCGCCGAGCCATTGGTGAGCGCGCCGGACAGCACCAGCGGACCTTGGTGTATGCGCCGCAGTTCGTTGACCAGCGCGAACGGATTTAACGTGCCCGCGTGCCCGCCCGCGCCGGCGCACACGGCGATCAATCCATCGACGCCGGCTTCGAGCGCTTTTTCGGCATGCCTGACTTTAACAACGTCGTGATACACCGAGCCGCCGTACGCGTGCACGCGCGGCACGATTGCCGTGGGCGCGGAAAGTGAGGTGATCACGATCGGCACTTTGTGCGCGAGCACGACTTCGGTGTCCGCTTCAAGGCGTTTGTTGGCCTTGTTGACGATGAGGTTCACCGCGAAGGGCGCGACTTTTTTCGTGGGATTGCCGCGCGCATATTGCGCAAGCTCGGTCTCTATGCGTGTGAGCCACTTGTCGAGGTCCTCTTGCGGACGCGCGTTGAGCGCGGGGAACGAGCCTATGACGCCGGCTTTGCATTGCTCGATCACCAGATCGGGGCCGGACACCACGAACATCGGCGACGCCAATACCGGAATGCGTAAACGACTACTGATGCTGAAAGGAAGGCTCATCTATAACCCTTTGTTTATAAACATTTATTTGAAACACGCCTACGTTGATATTTTAGCGGCGTACGTTCGGTCAGAGTTTCGAGAAACGCCACTACGTCGCTGATTTCCCGGTCGTTCAGTTTGAGCGGCTGCAACACGGAATCGCTGGGTATCGCCTCCGCCACCACGTCGCCCGCGTAGACGTGCGCCTGATGCAGCAGCGTCACGTCGATTTCCGAATAATGTTTTACCACATCACGCAGCGTTGCGAGATGGCCGTTGTGCATGTACGGCGCGCTGAGCGCGACATTGCGCAAACTCGGCGCCTTGAATTGCTCGAATGTTTGCGGCGCGAGATCGACATTGCGCGTGGATAACCCGGCGGCCCTAGCCTTGTCGTCGTTATATATTCCCAGGAGATTAAGCCGGCTCGCGCGCAACAGCTTGATGCCTTGATAACGGCCCCAGTCGATACCGCCGGATTTTTTGACGATGGGAATGCCGATTTCGTGAAACTCGCCATTGGTGAAATTCGGCCCGAAATGGCACAGACTGCAATTGCCCTTAGTCATGAAAATGCGCGCGCCGCGACGTGCGTTCTCCGGATATTGCGCGGCCGCCTTCCGGTCGTTGCGCATCACCGCGTCACGAAAATCATCGAATGGCGCGCGCCCCGTGATCAATGTCTCCTGAAACGCCGCCAGCGCCTTACCCAAGTCGATCATCAGCGCTTCGTCGTCCGCTTTCGGCTCGTGGCCAAATGCCGTGCGATAGCGGCACGCGAGATCGGCATCATTGCGCACGAGTTGCGCAACATGACGTTCGCTCGCGCCCATCTCCTTCGGGTCGAGCAACGGGCGCACGCTCTGCGACCACAGATTGTCATGCGCGCCGTCCCAGCCGAACCAGCGCTGGTATCGCACGTTCAAAACGCTCGGCGTGTTGCGATCCACCTCGCCTATCGCCGTGCCGAGCTTGCGGCCATCGGCCCAGTTTTTTTCAGGCACATGACAAGTCGCGCACGACACCGTACCCGTGCCCGACAAACGCGGCTCGAAAAAAAGCTGCTCTCCAAACGTAATCGCCTCCGGCTTGCCCGATGCGCGATTACTTGCATCGCGCGCCCACGGCATGGGCCACGGGCCATGGCGCAGCACGAGGCGGATTTCCTCGGCATTCAGCCCCAGCGGATTGCCTTGCGCCAGGGCGAGCACGGGCAGCGCGAGCGCGGCGCCCGCGCATAGCCAAAATCGGAGTTTGTAAAATATTGCGTGCATCGGAATTGAATTATCGCATCCCATCGGCGAGAATTGATCGTCAATCCAACACGAGCACAGCCATGAGCAAAGAATACCAGCCGAATTTCAAGCCGCCGGAGCAGCGCGACGGCGCAGCCCTGTGGTTCACCTTCCATCAAGGCAAGATCCTGGTGCGCATGGCCGATCCGGCGCCCTCGATCTACACCTGCACGCACCCCAACCACCACGGCCTGGAGATCGCGCAGGAGCATTATCTTGGCACCTATGGCGGCGAGCACTGCTATGCGGCGGAACTCGTTGCCAACCAGACGCTGCCCAACGGCCACGCCATGCTGGGATTACGCGACATGCTGGGCCACGTGGACGACACGCTCGCGGGCATATCCGGGCGCGCGCTGCAAATCCTCGAATGGAACCTCAATCATCGCTACTGCGGGCGCTGCGGCGGTGAGACGGTGCCGCGTGAAAACGAGCGCGCGCGCACCTGCCCCGCCTGCAAGCGCAGCAGTTATCCGCCCGTGGCGCCGGCGATCATGATCCTCATCAAGGACGGGCGCAAACTCCTGCTTGCGAAGAAATTCGGCTGGGCCAACACGCGCTACTCCGCGCTGGCGGGCTTCGTCGAACCGGGCGAAACATTGGAAACCACGGTGATCCGCGAGACGCGCGAGGAAGTCGGCGTCGAAATCAAGAACATCCAGTACTTCGGCAGCCAGCCGTGGCCTTTCCCCAACAACCTGATGATCGCATTCACCGCGGATTACGCCGGCGGCGACGTGACACCCGACGGCGTGGAAATCGAAGAGGCGCGGTTTTTCGATTTTGCGGAGTTGCCCAATCTGCCGCCCGGCATCAGCATCTCACGTCGCATGATTACCACCGTGGCGGCGGAGCTGGCGCAGCTATATAAATAATCACAACGCTACGCGCCCCGCGCTACGCATGAACACCGGAGCGCAGCGCCTCGGATAGCGGCTTGACCGACGCCAGGCTTTCGAGCCGCTCCACGAGCGACAACACTTCGGCAATCGACGCCTTGGTATTCGTGACCTCGGCTAAGCAGCGAAATTTTTCCTTCGCTTCGTCCTCGGTGCACGGATCAGCCGGCGTACCGTGCGCATCGAGCAGTTTTGAATCGAGCACGCGGCCATCATTGAGTTTGACCTCGACGCGCGTGCCGTAACGCGGATACATCGCTTCGATTTCGGCGTCGGCGTAGATTTCAACGCGCCGCGCCAGATCGTAGATCGACGCGTCGTTGAATGCATCTTCCGAATAATGCCGCGGATCGCGCGGATCGCGCGTGAGCGCCACCGCCGCGGTGTAGGGAATGCTGTATTGCGCGGCCATGGTCTCTCTCGGCGCGACAGCACCGTTCAAAGCCACCGCGCGTTTATTGGTGCCCACGCGCACGCTCTTGATCGCACCGGCGGTAAGCTTGTTGTCCACTTGCAGCGCATGCAGCGCCTGCGCCGTGGTGTGTATCACGCCGCAGCACGGAAACACCTTGGTCCAGACGTTGCCTATCGCGTATTTCTCACCGAGATTCTTGTCGAGCTCCTCGGGCCGCGCCTTGTCGCCGCCAAAGACTTCGAGCAAGCCGAAACGTCCATCCAGCGCCGCGAGTGGCGCAGTGAAACCATGCCGCGCGAGATCGCAAGCCAGCACGCCCGACTCGGCCGCGCGCCCCGCGTGCATGCGTTTCACCATGCCGCCGCTGCCTTGGGTGAAGCTCTTGATGCCGCTGGCGCTGGAACAGGCAATGCCGATCGCGCGCATGATTTGATCGAATGAAAGCCCTTGCACCACGCCGCTGGCGACCGCCGCGCCTATCGGCCCCGCCACACCCGTGATGTGAAAGCCCCAGCCCGCTTCGCCGATTGCGCGCCCGGTACGCGTCATCGCTTCGTAGCCCGCGATCAAACCCAGCAACAAGCGCGCGCCCGACGCGCCGCAGCGCTCCGCACTTGCCAGCGCCGCGGGTATCACCACCGCACCTGGATGTACGTGTGCACCAGGCGAGATATCGTCGAGTTCGATGCCGTGTGTCGCCGTGCCGTTGACCAGCGCGGCACGTGCGGCAGCGACAGGTTCGCGATTGCCGTAGATCGTGGCCTTGCCGCGCGATTCTTCTTCGTACACCACTTGCGCGGCTATCTTGCCCCACGGCATCACCGCGCCATATAGGCCGCAGCCAAGGCCATCGAGCAGCCGCGTGCGCGCCTCGCGCACAAGTTCGGCCGGCAATGACTCCAGCTTGAGCGACAAAAGAAACTCGACCATGTGGCCGGATCGGTTTTGGCCTGTGCTGCTTTGCACGGCGGGCGCGGCTAGATCGTTCATGAAATCTCCTTGCTTGAGAATAAGAGCGAGAACTTGCAGGGAATGATAGCACCGCACATTTGCCCGCACGCAGTGTTCCATTTGGTGAACGTCATGTTCCAGGCAATTGCTGCGTTGACAATAAAGTTTGCCGCGGAGTAAAAGGGACTGCGACTGCTTATTGCTGACGCCACGATAATAAATTCTGGAGGACGCTCCATATGTTTGTCCGCACTGTTGCTGTTACATTGCTGGCCTGCGCGCTCACTTGTGCGGCCGCCGGTCACGCGGCCGCCCAGTCCTATCCGTCCAAGCCCATACGCGTCATCGTCGCGTTCGCTCCTGGCGGCGGCACCGACATCCTGTCGCGCGTGATCGGGCAAAAACTTCAGGAACTGTGGGGGCAATCCGTGGTGATCGAAAATCGCGCCGGCGCCAGCGGGCGCATCGGCACCGAACTGGTCGCAAGATCAGCGCCGGATGGTTACACGCTCATCGGCACCTCATCGGGCCCATTCGTGATCTCACCCACGCTCACACGCAAGCTCACGTACGACGTGGCGCGCGATTTCGCCCCGATCACGATGGCGGTGACCTATCCTTACCTGCTGACCGCGCACCCGTCGGTGCCGGCGAAGACCGCCGCTGACATCGTTGCGCTCGCCAAATCGCAACCCGGACGGCTCAATTTTGCCGCCGGTGGATACGCCACGCCCACGCACTTGTCGGCGGAACTGTTCAAGTGGATGGCCAAAGTCGATATGCTGGTGATCGGTTATAACGGCACGGGCGCGGCGCATATCGGCGTGCTCACCGGCGACTGCGCGCTGCTTTTTGGCAACGTCATCGCGCAGACGCCGCATCTGCGGTCGGGGAAGCTGCGCGCCATCGGCATCACCACGCCGCGGCGCTCCGTCCTGTTGCCGGACGTGCCGACGATCGCCGAATCCGGCGTGCCGGGATTTGAAGTCGATTCATGGTTCGGCTGGCTCGCGCCCGCGGGCACGCCGGCCGACATCATTGAAAAGCTCAACAAGGAAATCGTGCGCATCGTGCACGGCGCCGACATGAAGTCGCGGCTTTTATCCGAAGGCGCCGATCCCGTGGGCGGCACGCCAGCCGAATTTGTCGCGCACATGAAATCAGAAACCGCCAAGTGGGCCAGGGTCGTCAAGGCGGCCAACATACAACCGCAATAATTAATCGCAGAGGAACACAGGTGGAATTAAATCTCAAAGGGAAAACCGCATTGGTGACGGGCGCGAGCATGGGCATCGGCAAGGCTATCGCCAAAGGCCTCGCGGCGGAAGGCGTACGCGTTTGCATCACTGCGCGGCGCGGTCAATTGCTGAACGCACTCGCGGACGAAATTGTCGCGGCGGGCGGCGCCAAACCGCACATCACGGTGATCGACATCATGGAGGCAGACGCACCACGGCGGCTGGCACAAGACGCGCTGGCAGGCCTCGGGCAGGTTGATATCCTCATCAACAACGCGGGCGGCAGCAGGCCGCTGCCGATCGACGCGCCCGAAGATAAATGGGAAGAAGCGATGACGCTCAACTTCACGCGCGTGCGCCAGCTCACGCATGAACTGCTGCCCAGCATGATCAAGCTCGGCTGGGGGCGCATCGTCAACATCACCGGCAAGCAGGAGCAGGAGCGGCTCAATGCCGCCTACTCCGCGAAGGCGGGTGTGCACGCGTGGGCGAAGGGTCTGTCGAAGGAAGTCGGCAAGTACGGCATCACCGTGAACAGCATTCCACCGGGGCGTATCCTCAGCGAACAGATTCTGCGCAACAACCCGGAGCCGGTGCGCAAGGCGTTTTCAGAGCAGCACATACCCGCGGGCCGTTTTGGTGAACCGGAAGAGCTTGCGTGCCTGGCGGTGTTTCTGGCGTCACCGATCGCCGGGTATATCAGCGGCACGGTGATTCCCGTGGATGGCGGATTGCGGCGCTATACGTTTTAAAACTGGAGCAATTTCAATGATACTTGCCACCGTAACTACAGCAAGCACGGCTTGCGACATCGCCGTCACGGCAGAACTTGCCAACTGGATCGCATCGCTCAAACGCGCCGACATCCCCGACGACGCGTGGGCGCATGCCAAGCTGTGTCTGCTCGATTCACTCGGCTGCGCGTTGTTCGGTTCGCAACAACCGTGGGGACGCATCGCCGCCCAGACCGCGATGGATTTAAGTCCCGGCACGCGTGCGTCGCTGTTGGGCCACAACGCCCACTGCGGCGTAGACGCGGCCGCCATGGCAAACGGCACCGCGATACACGGTTTTGAACTCGACGATCTGCATCTGCGCGCAACGCTGCATCCGGGTGCCGTCACCATACCCGCCGCGTTTGCGCTGGCTGAAGCCTATAAGAAATCCCCGGCCGAATTTTTGACTTCCGTGGTCGCGGGTTACGAAGCCGGGCTGCGCATCGGCCTTGCGGTGGGCCTTGGCCACGGTTTGCGCGGCCATCACACCACCGGCACCGTGGGCACGTTCGCGGCAGCGGCGGCGGGCGCAAATCTAATGCGACTGGACGCGGATAAAACAGCCGATGCACTGGGCATCGCGGCGACTCAAGCGGCGGCCTTGCACGGCGCGCGCACCGGCGCCATGAGCAAACGTTTTCACGCCGGGCGCGCGGCGCAGAGCGGCATACTGGCGGCCGTGCTTGCATCAAAGGGCTTCACCGGCAGCCGCACCGCGCTCGAACAACCGTTTGGCGGATTTTTCAGCACGTTGTGCGATGACGTCGATACCGGCGCCACGTGCGCGGACCTCGGCACGCGCTGGGAAATCACGCAGGTGGGCTTCAAGGCCTATGCCTCGTGCGGCAGCACGCACACCACGGTTGATGCAATCGACCGGCTGATGCAACGCGGCCTCACCGCGCTGGACTTGAAGGAGTTGCGCGTGTTCATGTCGCGCAAGGCGGTGAGCAATGTCGGCTGGAAATACGTGCCCGCCGGCGTGGTCGCGGCGCAAATGAACGCGTTCTACACCTCGGCGGTGAAGCTGCTCGACGGTGACGTGTTCATCGAGCAATTCGCCGAATCGCGTCTTGCCGACCCGCGCGTGTTGTCGTTGATCGAACGCATACGCATCGGCCACGAGCCCGCTTTCGATGCGGGCGGGGCCGGTACACGCCACGCGGTGCGCGTCGAGGCTGAAACAACCGATGGCAAGGTGCTCACGGAGAGTGTCGATCAGCGGCGCGGCAGTTCGCGTTATCCATTGACGCGCGCGGATATCGAACGCAAATTTCGCGGACTGGCCAAGGTCGTGCTGGGGCAAGAAGCCATCGAAGAAGTTATCGAACTGGTGAATAACGTAGACGAACTGGACAACATGGAAACACTCGCCTCACTATTGCGCGGCGGCGCTAAAACATAGTGCCCGTATTCGAATTGCAAGGATTCAGATATGCGTAAATATTTGTTTTTAAACACTATTTTGTCATGCGGTGTATTGACCTACGCAGCCGCGAGCGCGCAGGATTTTCCAACGCGTCCGATGCGCCTGGTAGTGCCTTTCGTCGCTGGCGGCGGCACCGATTTGCTCGCGCGCACGGTCGGACAAAAGCTCAACGAAGCATGGGGGCAACCCGTCATCATCGATAACCGTCCCGGCGGCACCGGCGCGGTGGGGTCGGTGCTGGTGGCACAGTCCGCGCCCGATGGTCACACGCTGATGGCAGTGACGAGCAGCACGCATGCCATCTCGCCCAATTTTCACCGCAAGCCGCCGTACGATCCGGTGAAGGACTTCGCGCCGATCACACAAGTGGCGAGCGCGCCCGAAGTCATCGTCACGCATCCGTCGCTGCCGGTCACCAGCATCAAGGAATTGGTCGCGCTGGCGAAAGCCAAGCCCGGCACGCTGTCGTACGCATCCGCGGGCACCGGCACCATCGGCCACATGACCGGAGAATTGTTCAAGATCATTACCGGCACGAATATCACGCACATCCCCTACAAGGGCACGGGCAACGCGATTCGCGACGTGCTGGGCAATCAGGTGCCCATCATGTATGGCGGGCCAGGTTCGGTGATCCAGCATATACGTTCCGGACGCTTGCGCGCATTGGGCGCCGCCACGCGCCAGCGCCTGCCGGAGTTCAAGGACATTCCGACGCTGGCCGAAGCCGGCTACCCCGAGATCGAAGCATCCAACTGGTATGCGGTGCTGACAACCGCGGGCACGCCACGGCGCGTGATTGATAAACTCAATCGCGAAATCGTGCGCATCATGCAATTGCCCGAAATCAGGGAAATGCTGCTGCGCCAGGGCTATGACGCGACCACCAGTACGCCGGAAGACCTGGCGACGCTAATCAGAACCGACCTGGCGAAATGGAACAAGGTGGTGAAGGCAACAGGTATGAAAATAGAATGAGCGGCACAACGAAGAAGAAAAACATGCGAACAAGTTTGCTCCGGATATTGCCGTTCGCGGCATTGATGTTTACATCGAGTGGCGTCAGTTTTAGCCAGCCCTACCCCGCCAAACCGATACGACTCATCGTGCCTTTCGCACCCAGTGGCGGCACCGATCTCCTGGGCCGCACCATCGCGCAAAAATTGAGCGAAGCGTGGGCGCAGCCGGTCGTCGTGGACAACCGCTCGGGCGGCAGCGGCAACATCGGCACCGACATGGTGGCCAAGTCGCCGCCCGACGGCTACACGCTGCTGATGGGTTACGTCGGCAATCTCGCCATCAATCCGTTTCTGTTCAAGAAACTGCCCTATGACCCGGTGAAGGATTTTGCACCAGTGACGCTGGCGGCCACCGCACCCAACGTGCTGGTAGCGCATCCTTCGGTCGCGGCGGGCAACGTTAAAGAACTTGTGGTGCTGCTGCGCGCCAGTCCATCCAAATTCAACTATGCCTCTGCAGGCAACGGCACGGTGGGCCACATGGTTGCCGAATTGTTCAAGACCGCGACCAGCACCAGCATCCTGCACATACCCTACAAGGGTAATGGCGCCGCCATCACCGACACGCTGGCCGGCAATGTTCAACTCATGTTCAGCGCGCCCGCCGCCGTGTTGCAGCACATCAAGGCCGCCAAGCTGAAAGGCCTCGCCATCGCCAGCGCCAGACGCGCGAGCGGACTCGAGGACGTGCCGACGTTTGCCGAAGCAGGCTACGCTGCCATCGAAGCCTCGGCGTGGTACGGCATACTGGTGGCGGGCGGCACGCCGCCAGTGATCGTGACAAAACTCAATCGCGAGCTGGTACGCATCATTCAGTTGCAGGACGTGAAGGATCGCTTCGCCAACCTGGGATATGAAGCAGCCACCTCGTCGCCCGAAGAGTTCTCCAGGCTCATCAACACCGATCTTGCCAAATGGCAAAAGGTGGTCAAGGCATCCGGCGCGCGCGTGGACTGAAAAACAATCATGAAACCACTGATCGGATTCATAGGCGTTGGCTCCATGGGCGGCCCCATCGCCGCCAATCTGCTGAAGCACGGACACGCGCTGCTCATTTGCGACATCAATCAAACTGCCGTGCAATCCTTGGTGGCGCAAGGCGCGCAAGTCGCAGTGACGCCGCGCGAGGTGGCATCGCGCGCCGAGACCGTATTCATCTGCCTGCCCACGCTTGAAGCCATACGCGAGGTCACGCTCGGCGGCGACGGACTCGTGCACGGCGGCCAGTTGAAAACCTGCGTTAATTTTTCCACCGCCGGCCCCGAACTCGTGCGCGAAATCGCGCAAGGCTGCGCGGCGGCGCGCATTACGCTTGTCGATTGCCCCATCACCGGCGGCGCATCCGGCGCGCGCGACGGCAGCCTGTCGATCACCGTCTCGGGCAACAAGGATGCCTGCGACGCGATCAAGCCGCTGCTCGACTGCGTGGCATTGAGCATTTTTTACGTGGGCGCGGAGCCTGGGCAGGCGCAGCTCATGAAGCTCCTCAACAACATGCTGTCGTTCGCCGCCTTCGTGTCCTCGTGCGAGGCGTTTGCAATGGGCGTGAAGGCCGGCCTCGACCCGGATGCGATGGTGGAAGTCATCAACGCCGGCACGGGCCGCAACTCCGCGACCACGCATAAATTCCCCAACAACATCCTGCCGCGCACCTTTGATTACGGCGCCAAACTCAGAATCAGCCACAAGGATATTTCGCTGTGTCTCGAAGAAGCCGAGCGCCTCGGCGTGCCGATGTGGCTCGCCCCCGTGATCAAACAGGTAATCGGCTTTGCGGTGTCGCAGGATGGCGATCAAAACGATGTCACCACGCTGATCAAGCACTATGAGAAATGGTGCGGCATCGAGATCGCCGGGGCGGCGGCGCGCGGGCAGAAATAATTCAACGCATTGACAAGATTCGATGCCGCACGCTATATAAACAGTAGGCGACACGTTTCACATTTTGCATTTAATCGATAAAGGACTTCCCGCATGAACGAAACCAAGCAACTTGCCGACTGGTCGGCCAGACTCAAACTCGCGGATGTGCCGGATCAGGTGCGCGATTACGCCAAGCGCTTTATCCTCGACAACATCGGTTGCCAGATCGCGGGCGCGACGTTGCCGTGGAGCAAGACTTACTACGACGTGATGAAGGCCACGCGCAGCGGCACGCACGCCACGGTCGCCTACTTCGGCGACAAGATGGCGCCCGATGACGCGGCGTTTTTGAACAGCACCTTCAATCACGCCAACGAAACCGACGACACACATCTGAAAAGCCCCACGCACCCGGGCGGCATCGCGGTGCCCGCGGCAATGGCCATGGCCGAATACGCCAAGGCGGGTGGCGATAAATTGCTGCTGGCGGTGATCGTTGCGTATGAGATTCAGATCCGTATTTCGTGGGCGTGCTCGCCCTATCTGATTTATCGCGGGCATCATCCACCCGTCGGCGTCGGCCCGTTCGGCGCGGCGGCCGCGGGTGCGGTATTGTTGGGGCTGGATGAGGAAACCATGCTGAACGCGCTCGCCATCGCCGGCAGCCACTCGGCCGGGTTGATCGAATACACCAAGACCGGCGGCTCGGTGAAGCGCATACACAGCGCCATCCCCACCGCGGCGGGCGTGCGCGCGGCGCTGTTTGCCGCGGCCGGCATCACCGGCCCGCGCTCGATACTCGAAGGCGAAAAAGGTTTCTGCAAGGTATTCGCGGTTGATTACGATTTGAATCGTTTGACCGAGGGCCTGGGCACGCTGTATCACACGCTTGATAACGCATTGAAGCCTTATTCGTGCTGCCACCTGATACACGCCGCGTTCGACACGCTGGATAAACTGCGCGACCGCGTGCCGGTGGACCCGGAGCAGGTTGAGTCGATACTCGTCTACACCAACAGCGAGCAGATACTGTCGCACATCGGTTCCATCATCGAACCGGAAGACATACTCGGCGCGCAATTCAGTCTGCCGTTCTCACTGGCGATGCGTTTGCATCACGGCGGACGTGGTGTGAACGGCGGCAATGGCTTCTGGGATTATCCGAAGGTCGATGTGAAAGACCCCACGCTGCTGAAAACCGCGCGCAAGGTTAAATGCCTCGTGCCCACCAATTCCGAATGGAAAGCCGTGGACAAGGGCGCGGGCATCGAAGTGATTTTCAAGGATGGCCGCCGTGTGACGGAAATCGTCGCTTACTCAAAAGGCCTGCCGGAGAACCCCATGTCAGCCGCCGAAGTCGAGGAAAAATTCTGCTCGCTGGTCGATCCGATATTGCCCAAGGGCCGCCCGCAACAGATTATTGATGCGGTGCGTGATATTGAAAACATCAATAATATCAATAACTTAATAGAGCTTCTCGTGGTGCCGCCAACGCAGCGGTTCAAGGCGATTGCGGGCTGGAAGCAACGCTGACGCTCTGATGCGCGCAATCGTTGCAGGCTGCGCTGCTGCCTTGTTGTCGCATTGGGCCGTAGCGCAACAACCAGCTTTCCCCATAAAGCCGGTGCGCTTTATCGTGCCGTTCGCACCCGGCGGCGGCACCGATGCGTTCGCGCGCACCGTCGGCGCGAAGATCACGCAAACGTGGGGACAGCAAATCATCGTCGAAAACCGCCCGGGTGCGCAGGGCAACATCGGCACGGCCGCGGGCGCGAAGGCGGCTGCCGACGGCTACACCATGACGCTTGCGTAAGTGGGCACGCTGTCGATCAATCCGCATCTCTACAAAAGTCCGGGCTTCGATGCGCTGAAGGACTTTGCCGCCGTCACGCGCGGCACGCTCGAAGCGTGGGTGCTGGTGGTGCACCCTTCGCTGCCGGTACATACGGTGAAGGAACTCGCGGCGCTGGCAAAAAAACGCCCCGGTGAATTGACCTTCGCTTCATCGGCATCGGGCACGCAACTCGTCGGCGAGCTGTTCAAAATCGCGACCGGCACGAAGATCGAACACATCCCGTACAAGGGCGCGGGGCCGGCAGTGATTGATCTGCTGGCGGGCAATGTGCACATGATGTATTCCAACCCTACCGCCGCCGTGCCGCACGTGAAATCCGGCAAGCTGCGCGGCCTCGCGGTCACGGGCCGCAAGCGCCTGGAAGCGCTGCCCAATCTGCCGACCGGAGTGGAATCAGGTTACAACGAACTCGATGTGCTCGGCTGGTACGGCGTGGTGGTGCCCGCCGCAACGCCGCAGGCCATCATCACCAAACTCAATACCGATTTCATCAACGCGCTCAATGCACCCGACGTGCGCGAGCGCATGAAGGCCACCGGGCAGGAACTCTCGCCCAGCACGCCGGAGCAATTCCACGAACAGATCCGCACCGACCATGCTTTATGGGGCAAAGTCGTGCGTTCATCCGGCGTGAAAGTGGACTAAGCAAACTCAATCCGTGCGGATACCCGCCGCACGAATGATCTTGCCGCTGCGCGCCATGTCCGCCTTGATCAACGCGGCGAACTCAGCGGGCGAACCCGTCACCACCTCAATGCCAGACTTTTGCAGCCTGCCGCGGGTCTCGCTTTCACGCAGCAAACCAACAGTCTCCTTATTGAGCCGCGCGATGATTTCCGGCGGTGTCGCCGCCGGCGCGAATAGGCCCAACGTTGATTCGGACGCGTAACCCGGCAGGCCGGACGCCGCGATGGTCGGCAACCCTTGCGCGATCGCCGATGGCCGCTCCGAGGTAATCGCCAGCGCGCGAAGCCTTCCGGCGCTGACAAACGGCGCCGCGGCGGTTGCCGTTGCGAACATCAGTTGAACGCGACCGCTCACCACGTCGTTTAACGCGAGCGATGCGCCTTTATAGTTCACCTGCACCAGGTCGACGCCCGCCATCGCCTTGAACAGTTCACCCGCGACATGGTTGGAATTGCCCGCGCCGGATGTCGCATAGTTGAGCACGCCCGGCTTTTCTTTTGCCAGCGCGATCAGTTCCTGCACCGACTTCACTGGCAGCGCGGGATGCACGACCAGCACATTGGGCACGGTCGCCGTGATCGTCACGGGTGCGAAGTCACGCACCGGATCAAATGGCATGGTCGAGCGCATGAACGGCGACAGCCAGATCACGATGCCCGCGAGCATCAGCGTGTGTCCATCGGGCAGCGCCTTGGCAACAATCTCGCCGGGCACGAGACCGCCCGGCCGGTTGTCGACGATCACCTGTTGGCCGAGCCGCGCGGTGAGGCCGCCCGCAACCACGCGCGCGGTGAAGTCGCCAGCGCCGCCCACGCCCGAAGCGATCAGGCGTATGGGTTTGGACGGGTATTGTTGCGCATTGGCCACGCCAAAGAAGAGTACGGCGCAAAAAACAGCCGCCATGCACTCGCGCGTTGTCACAACTTACTCGTGACAGACGATGCCATCGTGTTGCGCGGCAAAGTGCAGCAGCGCCGTGGCGCACGCGGCAGGCTCTATCGTGTTGATCGCGTGGTAACGCGAGGCGAGCCGAACGACTTGCGCATGGGGAATGTTCGACTTCAGCAATTCGATCTGCTCATCCCCCGCGATCGGCCCGGCCGTCGGGTAGATACCCAGCACCGGCGTCTTGATGCGCGACAGATAAGGCATGGTGTCAACAGTCTGCGCATAGCCATAGGTTGCGACCAGAACCTCGACATCCGACTGGCCCATCTCATCGACAAACCATTTCATCATGCCAGGGTCGGCATCGGGCGGGAAACGCCGTCCGGAATTCGACGCCTCGGCCCAGCCGCGCGCGCCCATTTTGCGCAGCGCTTCGGCGCGCGACGCATGACCGTAGGTCGAAGCCTTTTCATCCTTGCCGTGCAGATGCATGGGTGAGGACACGATGCTCAGCGTGCGAAATCGCCCGGGGCATTCGGCGGCGAACAGCATGCCGAGGATGCCGCCCAGCGATTCGCCGCAGTAATGCACCGGCCCGCCGCCCAGCGCATCGACGATTGCGTTGAAGTCGTCAAGATAAGCGGCAAGACTGACATCGCGCTGCAAATCAAAATCACGCGACGACAATCCCAGCCCGCGCAGATCAGGCCGCACCACCTTGTAGTAGCGGCTCAGATACGGCACCCAGCTATACCAAACACGGTGCGAGCGCGCGAAGCCGTGCTGCAACACCAGGTACGGCGCGTTTTTCCACGGGTCGGTGAAATCGTCTATCGTGTAATGCAGCGTCGGCTTGCCTGCGCGGCTTAAGTACGGCATCGATTTCCTTGTAATTGATTTTGATCGACGGCTACGCCGCCGCGCGAACCTTTTCACGCAACGCGCGCAGCGATCCGCCGCGCATCACCGCACCAGGCAATGGGTGGCCGACGATATCCTCGGCAAGCTGCGCCGCCTCGATCAGCAGATCGAGATTCACGCCGGTGTCGATGCCCATCTCCTCGCACATGAACACGAGGTCTTCCGTGCAGATATTGCCCGCGGCGCCCTTGTGCGCGGCGAACGGGCAGCCGCCCAGCCCCGCCACGCAGGCGTCGTACACATCCACGCCCATCTCTAGGCCGGCATAGGCGAGTGCGACCGCCATGCCGCGCGTGTCGTGCAGATGCAGCGACAGCCGCTGCTCGGGATATTTATCGCGCACCGCGCCCACCACGCGTTTGATCGACAGCGGCGTCGCCCATGCCATGGTGTCCGACAGGTTCAGCGTCTTGATGGTGAGCTTGTGCTCGGCGGCAATTTCAAAAATCCGCCGCGTGATGTCGAGCACGCGTTCAACCGAGATATCGCCCTCGAAGTTGCAGCCGAACGCCGCCATGATCGAGCCACGATCCACTGGCACGTTGTGCTTTTTGTACAACTCGATCATGCCGCCCTGCGCGTCGTAATTTTCCTGCATGGTGCGCCGCTGATTGCGCTTCAGGAACGCTTCGGAAGCGGTCAGCGAAATGATGCCGGTGGTTTCAAAGCGGCCGCTTGCAATCGCGCGCTCCAGACCTTTTTCGTTCAGCGACAACGCTTCGTAGCGCACCCCAGGTGCGCGTTTGAATCCCGCCGCGACTTCATCGGCATCGGCCATGCCCGGCACGTTTTTCGCCGGCACGAACGAGCACACTTGAATTTGTTTTAACCCCGTGCGCGACAACGCATCGACCAGCTCGATCTTGCGCGCGGTGGGTATCGGTCCCTTCTCGAACTGGAAACCTTCGCGCGGGCCTTGTTCATAAATGTGCACGGACTTTGGCAGATCACTCATGATTTTCTCCAGG
>CAMDLH010000124.1 GCA_945901405.1 Bordetella parapertussis | reverse complement strand
TGCGAGTGTTCATGAGTGCGGGCTGCGCTGTAGTCCTAGCGCGCACGCGGCGTACGCCGCGTGCTGGGCTGTGTCTGGGTGAACATCTCGAGGTAGAGCTTTTCGTCGAGTTTGGGCAGTTTGCGCTGCGCCCCGGCGCTGAGCAGTTCAGCGGCCAAATTGGTCAGCACGCGGTAGTTGCCCAGGGCATGCTCGCACAAGGTGTGTTTGAGTTCGGGGGTCATCAGCGCGGCATTGCCGGCACTGGCCAGCAGATGATCCAGGCATTGGCGCCCAGAACCGTAATTGCCTTTTCCCATTTCACGGTTTCGTGGTGCACGAATCTGGTGAATTCTTCGGCTGTCCGTGGCGTGTGACAGCCGTGATTGCGTGCGAAACTTAATGTTTAATAACAATGACTTACGATATTTCATTGCAATGTAAACGAGGCGCGCCTGACAACGTTGAACAAGGAGCGTCTACATAACTATTACCGTCAGGAGCCCCGTCATGCGTTACCGTTTACCCGCATTTGTGTTGTGTGCATTGCTGGCCGCGCCGCTGGTTGTCGCCGATACGCGCGCGCCGATCGTCAACCCCGCGATCGACATGGAAGGCTACCTGCGCGTCTCGCGCGAGGCGGCGCAACATCGCGCGTCGCGGCGCGTCACCGAGGAAGAATTCCTGCGCATGAGCCGCGAACCGGGCACCATCGTGCTCGATGCGCGCAGCGCCGAGCGTTACAACGAACTGCATGTGAAGGGCGCGATCAATCTGGCGTTTTCGGATATCGCGGTGGAGAGCCTTGCGCGCACCGTGCCCGACAAGAACACGCGCATCCTGATTTATTGCAACAATAATTTCGCCGGAGCGCCGCAGCCGTTTCCATCGAAGATGCCGAGCGCGTCGCTCAATATCTCAACTTATATCGCGCTCTACAACTACGGCTATCGCAACGTGTACGAACTGGGGCCGCTGATCGAGGCGGGCAAATCGAAGTTGCCGTTTGAGTCGGCGGCGCGGGCGGCCCGCTAAATCCTCACCGCAAAGACGCAGAGGTGCGGAGGAAACGCGGAGAAAACCTATTTCTGATTTTCCTCTGCGTGTTTTTCTCCGCGCCTCCGCGCCTCCGCGGTGAAGATGTTGAACTTGAACTGAAGTTCAGTGCAGATGCTTCCCGCGCGGATGCAGCGGGATAACCGTGGACGACATGCCCTGTTCTGCGGCAGGCGATTTCGCCGGTTGTGTCTTGTCGAACATCTGGCCGATGACGGACGCAACCTGATCGACCTCGGCCTTGCCGAGGTGGCGCGACAGCAGGTTGATTGCGTCCTCGATCACGCACTGGCGGCGAAATTCATGTATCGCCTCGGCTGACGGGCCGACAAATACTTGAAAGAATTCGTCGTCGCCGGCATCAGGGTAATACGTGACTTCGATCTCGGAGGCGTACTCGGTAAGCGGGCCGACGTTCTGAAACGCGGCGCCGAGCTTCTCCTGAAAATTGCGGCCGACTTCGCCTGTCCAGCAGATGTTGATGGTGCGCTCGCGCGCGTCGAATGCGATGCCGGGTTCTTCGCGCTCGAGGCTGTGCGCGTCGGCGATGACTTCAACGTCGAGGTAATCGAGCCAGGGACGCAGAGCTTGTTCGACTTGCTTCAGGCGCACGCCTTTGCACAGAAAAATGGAGCCGTGTACGTGAACTTCAGTGCGCATGGAAATTGGGTTAGGTGCGGTAATCGTGGGCGCCTAGCATAGCACAGCAGCCGTGTATAAAAAAGTATTTAAAAACAATACCTTACATTGAAATCACGTTATGACTGGCAGCGCAGGCCGAGTTCGTCCAGCAACAGCGCTATCTGCGCAGTCTCGCGCGCGAGATGCCCGCGCAGCGCGGCGCCGCTCAGCAGCAGCGGCGTCCAATCGTGATGCGCGAGCGCGGCTTTCCAAGCTGCGCTCGCGCATGCGGCGGTCAATTTGTTTTCCCAAAACGCGGTTTGCGGCGGTGTGATTCCATGCGCGCCACTGACACCGCGCCACGCGCCGATGTCGCAAACAACGCCTTGTTCAAGCCACGCGGGCGTTTGCGCATACGGCGCGGCCAGTCGTTGCGGCGAGGATACCGCCAGCGCGCGTAGCCGTCCGGCATTGAGTTCGGGTACCGCACTTGCCGCGGTGATGGTGCCGATATCCGCATGGCCCGCGATCACGTCGGCCACGGCATCCAGCGCCGAATCGAACACGCGGATTTTCGGCGCGCGCGCATTGCCGCCCGCGTGCTGAATCACCTGCGCCACCGCGATGTGATTCGGATTGCCCGCGGCGGTGGACAGCGCCACCGTCACCGCGCCCGCATCAACGGCAAACTGTTTCAGCAAATCAGCGCTCGTCTGAAAACGCGAATCCGCGCGCGCCACGAACGCGATGTATTCGTTATACAAAATCGCCAGCGGCGTGTAGGAATCCTGATTAAATTTCGCCACACCCGTCAGATAGTCGGTGGTGAGATTGGGCGAACTGATCGACAGCACATGCGCGTCGCCCGCGTACTGATCCATGTAAGCCCACGCCTTGCGCGCGCCGCCGCCAGGCACGTTGACCACTTTCGCGGGGACATCAAGCAAGCGCGCCGACTCCAGCGACGCCAGCAGCGCGCGCGCCGTGCGGTCGAGCCCGCCGCCCGGCGGCGTGCCCGCGACGATCTGGATTTCTTTGTGCGGGCGCCACTGTGAGACGTTCAACTTCCACCCCTAAACACTAGCCACGGATTTACGCGGATGAACGCAGATTAACTCCAAGCCTGTCGTTCCCGCCTGCGCGGGAATGACATTGGAAGTTCTTTTAATCTGCGTTCATCCGCGTAAATCCGTGGCAAAAAAGATTTTGACCTTCACAACCCAAACAACTTCCCCGCACCCGCAACACGGCGCGTGTCGCCCATCAGCCGCAGCATCTTCCACATCATCGAGGCGTTACTGGTGACCACCGGCTTGCCGTGTTTTTGCTCGATGCCGTCGATGATTTCAAGCGTGCGGAAGTTCGAGCAACTGATGAATATCGCCTCGGTGTCCGGGCGCACCACTTCATCCACCAGCGCGAGTATACGTTCCAGCGTGATGGTCGAATGCGCCTCGGTGGCAAGCCCTTGCATCGCCAGCACGTCGAAGCCGTCCGCGGTCAGATACTGCTTGAGCCGCTCGTTCAGCCACGGCGCGTAGGGTGAGGCGAGGCTCAATTTGCGTGCGCGCAAGGTGCGCAGCGCATCACAGATCGAACGCGACGAGGTGGCGCACGGAATGCCGGTTTCGCTGTTGATGCGCTCGGCCAGCGCGATATCCTCGGCGGGCGTGTGCAAGAATCCGCTCGCGGTGCAGCCGTAGCCGATGACATTCACCTTGGCGTGCGCAAGCAGCTTTGCCGCTTCCGGCGCCTGCGTCGATAGCCACATCAGCTTCTCCCCGGTGTCGGCGGTGTGCGGAATTCGCATCGAATGCACCGACATCGCGCCGCCTGCCATGCGCTGCGTTTCATATTCCATCACCGTGTTCCACGAAGGCACGATGATGCCGATTTTGTGTTGCCACGTATCCATGAAAATTGCTCCTTCTGCTTGCGCGAAGGATAGCAGATACTCTACGCTTCACGTTTTCGATTTGAGGGAATCAGTATGAAAAGTTATTGTACGCTGGCGATGTTTGCCGCTGTGTTGGCCGCGCCGGCGTTCGCGCAAAACTATCCGGTGAAACCGCTGCGCATCGTGGTGCCGTTTCCCGCGGGCGGCACTTCCGACATACTCGCGCGCGCGGCCGGGCAAAAACTCACCGAGGAATGGAAGCAGCAAGTCATCATCGACAACCGCCCCGGCGCGGGCGCGAACATCGGCGCGGAAGTCGCCGCCAAGTCTCCCGCTGATGGCTACCATCTGTTTTTGATCTCGACGATACATTGCATCAACCCCAGTCTCTACGCCAAGCTCGCCTACGATCCGATACGCGATTTCGCGCCGGTGACGCTGATCGCCGAAACCTCGCAGGTGCTCGCGGTGCATCCGTCGCTGCCGGTGAAATCGGTGAAGGAATTCATCGCCTACGCCAAGGCGCGCCCCGGCCAGTTGAACTACAGCTCGGCGGGCAGCGGCAGCCAGCCGCATCTCACCGCCGAAATGTTCAAGGCGCAAACCGGCATCAACTATGTGCACGTGCCGTATAAAGGCGCGCCGCCCGCGATGATAGATTTGCTGGCGGGGCAGGTGGCACTCACGTTTGCCACCGCGCCCTCGGCGGTGCCGCACGCGAAGTCAGGCAAAATACGCGCGCTGGGTGTCAGCACGGCAAAGCGTATTACCGCGTTGCCCGATGTGCCCACCATCGCCGAAGGCGGCGTCGCTGGGTTTGAAGCAAGCGGATCTAACGGCGTGGTCGTGCCGGCGGGAACGCCTGTTGCCATCGTCGAGCGCCTTAACACTACCATCGTGAAAATCGTCAACGAACCCGCGATGCGCAAGTATTTGAGCGAGCAGGGTGCTGATCCGCGCACCATGACCATCGCCGAATACGGCGCGTATCTGAAATCCGAAGTCAGCAAGTGGGCCGTGGTGGTGAAGGCATCGGGCGCGAAGGTGGATTGATACAGGACTGGCGGTGACGCGGTGAAAGACTTATTGTCCGAAGCGGACGGTTCCTCGGCATCAGAAGCGAAGGCGGGTTTTTCGGAACTCGCGCTACTGCTGGCGGCCATAGGCTGTCCCCTTGGCAAGTCGCGCACGCTCGATCTCGCGCGCATGGCGGGGCTGCGCGCGGGAGGAGGCCGCCCATATAACCACGACCTGATGTCGGCTGAATTGCAGCACGCCCTTGCGCAAGGCGAACTCGCGCATCTTGAAGCGGGCTACGTCATCGCGCCCGCCCATGCGCAAGCGGCGTTTCGGCAGACCGTGCTTTCGGGGCGACTTGCAAAATGGCGCAAACCGATATTCACTTTCCTGCACGTACCAGAGAGTGCGCATCAGTGGGCGCACCCGCGCAGCGAGCCGGAAGCCGTGTCGGTGATGCGCATCGCGCTATGCACCGGCACGGGCGGTAACGCCATGGAGCCGGTGCTGGCGTACGTGCAAAGCTACGATCCATCGCGGTTGTTCTTTCAGGGAATGTGCAATCCCTTTGACGAGGAAATATTCGAGCTCGTGGCGCCGGAGCAGCGCGACTTTTATGCCGAACGCGGGATGATGTGGATGCTCAATCTGCCCAATGCCTCGGCCGCAAGCCTTGTGTCGTGGGCGCAACAACGCTCCGCCGAAAAAAACGTACTGAGTTCGCTGCGCTATCGCACATGCGAGCACCTGCTGTGGCAGGCGCGCTTTGACGACGCAGTCGCGCTCATCAAGGACGACGCAAGCGGCACTGCGCTGGCCTTGCGCGCGGCGTCGTCGTCGATGCGGCGCGATCATGTGCGCGCACGCGAGCTCTACACACGGGCCCTTGAATTGCTGCGCGCCGAGGAACGCAAGCGCGGCGGTCTGCTGCCAATCACGAACGGCTGGCTGCGCGCAGCGGCGCTCATTGTGTCGGGCGAACCGGCGGCGCTGGAAGAGGCGCGCCGCTATGCGCGTACGGAAGCGCGCGCGCTCAAGCAATACGGGCGCTATCAGTGGGAGCAGTTCGAGTATGCGGCGGCGGAGCGGCTGGGCGAGCGCGACCCGGAGAGCCAGGCGCTCAACTTGAACGACATGCACGGCCTGCAGGGATTGATGCGTATCGAAATCGCGGCGTGGTTAAAGCGCCGCGCGGGCAAGGCGGCGCTCGCGCATGTGGAGCGCTGCGGCGCTGAATTCGCCACGGCGGGTTACCAGTGGGCGGCGCGCGAATGCGAGGCCGCGGCAATAGTGCTCGCCGGGAAGAAGCCCGAAGGCGAGCTTGCCGGCGCGCTCGCCGCGGCGTTTGCCGGCGAGCAGACCTGGCGGCGCGTGCTGGCGGCGATCACGGCGCTGTCGGATGCCAAACGCACCGAGGCCGAGGACACACGCCTCGTGTGGATCATCAACATGCACAAGGGCGAGTTGGTGAACATCGAGCCATGGGAGCAAAAGCAGGGCACGCGCGGCGGCTGGAACAAGGGCAAGCGTGCGCCCTACGCACTGCTCATGAAGACCGAGAGCCTTGCGCCGCGCGACGCGCAGGCGTGCCGCGCGCTGGAGCGCATCAGCAGCGTATCGTATGAGATCGATGTGGACCGTGTGCTGCCCGCGCTGATCGGACATCCGCTGGTGTTTTACGATGAAGACCTCGGCACGCCGGTGGAGCTGATCGCGGGCGAACCCGAAATCACCGTCACGCGCGGCAAGCACGGCATGCGGGTCGTGCTGTATCCGGATTTGCGTGCGGTGTTCGCGCGCCCGGATTACTCGGCCTACGGTTATTTGCGCGACGGCAAAAAAACCGAGCGCTGCCTGCTGGTGAAGGAAACGCCAGCGCGCGCACGCGTGGTGCGCGTCACCGCCGCGCACAAGCGCATCGCGGAGCTGGTGGGCGATTCGCTCGAGGTGCCGGAAGACGGCGCGGCCGAATTGTCGCAAGCCATCGACTCGGCGGCGCGGTTTTTTCATGTGCACTCCGAGGTGGCGTCGGCCGTGCCCGAAATCGAAGCGGATCGCTCGCTGCGTGCCGAACTGGCGCCGGCGGGCGACGGTCTGCGGCTGCGTCTTGTGGTGCAGCCCTTCGGCGGCGGCGGTCCGCGTTATGCGCCGGGCGCGGGCGGCGCGCGCGTGATCGCGGATGTGGCGGGGGAGCGCCGCGCCGCGTTGCGCGATCTTGACGCCGAACGCGCCGCTGCCGCGCGCGTGCTCGAGGCGCTGGCCATGCTCGACGCGGACAACGAAGAATTCGAGTGGGTGACCGGCGAGCCGGAGGATTGCCTCGCGCTGGTGGAGGCGCTGCAGACGATGCAGGGCGCGGGTGAGGCGGTGCGCATCGAATGGCCGTCGGGCGCGAAGTTCAAGGTGTCGCGCGCGTATGGCGCGGCCGATCTGAAGCTCAATGTCAGTTCGGGCGTGGATTGGTTCACCGCCAAGGGCGGCCTCGCGCTCGACGAGGGCATGGTGATCGATATGGCGCGGCTCATCGAATTCGCGCGCGATTCACGCGGACGCTTCGTGCCGCTGGGCGAGGGTGGCTTTGTCGCGCTCACCGACGATCTGCGCCGCCGTATCGACGAAATGGCGAATCTGGGCGAGATGTCCGGCGGCGGCCTGCAAGTGCCGGCGCTGGCCGCGGGCGTGCTCGAAGAAATCGCCGAGGGCGCGCAATGGAGCGCGGACAAGGCATGGAGCGCGCGACTGCGGAAGGTGCGCGAAGCGCAGACGCTCGAAGCCGAGCCGCCCTCCACATTTGCCGCGGAGCTACGTCCGTATCAGGCGGATGGTTTTCGCTGGCTGGCGCGGCTCGCGCACTGGGGCGCGGGCGCGTGTCTCGCCGACGATATGGGGCTGGGCAAGACGGTGCAGGCGCTCGCACTCTTGTTGCGGCGCGCGCCCGATGGAGCGGCGCTGGTGGTTGCCCCCACCTCGGTGTGCGCGCAGTGGCAGGAGGAGGCGCGCCGCTTCGCGCCCACGCTGAAGGTGAATCTCTTCGGCGCCAGCGAGCGCGCGAAGCACGTGGAGGAAGCCGGCGCATTCGACGTCGTGGTGTGCACCTACACCATGATGCAGCAGGAGATCGAGCTATTCGCCGCGCGCGAGTGGCATACCGTGGTGCTCGACGAGGCGCAGGCGGTGAAGAACTTTGCCACCAAGCGCGCGCAGGCGGTGTTCTCGCTGAAAGCGGGGTTTCGTGTCGCCACCACCGGCACGCCGGTGGAAAACCGCATGGACGAACTATGGACGCTGTTTCGATTTCTCAACCCTGGACTGCTTGGGCCGCGTGAGCGTTTCAACGAGCGTTACGCCGCGCCCATCGAGCGTGCGCGTGATGCCCGCGCGCGTGCGCGCTTGCGGCGGCTGGTGCGGCCATTCATCCTGCGCCGCACGAAAAGCGAAGTGCTCACCGAATTGCCGCCGCGCACCGAGATCGTCATCGGTGTCGAGCCCGACGCGAAAGAACGCGCGTTTCACGAGGCGCTGCGGCGAGACGCGCTTGCGGCAATCGAGAACGAGTCGCAGCCGCTTGCGCGGCGGCGCTTTCAAGTGCTGGCACAGTTGATGCGGCTGCGGCGCGCGTGTTGCGATCCGCGGCTGGTGGCGCGGGACTCCGCCCTCGCGGGCGCCAAGATCGAAGCCTTCGCCATGATTGTCGAGGAGCTGGTCGCCAACAAACACAAGGCGCTGGTGTTCAGCCAGTTTGTCGATTACCTCACGCTGCTGCGCGGCGAACTCGAACGTATGAACGTGAGCTACCAGTATCTCGATGGTTCCACGCCCGCGGCCGAGCGTGCGCGGGCGGTCACGGCGTTCCAGAAGGGCGAGGGCGATATGTTCCTCATCAGCCTGCGCGCTGGCGGCTTTGGGCTTAATCTCACCGCCGCTGATTACGTGATCATCGCCGACCCGTGGTGGAACCCGGCGGTGGAGGATCAAGCCGCCTCGCGCGCGCACCGCATGGGCCAGGAGCGCCCGGTCACCGTCTACCGCTTGGTGGTGAAAGGCTCGGTCGAGGAACGCATCATGGCCATGCACCAGGACAAGCGCGCGCTGGCCGAGGGCCTGTTCACCGGCGAGGAATTCGGCGGCGCGGTGTCGGTGGATGAACTGGTGCGGTTGATGCGGGATGAGGGGTAACCCGGCAAGAAAGTGAACTGCAAGAAAGTGAACTTGACTGTGACAAACGTGTTGTATATAGTCAATGTATATAGCACCTGTCTGGAGGAAAAATGGCGATCAGCACCGTATTTAAAAATAACCGCACCCAAGCCGTACGCCTGCCTGCCGAGATGCGGTTCCCGGATTCCGTCAAGAAGGTGGAAGTCCGGGTCGCGGGCCAGGAACGAATAATTGCGCCGGCCACTGCGGCCTGGGATAGCTTCTTTCTGGGCGCAACGTCCGCCACCGAGGATTTCATGGCCGAGCGTGCCAGCCAGACGCAAGCCGAGCGGGAGAATCTTTAGGCCGGGACGCGCTGATGCTGAAATATCTGCTTGATACCAATATCGTAATTTACGTGATCAAGCGGCGGCCGCTGCAAGCGCTGGAGGTATTCAACCGTCATCATGGCCGGATGGCGGTCTCCGCCATCACATTGGCGGAGCTGGTTCACGGCGCCGAAAAAAGCAGCGATGTTTCTCGCAACACCGCCGTGATTGAAGACTTTGTCAGCCGCATGGCGGTACTACCCTACGATGACAAGGCCGCCTGGCATTACGGGAACATCCGCGCCGCGCTTGAAAAAATCGGGCAGCCCATCGGCGTCAATTATCTGCACATCGCCGCTCATGCGCGCGGCAATGGTTTAACCGTGGTCACCAACAATATACGGGAATTTGAAAAAGTTCCGGGGCTTCTGTTGGAAAACTGGGCGCAGCAATAGCAACGAGGTTGAGCCCGGCACCCTTGCTGCCCATGATCGAATGCAGCTCGTGCATGACGACGCACCCAGAAGAAAACTCAATGCGCGGCGGCGCGCTCCTTGATCGACACGCGCCAGTGGATGCGGTCTTCTTCCGGCGGGTAATCGCCAGCGGCCTTGTGATACGAGCAGCGGTTGTCCCAGATCACGATGTCGCCTTTTTTCCATACGTGGTGATATTCCGCGCCGGGCTGCACCATGTAAGTTGTGAGTTCACTGATCAGCGCGTCGCTTTCTTCCTGCGAAACACCCTCGACATGCAGAATTTTTCCGGGGTCGAAATACAGCGCGTGGCGTCCGGTCTCCGAGTGCGTGCGCACCAGCGGATGCAGCGCGGGCTTCTTGGTGCGGTCTTCCGGATTGAGCAGCACGTTGCTCTTGCGCTTCCCGCCGTAAATATACGCGCCGAGCTTGCCTTCGATGCGTTGCTTGAGGCTGTCCGGCAGCGCATCGTACGCCGCATACATACTGGCGAATAAAGTGTTGCCGCCGCGGCTGGGTATCGCCACGCCGTAGAGTTGCGTCGCCTTGAACGGCACCGGGTCATACGCGCCGTCGGTATGCCAGCCCGACGCGCCGCGCTTGTAGATCGCCATGTTGAGCTTGCCGTCGTCGTCAAACTTGTTGACGCCGAGCAGCGTGATCTCCGGGCAATCCGGATGGCGCGTGCTCTTCGATGGATGCGGATCTATCAAGCCGAAGCGGCGGCTGTAGGCGAGAAACTCATGGAGTTCGAGATTCTGCCCGCGCACCACCAGCACGTTACATTCCAGCCACGTGCGGTACAGCGTATCGAACGTTTCGTCATCCATCGACCTGACATCGATGCCCTCGGCGATCGCGCCGACTTGCGGCGTCATACGGTGAATTTCAAGCATGGTAGCGCCCTCCCTGATGTGCCCGGTGGGATCGTATCACCAGTGCGCGCCTGTTGCATGGTTAGTCGTGGCGGCTTCAGTCCCTGGGCCGGAACCATAATTTGCCGGGATGAGAATACAGCAAGTACGCCGCGGCTATCTCCAGCAGCAGGCTTGCTACGTTCAGCACGTTTTCCAGCACGCCGGGCGGTACAGCCTCCTCGCCCGGGAATAGCAAAACCATCGCGCTGAGAATAGTCATGATCAATACAACAATTCGCGCCCAATTGCGCCCGCGGTGGACTTGCACATTCACGAATGCGGCAATGGCAAAAAGAATCACGATCAGTGCGATGAATAGCGGCTGAAATCCGGTATCCGTGTCGCGCGCCATGGTGAGATACATCGTTGGTACGCCCAACGCGAGCGATATCCAAAGCAACGCGGTTGCGACACCGACTTGTCTGGGGCGAACGGGCGGCGCGGATGAAAGCCTGTCGGCTACTTCCGCGCTGGGTGGTTGGTATGGGTTTTGAGTCATGGCGAGTTCCTGAAAGATGGATCCTGCTCCAGATCCATTATCTCTTGTTTGTTGGCGGTGGATACTACTCCCCCTTAACCCCCGCCGCGGCCACCACCTTCTTCCATTTCACGATTTCGTCGCGGATATACGCGGTGGTCTCGGTCAGCGCCATGGGCGCCGCGTCGGTGCCTTGATTCGCCAGCGCGGTGATGATCTCCGCTGAACGCGCATGCTGCCCGATCACGGCATTGAGCCGCGTGACGATGCCGCGCGGCGTGCCGCTGGGCACGGCGAGCGCGGTGAACGACACCGCGTCAAATCCGGCCAAGCCGGATTCCGCAATGGTGGGAATCTCCGCAAACGCCGGGCTGCGCTTGGTACTTGAAATGCCAAGCGCGCGGATGCGTCCCGAGCGCACGTGCGGCATGAGCGCGGGTGCGGAGCCGAACATGGTGTCGAGCTGCGCGCTGATCAAATCCGGCACCGCCAGCGCCGCCCCCTTGTACGGCACGTGCAGCATGCTGATGCCGGTCTGCATCATCAACAGTTCCATCGCCAGATGCAGCCCGCCGCCGATGCCAGTGGAGGCATACACGAGTTTGCCCGCGCGCGCCTTCGCGTGCGTCACGAATTCCTGGACGGTTTTGGCGGGCACCGCTTGATTGACCACCAGCAGATAACCCGCGATGCCCAGCATCCCCACCGGTTGAAAATCGCGCGTCACGTCAAACGGCAGGTTTTTGTAGAGCGGCTGGCTCGCCACCACGGCGGTGTTGAGCAGCAGCATCGTGTAACCATCGGGCGCCGCGCGCGCGACAATCTCCGCCGCGATATTGCCCGACGCACCTGCGCGGTTGTCCACCACGAACTGCTTGCCCAAGGTGTCGGTGAGCCTGGGCGCGTAAATGCGGCCGATGATGTCGGCGCTGGAGCCGGGCGGGTAGGGCGAGATTACCCGCACCGGGCGCACTGGATAGTCCTGTGCAAGTGCCGTTAAGGGCGCCAAAGACCACATCAGCAACAACCACGCCGACGGCAAAGCCTGTATCCATTGTTTACGCTCGCTTAAAGGTTTCTGCGCAGTGGCCACGGCGGTTTCAAGCTCGTAATGAAAGGCAGACTCTAACCGAATCCATGCGTGGGCGGCGCGCCGCGATGGCTGCAAAATCCGCGGCGCCGTGCAAGAATCAGCGGATGTTGATCTGGCTTAAAGCGCAGGGCGGTTGGGTGCTGGCGTGGCTTGCGGTTTCGCTGCCGGGTGCGGTATGGATCGGCCACAACGCGCTGGAACAGTTGCGCCAGGCGTTTGAAACCGACGCGCGTATCGTGCATCGGCTGCTGAGCCAGCGCGCGGTGCAGCATGATGCGATTCTGTCGACGCTGACATTACTGCGGGCCGCGGCCGATGCGGCGCGGCCCGAGCAGCGGTTGTCATCGGTGTATCCGCAGATACTGGTGGTAAAACGCCGTGATGCCAACCAGCTATGGAAGGAAGCGCGATTCATCGCCGCCGAAGGCCAATCGCGATTGGCCAAGGGGCCGGTGCTGGTGGATGCGGATTTTGCCGCGGGCCGATATTGGTTGCTGCTGGCGGCGGAAACCAGTTACGCACTGCAGATCGACATGCGCGGTCTGGCGTTGTGGAGCGAATGGCCGATGCAGCCGGAAGCCAGCCCGGTGCGTGTGACGCTGGAGCACGCGGGCCAGCGCTTTGTGCTGCAACCGGGGCGCATCGAAGGCGCCGGCTGGCGCTTTGAGTTTTCCAAAGCTCTGGCCGCCACCAGCCAGCCGTTTGATGTGGTGGCGGTGCGTCAGGTGAGCTGGACGCAACTGCCGTGGGGCTGGATGCTGGCGTGGGTGGCGCTGGCCGCGGCGTTGCTCGCCGGATTGCTGGCAATGTTGCGCCAGCGCGCCGCGCGCCGCCGCGCGGAAGAGTTGTTGAGGCTGGGAAAGGTCGCGCGCCTCAACGCGTTGGGTGAACTCGCCGCCGGCATGGCGCACGAGATCAATCAGCCGCTGGCCGCGGTACTGGCCAATACTCAGGCTGCAAGGCGATTACTGGCCGATACGCCGCCGGATATCGAAACCGCGGGCTCGGCGATGGCTAATGCGGCGCAGCAGGTGCAGCGTGCAGCCGAGGTAGTGGGGCGCCTGCGCCGCTCGGTGGAAGCGCCGGAACTCGTGGCTGAAATGCACGCGGTCGACCTGCGCGCCGCGGTGAACAACGCGCTGTATTTACTGCAGCCGCAGTTGCAGCAGTGCGGCATCGCGCCCGCGGTGCAGGCAGCGAGCGCGGTACATGTGCTGGCCGATCCGGTGGCGCTGGAGCAGATCATTCACAACCTGCTGATGAACGCGATGCAGGCGCTGGAACGTGTGCCGCGTGTCGAGCGCGCGTTGTCGCTGCCGCTCACGATTGCCGGCGAACAGGTTGAGCTGAGTGTGCGCGACAGCGGCCCCGGGATCGCCCCCGATGTGTTGCCGCGTATTTTCGAGCCGTTCTTCAGCACGCGCGAAGGTGGCCTCGGACTGGGGTTGAGTTTGTGCGAAACGCTTGCCACACGCATGAATGGTTCGCTCACCGCGGCCAACTGCGCAACGCGTGGCGCGGTCTTTACCTTGCGTTTGCCGCGGGCGGCTGCGCCATGAATACGCCGCTATCGCCGCTGTCGCCGCTGATTCATCTGATCGATGACGACGAGGCCGTGCGTAGCGCATTGTCGCTGTTGATCAGCACGGTGGGGCTGCGCGTGCAAACGTGGGCGGAGCCGCAGGCGTTCATGGCCGGGTTCGACCGCGACAGCATCGGCGCCATCGTACTCGATGTGCGCATGCCGGGCATCAGCGGGTTGACCGTGCTGCAGCAACTGGTCGAGCAGGGCGTCGATCAGCCTGTGATCATGCTTACCGGCCACGGCACGGTGGATATGTGCCGCCGCGCGTTCAAGGCGGGTGCTGCCGAGTTTCTGGAAAAACCGGTGAACGACGATGCCCTGCTGGAGGCGCTGCAAAACGCCGTGCGCCAGCATGTGCGTTCACGCGAGCGGCAACAGTCGAACCAGTTCGCGCGCGAACGATACGCGCAACTGTCTGCACGCGAGCGCGAGGTGCTGAGCCTGATCATCGGCGGCCTCACCAACAAGGAAATCGGCCGCGCGCTGGTGGTTTCGCCACGCACCGTGGAAACGCACCGCGCTAATCTATTCGCCAAGTTGGGCGCCGAATCGCTGGCCGATCTGATCCGCCGCTATGCACGGGTGGTGGAGGCGGACGGGGCGTAAACACCGGCACTCCGTAGTTGTACGGAGGCGCGCGCGTAACCGTACGAATGGCCGCGGGCGACCCGCGCAGCTACGCTTCTGATCATGCGGTTCATGAGGAGCCGCAATAAAAAGTTCAGGAGAATCAATATGTTACAGATTACCCGAGTAATGGCTTGTGTGTTGGCCGTAAGTGTTTCCGTGATGACGTTGCCCGCGCTGGCGCAAAGCGTGCGCACTGAAAAGAACATGTCACTCGAACTGGCCAATCAGATCGCCGCGGGCGCGGTGGCGGCGTGCGCGGCCAATAATTACGCGGTGACGGCGACCGTGGTGGATCGGGCTGGCGGCATCCGCGCCGTGCAGCGCGCCGACAATGCCGGCCCGCACACGCTGAGCGCCAGTCTGCAAAAAGCCTATACCTCGGCCTCGGCCAAAAACACAACGCTGGCGATGATGGAAGCCTCGCAGAAGAATCCGGCGGCCGCCAACCTGGTGCATATTCCCGGCTACCTGCTGCTGGGCGGCGGCGTGCCGGTGCGCGTGGGCAGCGAGGTGATCGGCGCGGTGGGCGTGGGCGGCGCGCCGGGCGGACATCTGGATGAAGCGTGCGCCAATACCGCCATCGAAAAGGTTAAAGACCAGTTGAAGTAACCACGGCGGTCATAGCGCTACAGGAGGCAGTGCCATGTGTACACGACATTCGATGATGCGGTGGGTAAGTGGTTTGTCTCTTGTACTGCGCGGCTTGTTACTGGCCGTCACGTGTGCGGCGGCCAGCGCCGTAGCGCAGGTGCCGCCCAGTGCCGCCGAAGTGGCCCGCTACACTGGGCTGCACGTGGCCGCCCACGGCGGCATCATTGCGCAGATCGAGGCGGCGATCAAAGCCGGCGAAGACGTGAATCGCCGTGACGGTTACGGACGCACGGCGCTGCATATTGCCACCTTTGCGCGCAAGCCCGATGCCGTGAAGGCGCTGATCAAGGCCGGCGCAAAAACGGACCTGCTGGAAAACGACAAGTACGATGCGGTGACGGTGGCCGCGGTGGCTGATGACGAGGCCACACTGAGCGCCCTGCTGGCCAATGGCGCAAGCGCCAAGCTCACCACCAGCCGCTACGACGGCACGGCGCTGATTGCCGCCGCGCATCTCGGACATGACGGCGTGGTGAAGCAATTGATCGCCGCCGGCGCGCCGCTCGATCACGTCAACAATCTGCACTGGACGGCATTGATCGAATCGATTGTTCTCGGTAACGGCGGGCCGCGCCACGTGGAGACGCTGCGCGCGTTGGTAAAGGCAGGCGCCAACCTGCGGCTCACCGACCGCAGCCGCAATACGCCGCTCACACTGGCGCGCGCGAGGGGTTATAACGAGATGGTGAAAATCCTGATCGAAGCGGGTGCGAAGTAGATCGGTTGCTTGTCGGGCCTGCTACTTCGCCGCGGAATTTCCCGAAGTCCGCGCGCGTTTGCCCGCCACGAACTGCTTGCCCAACGTATCGGTGAGCTTGGGCGCGTAGATGCGGCCGATGATGTCGGCGCTGGCGCCGGGCGGGTAGGGCGAGATCACGCGCACGGGTTTGGCGGGGTACTGCTGGGCGAACAGGGCTGTCGGGATGAGCGCCGACGCCAGCGACAGAAGCAGAAGTAATGTTTTGCGGTTCACGAGTTCGGGCCTTCAATAACTCGCGCAACGTCGCCCCCACAAACGGCGCATTTGCCATGGAGAACCAGATCTTTGCCTACTATCTCGCCCGTTACTTCGACAATCGACACGCCGGTTTTGCAACTTCCGCAGTAGACATTGGCGAGAAGTTTCTTCTTTATTTCCAACGGGATGACGTTCCAGAGTTTGGAGGCATTCGCGGACAAGCGGGGTAGATGGATTACTGACATTGGGATGGTCGGTGATATCGATGCTTAACGATTTGCTCAAAACGGCGGGCGTTTTTCATCTATCCCGGTTGAAGCGCCTGTAGGCGTGCTACCCAATTAGGGCCTTGCCCCACCCGAATACCAAAGAACAGATCATGAGGACGCCGAACACGCGAAATGTATAGCACAACCCAGTAAGATGGCTGTCGCGGAGCACCGATACATTTCCTTTCCACATGAAAGATAAGAGCGCCACGCTAGCATTGTGTTGTTGCGCGCTTTGAGGCGCATCTCCTGCGAACTCATCTGGGATACTAAGTGCAATCCAAGAGTGAATATGTTGTTTCCTCAACCGCTCGGCGATCCGATAGTAGAGCCAAATTTGGCTAGCGCCGAGCGCGCATGGAGCAAAGTACAGCCATATTACGATACCTAAAATTCATTTATAAAACAATGATTTACATAGAGGTGCGATGAATTCAACGCCGTTAACAATGGCATAAGAAGCGACAACTCTGCCAAGCGTAGCCGCAGATGCATCGAAGCGCAATCCGCGATGACGATGCCCGGCACACGTCACGCTGCGGGTTCCCAAATTTGGAGTGCGGCGGCTTGCCGCCGCTGTAGTCATTGCGGTGAACCACGATAACGACAGCGGCGGCAAGCTCCCACACTCCAAATCGTTATTTCTTCCCGCCGCCCGGCACGAACATCACCATAAAGTTGCCGATCACGATGGTGATGGCCAACCCATAAAACGCCGCTTGCAGGCCGTGCGCATCGGCGATCATGCCGAAGAGGCTGGGCGCGATGCCGCCGCCGATGGCGGTGATGCCGAATTGCAGACCGACGCCCGTGCCGGCGAGATGTTTGGGCGTGGATTCCACCGCCCACGCCTGCAACACCGAGCGCATCGCATACAGAAACGAACCCACCAGCGCCACGAAGAACACGAACCACATGCTGCGGCCCGCGAGTACCATGCCGAGGATGGTGACGCCGGTGAGCAACATGCTCCACATCACCACGCGCCGCCGGCCCCATTTGTCCGACAAGTGCCCTGCGACGGGGCTTGCGGCGAAGCCGGCGATCTGCAGCACCGCCATGCACACGCCGACCAGAAACGGGTTGTAGCCCAACTCGTAGGCGAGATACAGCGGCAGAAACGTGAGCAGCCCCACCTGTGTGAGCGTGCGGAACATCGCGCTCACCGACACCAGCATCAGCCCCTTGTTACGCAGGAGCGAGGCGAAATCGGCCATGTAGCGTTTTGCCGACCAAGGCTCGACGGCCTTGGCGTTGATGTCGTCGGCGCGGTTTTCCTTCGCCACCTTGAACGCGCCGAGCAGCACGAGAATCATTGCCGCCATGATGATGCCGGGCACCACGTTTATTACCACCACCGTGCGCCAACTGAACCACGTGAGCAGCGCGCCCACCACCAGTGGCGCGAGCGCTTCGCCCAGATTGCCGAACATGCCATGTACCGACAGCACGAAGCCCTTGCGCTCCGGGTAGCGATAAGCGAGCGTGGGGATCGCCGCCGGATGCCAGATGTTGTTGCCGATGCCCACCAGCGCCATGCACACCAGCAGCACCCAGTAGCTGTGCACGAAATACATCACCGCATACGGCACGCCGATCCACAGCAGCGACAGCACCAGCAGATAACCTTTTTTGCCGTAGGCATCGACCACCATGCCGCCGGGCAGATTGGCGATGGCGCCGACGAACTGCTGCACGGTGATGATGAATCCGATCTCGGTGTAGGTAAGGCCCATCTCCTTGCCGATCAGCGGCAGCAGCAGATAGAACGTCGCCGGGTACCAGTGCGTGAGTCCGTGGCCGGCGGAGATGAGGCCGACCTCTTTGATATATTGGGCGCGTGGAATCGCTGCGGCGGCGGTTGCGGTCATGATGTGGCGAGACTATCACAGCGCCGCGGCTATTTGCCTGCGCGCGCGCCGGGGCGCTACTATTGCGGCAGGCGCGGTCGCGCTGCAAATCAAGGGGGATCACATGAAAAATACGATGTGGGTCAAGGGCGCGGCGTTTGCCGCGATGGCAGCGTTGATGGGTGTGCTCGGCTGCGCGCAGCAGCCATCACAACAGGGTGGAAGTGGAGGCAGTGCGGGCGGCGTGCCGCAATACAAAGTGGATCCGTCGTGGCCCAGGCCGCTGAAGGAAAACTGGATCATGGGCCAGGTAGCCGGATTGCATGTCGATGGCCGCGACCATGTGTGGGTGCTGCATCGTTATCGCGGCATGCTCGCCGACGAAAAAGCTGCGAAAGCGGGCGATACGGTGCTCTGTTGCGTGGGGGCGCCGCCGGTGCTGGAATACGACGCGCAAGGCAACTTCGTGCGCGGCTGGGGCGGGCCGGGCGAGGGCTACGACTGGTGTGGCGCACCCCGCTTCCATCGCATTCTGAGCCGAATTGTGGTCGCACGATTTCGGTAAGATTGAGCGCGTTTTATCACACTGACGTCATACCATTTGTCTGCGTGAACCGGGCTGGCATCATAACGCAAGCTTAATTGCCATCATA
>CAMDLH010000123.1 GCA_945901405.1 Bordetella parapertussis | reverse complement strand
CTGATTGAACAACTCGGGTAACTTGAATTCGGTGACCCGCGCGCCGGCCTTGGCAAGCTTCTTCGCTGCTGATTCCATTGCGGCGATGGTCGCGGGTTGCGCGTGCGGCCACTCCGGTGTGCGGCAATAGGCAATGCGCGGCTTGGCGGGCACGGTGATCGAGGGCGCCGCGCATTCGGTGATTACCGGCAGCGCCAATGCAATGTCGGCGGCGCTGCGCGCGATAAGGCCGACGGTATCGAGCGATTCCGAATTCGGTTTCACTCCCGCGCGATTGATGATGTTAAACGATGGCTTGAACCCAACCACGCCGCAGTACGACGAAGGCCGCAACACCGAGCCGCCGGTCTGCGTGCCCAGGGCCAGCGGCATCATGAAATCCGCAACACCCGCCGCCGAGCCGCTGGATGAGCCGCCGGGCGTATGCGCAAGGTTCAACGGGTTGTGCGTCTTGTTGGGGTGGCGCATGGCGAATTCGGTGGTCACCGTCTTGCCCATGATGATCGCGCCCGCCTTGCGCAGCGCCGCCACGCACGCCGCATCCGCGCGCGGCCGGTGCCCGGCGTAGATCGGCGAGCCGTACTCGGCGGGCATGTCGCAGGTGTCGATGATGTCCTTGATGCCCACGGGAATGCCGTGCAACGCGCTCTTTTTTTGCAGCCGGTCGCATTCGCGCGCCTGCGCCAGCACGTGATCCGCATCGATATGCACCCACGCCCGCACCTGCGATTCACGCGCCTCGATGCGCGCGAGACTATCCTCCGCCAGTTGCACCGCGGTGAGTTTGCCCGCGCTCATCAATGCATGCGCGTCGGCGATAGACAGCTTGTTGTATCCGGTCATGGCATCTCCAATCTATTACACAAGCTCCATCCAATACCCATTTGCGCGGACGCGATGATGAATCAATTATAAATGAATGTTAATCCGCGCCATTCCGATCCGGGTGTTCCGGTATCATGCGCTCAATTCGCATGCTCTGGAGCACAATATAATGAATGGCAGCCGTTTTGTGCTAGCACTGGCATTACTACTCGCACCCTGCCTCGGCGCGGCGCAACAATACCCTGTCAAACCGATACGCATCGTAACGGGCTTCGCGCCCGGCGGCCCCACCGACATCTACGCGCGGCTGATCGGACAGAAATTCACCGCCGCGTGGGGGCAGACGGTGATCGTCGATGCGCGCCCTGGCGCCAGCGGCAACATCGGCGCGGATATCGCGGCCAAATCGCCGCCTGACGGCTACACGCTGTTTCTGCCGTCATTTTCGATTGCGGTGAACCCGAGCCTGTTTTCAAAGCTGCCGTATGACTTGCTGCGCGACTTTGCACCCGTTGCCATGTATGCCTCGGTGGGCCATGTGCTGCTGGTGCATCCATCGGTGCCCGCGCACGGCGTCAAGGAATTGATTGCGCTCTCGCGCAAGCAGCCCGAGCTGCTGACTTACGCCTCGGCGGGCAGTGGCACCGCCGGCAATCTCGCGGGCGAACTCTTCAACATGATGACGGGCTTGAAAATCACGCACATCCCGTACAAGGGCATGGCGCCCGCGCAGACCGACACCATCGGCGGTCAGGTGTCGATGATATTCGACAGCATGTCCACCGGCCTCACCGCGATCCGCGCAAAACGGCTGCGCCCGCTGGCGGTGACTTCGCTCAATAGACAGTCGGCGCTGCCTGAAATTCCGACGTTTTCCGAATCTGGCTTGCCCGGCTATGAGCTGGGCGCATGGTACGGCCTGCTGGCGCCCGCGGGCACGCCGCGCGACATCGTGCAGCGCCTCTATGCGGAAGTAGCCAAGGGATTGCGCGAGCCCGACGCGCGCGAGCGGCTGAAATTTCTTGGTGCTGAGTTCGTCGACAAAAATCCGCAGGCGTTTGGCGAACACCTGCGCGCCGAAATGGCGAAGTGGGCGAAGGTGGTCAAGGCCGCGGGGTTGAAGGTCGAGTAATCATTACCAACTGCGCAATCCCCCGCCGTCCACGCAGAGCACCTGCCCGGTGATGTAAGCGCCCAGTGGCGCCGCGAGGCAATAGATCGCATGCGCGACTTCATCGGATGTGCCGAGGCGGTGCATCGGAATATTGGCGTTGCGCGGCGCCAAAAATTCATCCATGGTTTTGTCCGGCGCCCAGCGCGCGCGGCTTTTTTCGGTTTGCGAGGTGATGATGCTCTCCAGCGCCACCACGTTGACACGTATGTTTTGATCCGCGAGTTCCAGCGACAAGCCCTTTGACAGATTCATCGCGGCGGCCGCGGCCACCGATGAACTCACCACGCGCGGCGGCGGCTGTTTGCCTTTCATCGACACCACGTTGATGATGGACCCGCCGCCTGCCTTGCGCATCCACGGCGTCACCGCGCGCATGGCGTAAACCAGCGCGAGCACCTTCTGGTTGAACGCGTTGATGAATTCCTCGTCGGCCATTTCCTCGAAGCGCCCCGGCGGCAGATCGCTGGAAATCGCATCCACCGCATACACCTGCTTGCGCGAGCCGCTGGCGACACGTTGCTCCGAGCCACCGGCATTGTTGACGAGGATGTCGATTTTGCCCGCCGTTTTGCCCACGTGCTCGATCAACGCTTCGACCGATTTGCGATCGAGGATATCTGCCACTTTGGCAATTACTTTGCCGCCGTGTTTGCCGCTGATTTCTTTTGCCGTCTGATCAAGCGCCTCCTGCGAGCGCGAGCAGATCGCGACCGTCGCGCCCTCGGAGGCAAACATTTCCGCCGTGGCGCGCCCTATGCCGCGCGTGCCGCCGGTAATGATGGCGACTTGTCCGTTCATCTTACCCATTGGTAATGCTCCTTATTTCGCCATGCCCAATTCGATCAGCAAGGCCCTTAACTGATCGTGCTGTTCGCGCAGATATTTGCGCATGTCAGCACTCCCCAGATAGTTGGCGACCCACTGGTTCTTGTCGAGTTCATGTTTGAATTCATCGTTGGAGGCAACGTTCCTGAAAATGCCTTCCCAGTACGCGACCTGCGCGGGCGTGAGATTGCGCGGCCCCACCATGCCGCGCCAATTCGAGAACACCACATCCGCGCCCTGCTCGCGCCAGGTGGGCACATCGGCGAGTTCGCCGCCCACGCGCTGCGGCGACGCAATGGCGAGGATGCGCACCTTGCCAGCGCGCCGCTGGCGCACCGGTGCGGCCGTGGTGGACATCATCACGTCGATGTGGCCGCCGAGCAGTGCCGTCATCGAATCGCCGCCGGATTTGAACACCACGGTTTTCAGCCGCCGCGGATCGACACCCGCCGCCTTCGCCGCCAGCACGATGGCGAAGTTGCCGCCGCCGGTAAGCGATGGCACGCCCACGCTCACCGATTGCGGATCCTTGCGCAGCCGCGCCAGCAAGTCCTTGGCGGTTTTCATGGGCGAATCGGGCGTCACCGCGGCAACCACGTATTCATCAAACAGATTCGCCAGCGGCGTCAAGTCGTTGTAACTGATATTGCTCGCGCCGAGTATGTGATTGGTGATGAGCGGCACGGTGAGCAGCATGGTGTAGTGCGCATCACCCGCGTGCTGGTTGAGATAGGCGTAGCCGATGGCGCTGCCGCCGCCCGGCTTGTTGACAATGGTAGACGCCACCTCAAGCAGCTTGCGATCCTGAATCAGCTTATTGACGAAACGCGCGGAAGTATCCTGCCCTCCGCCGGGGCTGGTGCCGACGACGATTTCAACGTTTTTGTCGGGCTTCCATGCCTGCGCGTGCGCGCCCGGCGCAACGGCGAGCCACGCTGCCGCGATCATCCAATGCCACGATCGAATTTGATTTCTCATGAAATGCTTTCCTCGTATCTAATCCGGCTGAACGCCAGCCGCTTTCACAACCTTTGCCCACTTCGCGATTTCGCCGCGCAGGAAGGCAGCCAATTCTTCCGGCGAGCTGGCGGCAATCAGCGCGCCGCCTGCGCTGAGCTTTTGCCTCACCTCGGGCGTGGTCAGCGTGCGCGTCATCTCGGTGTGCAATCGTTGCACAACTTCGCGCGGCGTGCCGCCGGTGGTGAAAAACGCGAACCACACGCCGGTCTCGAAGCCGGGCAGACCCGACTCTGAAATCGTCGGCACTTCGGGGATGATCTCAAGGCGCTTATGCGCGCCCACGCCCAGCACCTTCAATTTGCCCGCGCGAGCCAGCGGCATCGACCCCAGCGGATTGCTGAAATTAAATTGCGTCTGCCCCGCCACCAGGTCGGTGAGCAGCGGCGCGGTGCCTTTGTACGGCACGTGCACGGTGTTGATGCCCGCGGCCATGTTGAACTGCACCCCCGACAGATGATTGGCGCCGCCTATGCCGGACGAGGCATACATCAACTCGCCGGGCCGCGCCTTGGCGAGCTTGATGAGCTCAGCCGCGTTGCGCGCGGGCACCGCTGGATGGGCGATCAATATGAACGGCGTGCTGGATATTTTTGTCACCGCCGCAAGATCGCGCTGCGCGTCGTACGGCATCTTGCGAATCACGCTGGGGTTGATCGCCACCGCGCTGGTGATGATGAGACAGGTGTGCCCATCCGGCGGCGCGCGCGCGACGATCTCGGTGCCGATCACCGTGCCGCCGCCCGCGCGATTGTCGACGATGACCTGCTGGCCAAGCAGCTCCGCGAAGCGCGGCACGATCGAGCGCGCCACCGCATCTATCGGCCCGCCCGCGGGATACGGCGCCACGAGGCGGATTGATTTTGCGGGGAACGATTGCGCCATAACGTGCGGTGCCGCACACAGCACGCTTGCGCAAACCAGAGCGCCATAACAACGATATTCAAACACCGCCACTCTCTTGTTTCGCAATCAATGCATTCGTAAGTGTACGTAAGTATTTGTTTTAAAGCAATTTTTTATATTGACCTTCGGCCTCGACCATGGCCCACACGCGGCGGAACGGGCCGCGACTCTTGAGCAACTCCTCGCCCGCATCGTGCGCCATTTTGTCGCCAATGTAATTGACGGCTCCAAGCGTCGCGCTGACCACCGCGCGATGCGCGTTCTCCTCGAACAGAAACGCGCCGCCCACGGTCTCCTCGATGCTCGCACCCGTGATCACCGCGCCGTGCGCGTAAAGCAGCACCGCGCGATGCGTGCCGAGCGATTTCGCCACCGCCTCGCCGCGCTCGGTGGTACTCACCAGACGCGGATCGGGATAGGTCGGAACGCCGTCGTGAAACAGCGTGCCCATCAGATGTATCGGCCCCAGAGTCCTGCCGCTGGTGGTGAAGGCGGTGGAGTACATGCCGTGGTAGTGCGTGATGCTGTTCACGTCCGGACGCGCACGGAAAATCTCCAAATGGATCGGAAACTCGCCCGGCATGTCGCCGCGGCCGGCGAGCTTACGGCCCTTCATGTCCACCAGCAGAAAATCCTCCGGCTCGGCCTCGAGTGCGAGCGAGTGACGCGTCAGGAAAAACTGATCGGCGCCCGGCACGCGGAATGCAATATGGCCGAAGCCCTCGATAAAACCGCGCCGGTACATGAAGCGCCAGGCCTTGAGGGCTTTTGCGGTGAGTTCGTCGGTGGATGACATTCGGCAACACTCCTCGGTTAGACCATTTCACAACATTCAGGAACCACAAAGAAACTCCTTCCCTCTTGAGAGGAGGGAATCCATTGTGTAGTGTTCAAATTGGCGCTACAAATACTGCCTGAACCACGCAATCGTCTCACGATAAGTGATCTTGCTCATCTCCGCATTACGAAATTCATAACTATCGTAATGCCCGGCCTTCGGCAGTTTCACAAGCTTCTTCGGCTCGCCGCATTTTTCAAAACAATGAAGCTGTTGTTCCGGCGGCACCAGGTTGTCGAATTCGGCGTAGATAAACAGCGCCGGACGCGGGCTGATTTTATCCACCACCCAATCGGGACGGTAGCGCATCGTCGCCTCCGCACTTTCGATGTCACGCTCCTCGCTTTGAAACGCATGGCCCTGCTCCTTGTGCATTTCACGCTGGCGCGCGGAATCCGGATCGCGCAGCATGATGTCGCCGTGGAATACGATTTTCGGCGTGCCTTCGCGCACGCGGCGCTGGGCATCGGTGACGATGCCCTTTTTAAACTCCAGCCATTCCCACGGGCGGCGTATCGACTTCATCCACGTCTCGCCGTTCATCACGCCCACGCTGGTCACCAGCACCTTCACGCGCTCATCAAACGCCGTCACCCACACGCCATTCGCGCCGCCGAAGCTGGTGCCGTATAAACCGATGCGCTCCGGATCGATGCCCGGCACGCCCTGCATGTACGAAATAGCGTCGTAACAATTTTGCGCCTGCTCCAGCGCGCGATGGCGGTTGCGCCGCCCCTCGCTATTGCCGAAGCCCTGATAGTCAAAACCGAAGACAAACCAGCCCTCCGCGCACAAGTGCTTCATCATGTGCGTGCAGTCGGCCTGCGTATTGCCGCTGTAGCCAGCGAGAACAAGGATGCCGGGACGCGGTGCGTCGCCTTCTTTCCAGTCGTCGGGTTTGAACAGATAGCCGGCGATTTTAAGGCCGTCGCTGTGGAAAGTTACTTCGGTTTGATTCATGAATTCCTCAGCATGCCGATAAATACAAAAAAACTTTTGACGCAGATTTACGCAGATGAACGCCGATTTAAAAACCGGGACCACGCCCCGCCAGAAAGCAAAATGATGGGGCGGGGTTTAATCTGCGTTCATCTGCGTAAATCCGTGTCGAAAAAAGCCGTTGACGTTAGTCCGCCTTGATCCCCGCCGTCTTGATCACCTTCGCCCACTGTGCGACTTCTTCGGTGATAACTTTTTTGAATTGTTCCGGCGTGCTGGCCACCACTTGCGCGCCGTCCTTGGCGAAGCGCTCGACGATATCGGGTGAGCGCGCGGCGCGCACCATGTGCTCGTTGAGTATCTTGATCACGGGTGCGGGCGTGGATGCGGGCGCGACCACGCCCACCCAACTGTCGAATTGGTATTGCGGCACTCCGGATTCGGCGACCGTTGGAATGTTGGGCAATATCGGCAAACGCTTGGTGCTGGTGACGGCCAGCACGCGCATGCGGTTGGAATTGACATAGCCCATCGCCGCCACCACCGCCAGCGCGCTCAAGTCGATTTCGCCGGACATCAGCGCGATCAGCACCGGGCCGCCACCCTTGTACGGCACGTGCGCGAGCTTGGTGCCGGTTTGAAACGCCAGCAATTCCACCGCCAAGTGCGTGATACCGCCCGCGCCCGACGTGCCGAACTTGATTGTTCCCGGTTGTTTCTTCGCCAGCGCAACGAGCTCCTTGATGTTTTTCACCGGCACCGACGGATGCACCGCGATCAGGCTGGGTGATGAGGCGATCAGACTCACCGCCGCGAAGTCTCTTTCGGGGTCGAAACCGAGTTTGGAAAACAATGAAACATTGGCCACCAGCCCCACCGTATTCGCAAGCAGAGTGTAGCCATCGCCCGGCGCGCGCGCCGCCATCTCCATGCCAAGGTTGGTCGAAGCGCCGGGGCGGCCCTCCAGCACCACACTCTGGCCGATGCTCTCGCTCATGCGCGGCGCGATCACGCGCATCACGCTGTCGATGCTGCCGCCCGGCGGCACCGGGATGATCACGCGTATGGGTTTCACCGGAAAAGCGCTGGTCTGCGCGCCGGCCGCCGCCGATACCACGCACGACACCACTGCAACGCTGATGCAGACAAACTTTCGCATGGCTTCCTCCCTGAGATGGTTGCATTTTTTTTGCCGCGGCACGCTGGCTGCCGTAGGATGGGTGCAACCCATCACAACACAAGATTGTCCGCTGGGACGCGAGTCTGGGTTTGTGATGGGTTGCACCCATCCTACGGGAACTTTCTCCTTGCGGCATTTCATCAGTAACACGTCCTACCTTCGTTTTGCAATCGGCGCGAGATCAGGAATATCGCACAGCCTGGCGCCGAATTCGCGCATGGTGACATCCGGCGGGCGGTGTGCGAGTTCATCCGGCGTGCGCAGATGTTTGGGCTTGGTCAGATGCGCGGCCATGTGCGCGCCGAGCCAGCGGCCGCGCACCACCAGCCGGTTGCCGAACAAACAACGCGAGGCGTTGTAATCCACCACCGCCGCGGCAAGGTCTCCGTTCGCCGCGAGCAAGGCGTCGATCAGGTATTGCGCATCGAGCGCGGCCTTGGTGGTGCCCATGCCTGTGTGCGGACGGGCGACGAACGCCGCGTCACCCAACAGCGCCACGCGCCCATGCGCGATGCACGGCGAGGCGCAATCGAATATCGTCTGGAAAAACGGCTGCCTGGTGAGATCGACCGTATCGGCGATTTGCGGCGCGAAGTTGGCGCGCGAGAATGCACGCATCTCGTCCACGTGTTCCTTGCGAATCAAGTGTGGCGGGATCGCCACGCCATGACATTTGCCGGTGGCGTCGGTGCAGAGGTCTTGCAATTTCGCTTCGGTCACCGGATGGTACCACACGAAATTCGTGCGGCGAAAACCGGGCCGCGTATCGTCATCCTGCCCCGGCACCGGATAAGTCAGCATGTACTGGCCCTCGGGCAGGCAGAAGGTATGTATCGGCACGATCTCGTCACGTAGCGCAGGGGGAAAATCGCGCTCCTCCACCATGCCGCGCCACGCGACGTAGCCCGCATACTCGGGTTTCACCTCGGGCAGCCACTGCGCGCGCACCGTGGACCAGATGCCGTCGGCACCGATCAAGAGATCGCCCGACACGCTGCTGCCGTCGGAGAAATACGCGGTCACGCCGTGGGCGCGCTCTTCAAATCGCACCAGGTTCATGCCGAAGTGGTAATGCGCATCCGGCAGCCTGTCTTTCAGCGGGCGGTAAAAACGCACCCACGAACTCATGTAGCGGTTGACCTTGAGCGTTGCGATCACGCGGCCGGCGCCGTCGTAGAACACGCGGTCGCTGACCTTGATGCCGATGGTGTCGTCGATGGCCACGCCCAGACCGCGCAGCGTGTCGAACATCTCGTCGTGCGTGGCGATGCCCGCGCCGCGCGCGGCGAGATCATCCGCCACGCGTTCGTAGACATCGACCTCCCAGCCGATCATGCGCAGGAGATTCGCGGCGAACAGCCCGCCGAGCGACCCGCCGATGATTATGGCGCGCATGAGTTACGAGAAAAGCTTCACCGCAACGACGCGAAGGCGCAAAGAACACCCGCAAAGAAAATCAGTTCTTGATCTTCCTTGCGTTTGCTTTGTGTATTTGCGGCGGATGTTGAACTGCTGTTAGAGCCCGTGCGGTGCGGCCCACTGCCCCGCATCGTAGCCCGGACGGTAGTTGCGGTTGGTCTGCACCGGGTTGCGGTTCACCAGCGGGCGCGCGTAGAGCGGATGCGTCATGCTGCGCACTTCATGCTCGATGGTGTAGAGGTGCTTGCCGTTATCGGGATCGATGATGTCCTTGAAGCGGTATTGGTACTGATCGCTTTCCTCGCAGACAAGACCGCGCTCCTTCAGCCATTTGTGCGGGCCGGAGAAATCGGAGATGTAGATCTCCAGATGGTGGCCATCGTATTCGGGCACGGGGCCGCTGGTTTCGCGGAAGATGAGATGTTGATGGTGTCCCACCAGCACCTTGGCGGCCTTGCCCGCCGGTTCGTTAACCACTGTCGCCGGCGCCTTGATGCCCTGGTTGTAGAAACGCGCGATGCCGTCGGCCACACCGACGGGACAGATGAATTCGACGTAGACAATGCCCAGTTGCGTGTTGCCATACTTCGCGGAATCAGGCTCGTAAATGCGGTATATGTTGCCCCACGGACAGGTGGCTTCGACGTATTCGCCGCAATCCTTGTAGGCGAACTTGGTGCCCGCGAGCTTGGGCGCGTAGTGTTCGAGGCGCTTTAACAGCGCGGCACGATCGGGCTGCACAATGCCAGTATGGCCGCGCAGCACTTGCGCTGGTTTCGCGGGTGTATGGATTTGCGTGCGGCCGATATTGATCCACATGTTTTCCAGCCCGGGCATCAGATACGGGTCGCGCGTAAAACCCAACCCACTCAAATAAAACAGCGTGCTGAGAGTTTGATCGGGCACCGTCACATTGGTGTGTTCCATCCAAACCGCGTTGCCGATGTCTTCCACCGCGCGGTCAAACTTTTTTTCCATTGCCGTATCCATGTTTCCTCCGATTGAAATACTGTGGGTGATGCTGGATTTTAGCGCTAACTGGTGTATCGTTAACGGCGGCGTCCGAATAATGTCACAGCGCAGGTTAAATCATAAGTATTTGTTTTTATTGACTATTTTATACGCGTCGCCACAAACCGCGATTCGCCCGCACTTTACCGCCGATGCCCCCCTCGCCCAATCTAGCCGCGGGCGCCACCGCCCGCTTTATAACCGGCCTCGCCTGGTCGTTCATTATCTTGGCGGCGATATCGATGTTGTTCGCGGCGATTCAATACGTGCTGTTCACGCGCGTGCTGCCGATGGCGGTGTTGCGGGAAATGTTCGCCGACATAGCAACGCTCAATGTGTTGCCGCCAACCATCATCGCGGCCATCCAAAACATGCGCGGCGTTTCCATCGCGCTGTTCATTGCCGGTTTGCTAACACTGCCGGTTTCAATCGCGCTGCTCAAGCGCCGCAACTGGGCGCGCATCGTATTCGCATGGTTGATGATCGTGACCGCGATCGCGCATTTCGCCGTCGCGGTAGTGCCGTTCATCCTGCTGCAAGGCACGGCGCCCGCGTTCGACGCCATTCCTCAAGAACTGCGCGGCGCCGTTGTAATGGTCAAAACCATGCTCATGGTAGCCAGCGTGGTGATGGGCATCGTTTTCGGCGCCGGCTTTGCGTGGGTGGCGAAGCGCTTGTTCGACGCGGATGTCAGGCAGGAATTCGCCGCCGCACGGTAGCTACATACTGCCCACCAGCCCAAACGTCCCACGCTTGCGGATGCCGCGGCGCATGAGTTCCACGTCGATGGTCTGATGGTCGTCGATATCGAGATTGACCTGGTTGCCGAAGGTATTCACGAACCAGAACTGGCTGGCGCCGTCCTTGGCCTGAAATATGAAGTCGTTGACATCGTAGCGCGCCACCAAATTTAGCAGCAGCGCGTGTTTCATCTCCTCGACGCCCTCGGAGATGCCCTCGCCCTGCACCAGCACTTTCCACGCGCCGGCTTTGCGATAAGCGTCGATCTGCGCAAAGATGTAGCTCTGGCTTTGCGTCCAATCCTCGTGGCCTTTTTGCCCGGCTTCGGCCACGACTTGCAGCCCTTCGCCCGCTGCCATTTTGATGAGTTCGCATTTGTTCTTGAGGCTCATCGTCACTTGCGCGCTGGATACCTCGACCGCGTCCGCCCCGAGTGATTTCACCGTCTGATAAAACTTCTTCGACACTCCCTGCATGAACGCCGCCTCGCACGCATCCCCCGCCATGAACACGCGTATGCCGGCCTTTTTCAGCGTCGTGATTTTCTTTTGCAAAAACGCCTCGCTCTGCAAGCGCCATGCGCCGATGGCGACCTTGAACCAATCGACGTGCTCACCCGCCGACTCGATGATGTCCTCGACGCGGTGCATGCCCATGCCGCGGTCAGCGATGACCGTCAGCCCGGCTTCGCGCGGCTTCGACGGGCGGGGCGCCACGCGTATGAATGGAAACGCCATTTTTTGCAGGCCGGGGTCATTGCTCATGGGACTATCCTCCAATTGGGAAACGCATTGTGAGTGGCAGGTCTCGGTCAGTCAATGCGCATGCCGGCTTCCTTCACCACGCGGCTCCACTTCACAAGTTCGTCCTTGATGAACGCGCCGAATTGTTCGGGCGTGCCGGTGATGTTCTCGAAGCTCTGGTTGGCAAAACCGGCCTTGACCTCGGGGTGTTCCACCGCGCGCGTCACTTCGGTGTTAAAACGCATGATGACCGGGCGCGGTGTTTTCGCCGGCGCAATGATGCCGTACCAGGCGGTGGTTTCATAGCCCGGCAGGCCCGCCTCGGCGACGCTTGGATACTCGGGTGTAAACGCCGAGCGCTTGGCGCTGGTGACCGCCAGCGCGCGCAGCTTGCCCTGCTTCACGTGCGGCAGCGCCGCGGGCTGGCTGGCGAACGTAAGCTGCGCCTCGCCCGACAGCGCGGCGATCAATGCAGGCGCAATGCCCTTGTACGGCACATGCACAATTTGCGTGCCGCTCATGCTGCGAAACAATTCGCCGGCAAGATGCGCCGCCGCGCCATTGCCGCCGGACGAATAAAAAAGCTGGCTCGGTTTGGCTTTCGCCAGCGCGATCAGTTCCTTCATCGATTTCACCGGCAGCGACGGGTGCACCACCAGCATGTACACCGTCGAGGCCACCAGCCCCACCGGCGCAAAATCCCTCAGCGGGTCGTAACTTATTTTCGGATACAGCGCCGGGTTGATGGCAAGCGTGGGCGTCGTGAACATCAGCGTGTAGCCGTCCGGCGGCGCCTTGGCCGTCAGCTCCAGCGCGATATTGCCGCCCGCGCCGCCGCGATTGTCGATGACGACTTGCTGCACCAGCAGATCACCCACGCGCGGCATCAATTGCCGCGCCACGATGTCCACGCCGCCACCCGGCGGGAAGCCGATGATGAGGCGTATGGCTTTGGCCGGATAGTCTTGCGCCTGAGCGCGCACCTGCATGGGTAAAAACGCCATGCCAGGCAGCACACACAACAAGATCGACAGTGATTCCGCTTTTCGCATGGCGCCTCTCCGCATCCGTGATAGTCGAATGATACACGCGAGGCGGCCTCCGTACCCCAAGGATCAGAATCACCTTTCTTTTTAGAGTGCCTAACATAATGAAACGCATGCGTTTCATTATGTTAGGCACTCTTAGTCTAGTCACAGCCCAAGCTCCTATTGCTCATAACTCGTCACTGCTTGTTCGTCCCCATGTGGACCGCCCTTCTTTTTCACGGATTGGTCTTGCATCAGAAGTTTCCTTGCCTTTTGCCTAATGCGCGATGACCCAATCGGCTCGCGCGCAATGCCCGCCCACCCGCTGACGCCGGACTGCCGCAGGCAGCGCCATGCGCTTTGTGTGTTGCATCCCACGAAATTCTGACTTACACCAACATCTGCCCGCCATCCACTGCGATGGTCTGGCCGGTCACCCAACTCGCCGCGCTGCTCGATAGAAACAGCGCGACGTTCGCCACTTCCCGTGGCGTGCCGAGGCGGCCGAAGCGGCAGCGGCTCAACACCGTGTTGTAGAGCTTGGGGTCGGTGGTTTTTCGGCGCTCCCAACTGCCGCCGGGAAATTCGATCGAGCCTGGTGCAATGCAATTGACGCGAATGTGCCTGGCGCCAAATTGCGCGGCCTGCGTCAGCGTGTATTGCACCAGCGCCGCTTTCACCGCGCCGTACGGTGCGTTGCGCGCGCTGTGCTTGAGGCCGGCGGTGGAGGAAATATGAATGATCGAACCGCGCGATTTTTCCAGATACGGCAAAGCGGCACGCGAGGCGCGCACCGTGGCAAGCAGATCGACATTGATGCTCGCCGCCCAGCCCTCTTCGTCGTCGGTCGAACCGAAACCCGATGCGTTGTTCACCAACACGTCAATGCCGCCCAGCGCCTGCGCGGCGCCCGTGACGAAGTGGGTTACATCGGCGGCCTTGCCCAGATCGCAGGGCATGGCATGCACCTTGTGGCCGCATTGCCTGAGTTCGGCTTCGGTCGCGCACAACGCCGATTCTCCACGCGCGCAAATTGCGACGTTCGCACCCGCCTGCGCAAATGTCAGCGCGATCGCGCGTCCGATGCCGCGCGAGCCGCCGGCGACGATGGCGTTGCGGCCTTTCAGTTCAAGTTGCATGTTTGCAATCCCTTCATAAAATATTCGTTGTAACATTCCGTATTATCCATCCTTCACACCAGACACAGGAGTAGCCAGCCATGTCCGTTACCTCAGCTTGCGCGGATTTCACCATCAATCTCAAACTGTCCGACATCCCCGTTGACGCGGTGAAGTGGGCGAAGTGGGGCATGCTCGATTGCACCGGCGTCGCCGTCGCCGGCGCGTCCACCGAATTGGGCAAGATCGTTGACGACTATCTGCATTTCGTCGGCGGCAATCCGCAAGCGCGCGTGGTCGGATTGGGCACTTCCGCCAATGCACCCGAAGCCGCATTGGTGAATGGCGCGCTGGCGCATGCGCTCGACTTCGATGACGTGGGCGGATTCGGCCACCCCACTGCCGTGCTGCTGCCGGTGATTTACGCGCTGGCCGATCTCACCAAGCCCTCGGGCAAGGAGGCCATCGAGGCCTATGTCGCGGGCTACGAAGTGGGCAACTGTCTCGCCGACCGCAATACCTTCGGCAAGATCGACACCAGGAGCTGGCATCTTGGATGGCACCCGACCGGGCCATACGGCGCGCTCGGCGCCACCTGCACCGCGGCACGCTTGCTGCATCTGACGCGCGAGCAGACCATGCACGCGATGGGCATCGCCGCGTCGGAAGCGTGCGGCATTCAAAAAAACTTTGGCAGCATGACCAAGCCCTTGCACGCAGGCCTTGCCGCGCGCAACGGCGTGGTGGCGGCGCTGCTGGCGCAACGCGGTTTCACGGCTGACCTTGATGCGCTCGGCGGTGAGCAGGGGTTTCTGCGCGCGTTCAAGGGTGAGGGCAATTACACCGAAGAACTCGTGTGCGCAAAGCTCGGTAAGACATTCGCGATGAGCCGTGGTCTGGTGATTAAATGGTATCCGGCGTGCTGGTCCACGCATCGTGCCACCTCGGGCGTGATTGAACTGGTGAAGGAACACCGGCTCGGCCCCGACGATATCGACACCATCGAAGTTGATCTCCGATTGATACCGTTGCTGCACACCAACCCGGCGACGGGGCTGCAAGGTAAATTCTCCATGTCGTTCAATCTGGCGCTTGGCGTGTTGAAAGGCTGGTCGGAGATTCCCGATTACTGCGCGCCGCGCACACAGGAAGCAGGATTGCGCACCGTCATGCAAAAAGTTCGTCACGTGCCCGACCCGGCCGACGGCAGCGTCAACGTCACCATTGTCACGCGCGACGGCAAACGCATACCGAAGAATATCAAGCATGCGCCCGGCGATCCGTCGTTCGGCTTGCAAGAGGAACGCACGCTGGCGAAATTCCGCGCCTGCGCTGGATACCGGCTGGCGCCGGGCGCCGTTGCAAGCGTGGAACAAGATTTGCTCGAACTGGAGAGCCGCGCTTCCATTGCAACGCTGATGGATGCATTGACTAAAGTCACTGCCCCCGCGCGCGCCACGATGCCGGCGTGATGATGAGCCCATCCACGACAGGCACCGTCGTCGAGCGCATCGGCGGCTATGCAGCATCATTGCAGGCAGGCGATCTTGATGCAGCGGTGCTCGACTACGCCAAGCGCATTCTGCTCGACACCCTGGCATGCGCGTACGGCGGGCTGGAGAGCGAACCCGCGCGCATCGTGCGCGGCGGCGTCGCCGAACTCGACAATGGCGCGCAAGCCACGCTGATCGGCAAGGGCACGAAGGCAAACGCCCAGTTCGCCGCGCTCGCCAATGGCGTTGCAATCCGTTATCAGGATTACAACGATGTGTATTTCGGCCCGGCGTGGACCGCGCACCCCAGCGACACCATTGCCACCGTGCTCGCCGCCGCTGAGTGGAACAACCGCTCGGGCATCGAATTTCTGCTCGGCATGGTGATCGCCTACGAAGTGCAGATGCGTTTCTCCGATCTGCCTGTCGCTAAGAATCTGTGGCATCGCGGCTGGCATCACACCGCCGCGTGTTCGTACGCCGCCGCCGCCGGCGCTGGGCGCATGCTCGGGCTTAACGCGAGTCAACTCGGCCATGCGGTGGCGCTCTCGGGCGCGCGCTCGAACACGTTCTCGGAAATCCGCCACGGCGACATACCCATGGACAAGGCATTGTCCGCGCCCATTGTCGCGAGTCAGGCGATACTTTACGCATTGCTCGCGCGCCAGGGTTTTACCGGCTGCACTACGCTGCTCGAAGGGCCGTACGGATTCAAACACGCGGTCGCGGGCGGCGTTGATGTCGAGCCGCTGGTGCCGCAACGCGGCGACTTTCGCATCATGAAGATCGGGTTGAAACCCTACCCCGTCGAAGGCATGACGCCGGCGATGGTGCAGGCCGCAATCGAGTTGCGCAACGAACATCAGTTGAAGCCCGCTGAAATTCAATCGATACGCATTTTCGCGCACGAAGAAGCCGTCACCAAGCCGAGCTGGGATGATCACAAACACAAACCCGTCAACAAAGAAACCGCGGATCACAGTTTTTATTACTGCACCGCCGTCGGGCTGGTGGCGGGCGATTGCACCTCGGAGCAATTCAACGAACGCTGGCTGCGCGACGCGGATGTGGCGCGGCTGATGCAGGTGAGCACGCTGGAAGCCAAACCCGAACTCACCGCGTTGTTTAAACTTGGCGGACGCCCCGCTGCCGTCGAAGTCACCACGCCGCGCGGCGTGTTCTATCGCGAAGTGTTGTATCCCAAGGGCGACCCGCACAACCCGATGACGTGGGATGATGTCACGCGTAAATTCTTCAAGCAGTCGGAGCCGTTCATCAGCCGCGCCGCTGCCGACGCAATCGTCAGCCGCACCGCCGCGATTGAACGCGAAGCGAGCATACGCAACTATGTGCAACTACTTGGCGCAACTAGCACTCAATAAATTATCGTTTAAAAACAATAACTTACAAATACAAACAATGTAATGGAATACCAAGCCGTCCTCGACCGCATACACGCCGCCGTCAAACCGCTGATCGGCACCGGCAAGGTCGCGAGCTACATTCCGGAACTCGCCAAGGTTTCGCCGGATTACTTCGGCATCGCGATCGTCGATCTTGAGGGCAAGGTTTATCAAGCGGGTGACGCGGAGATTCCATTTTCGATTCAGTCGATATCAAAATTGTTCGGATTGACTCTGGCGTTTCACCACGAAGGTGATTCGGTGTGGTCGCGCGTCGGGCGCGAGCCTTCGGGCACGCCGTTTAATTCTCTGGTGCAACTCGAACAAGAACGCGGCAAGCCGCGCAATCCGTTCATCAACGCCGGCGCGCTGGTGATTACCGACATGCTGCTCACGCACCATGCCGCCCGCGGCGGCGCGGAAAACGCCTTGATCAAGTTCATCCGCAAGCTCGCCAACAGGCAGGACATCGGCTACGACCGCGCGGTGGCGGAGTCCGAGCAGCGCACCTCGCACCGCAACGCCGCGATGGCGAATTTCATGAAAAGTTTCGGCAATCTCAATAACGATGTCGCCGACGTGATCGAGGCCTACTGCCGCAACTGCGCGATTGAAATGAATTGCGTCGATGTAGCGCGCGCGGTGACGTTTCTCGCCAATGGCGGTGTCGCGCCATGGTCGAACGAAAAAATTCTCGATGCCAGCTCCGCCAAGCGCATCAACGCGCTGATGTTGACCTGCGGCACCTACGATGCGGCCGGCGATTTTGCGTTTCGTGTCGGGCTGCCGGCGAAAAGCGGCGTGGGTGGCGGCATCGTCGCGGTGATGCCAGGCGAATGCGGCATCTGCGTGTGGAGCCCGGCGCTGGAGGCAAGCGGCAATTCCTACGCGGGATCCATCGCGCTGGAAATGCTCACCTCGATCACCGGGCGATCCATCTTCTGATTAACGCATCAGCGCGTGGCGCACCACAAGAGCAAATCACACCTTGGAATCCCGCCACGGGAAAATACACAGCTCGGATTTGGGGGCAAGCAACGCGGACTCCATCGCTACCGCATACGGATGCGAAGGGACATCGTCCGGCGGGCGTCTGGCAGCCACGCACGAACTCACGCGTCACGGTGAATACGAAGTTAGGATTGGAGCGATACATTTTTTGGGAAACTTACCGGCCGTTTCCATGGTGATCTTGGGCCTATGTCAGCGCGGCGGTGACGGCACGATTGGGCGCGCGCTTACGCATGGCCCGCCGATGATCGCGGTTATCATACTACCGTAGCGCCGTTGCCGAGCCGCACCTCGGCATGCGCAACGCACCCAAGGAAACCACAATGCGCATGCGAACAAACGTTTGTTTCAATTTACTGCTTTATTGGCTACTGCTATTGGACGCGGTAGCCCACGCGCAGAACTATCCGGTAAAACCGGTGCGTTTCATTTCGCCGTTTCCACCCGGCGGCCCGACTGATCTGCTGGCGCGGCCCGTAGGCGCCAAGCTGCAAGAGGCGCTCGGCCAACCGTTTGTGATCGACTACAGGTCGGGCGCCAGCGGCACCATAGGCGCCGATCACGTCGCAAAGTCCGCGCCCGACGGCTACACACTGCTGGTGATTACCGGGTCGTTCACCACGGCGCCCAGCGCGCAGCGTTCGTTGCCCTACGATACGCTGAAGGATTTTATTGGCGTCAGTCCGCTCGCGCGGGGCGACATATTGCTGGTCGCGAATCCGCGAATTCCGGCCGACAATCTAAAAGCCCTGGTGGCGCTCGCCAAGGCGCAACCGGGCAAATTGAATTACGCCTCCTCCGGCCCCGGCGGCATCGTGCATTTTGGCATGGAGCTTTTCAAGCTTGCCGCCGGCGTCAATATGGTTCATGTGCCGTACAAAGGCGTGGCCCCCGCGTTGCAGGAAGTCATCGGCGGCTACGTCGATCTCATGTTCACCGGCGCGTCGCCGTCGATCGCGCATATCAAGGCGGGCAAGTTGCGCGCGCTCGCGGCTGCCAGTCCGCGGCGCTCGGCGTCGTTT
>CAMDLH010000122.1 GCA_945901405.1 Bordetella parapertussis | reverse complement strand
TGCGCGTGTGCATCTTGTGCCCATGTCATCTGCACCACGGCTGCCGCCGCCGCGGCCAACATCCATTCATTTTGTTTCATCATTGCCCCCTATCTGCCAGACTCAACCCCGCGCACACGCAATCCACGGCGCCTGCGCAAAATATTGCTGCTCGAATGACTCGATTTCATCCTTGAATTGCAGCGTCACATCCACGTCACCCAAGCCCGCCATCAAGCGCTGCTTCGCCGATGGGTTGATGGCAAATTCGTACTTTGCGCCATCGGGGCCGGTGACGCTCTGGTTGGGCAAATCGATGTCGAGCTTTGCCCCCGGCTGCGCGCGCGCCTGATCGCAAAGCTTCGCGATTGTCTCCAGCGGCAGCGCTGCCGGCAACACGCCGTTCCAGCAGCAGTTCATGCTGAAAATATCGCTGAAGCCCGCCGCCAGCACCGTGCGTATGCCGTAGTCGCGCACCGCGTAAACCGCGCCCTCGCGCGCCGAACCGCAGCCGAAGTTTTTGCCCGCGAGCAGTATTGTGCCGTTGCGATACGCTGGCTGGTTGAACACGTAGCCGGCGTTCTCCTTGCCCTGCGCGTCGAAACGATCATCGCGCAACAAGAAATTGCCGTAGCCATCCGACAACGGCTTGCGCAAAAATCGAATCGGGATCAGCCGGTCGGTATCGACATCATCCTGCCCCAGCGGAATCGCAACACCGGTGAATTTTGTAATGGCTTCCATCTTCAGACTCCCTCGGCAACTATACGCACATCGGCAAGCCGCCCGGTGAGCGCGGCGGCCACCGCCATCGCCGGGCTCATAAGATGCGTGCGTGCGCTGGCCCCCTGGCGATTCTCGAAATTGCGATTGGTGGTCGATGCGGCGCGCTCGCCGGGGCCGATGTGATCGCCGTTGGAGGCAACACACATCGAGCAGCCCGCATCGCGCCACTCGAAGCCCGCCGCAAGAAACAGTTTGTCCAGCCCTTCGGCCTCGGCCGCGCGTTTAACCGAGCGTGAACCGGGCACCACCATCGACGGAATCACCACGCGCCGGCCCTTGATCACCGCTGCCGCCGCGCGCAAGTCCTCGATGCGGCCATTGGTGCACGAGCCGATGAACACGCGATCCACCTTGACATCGGCGAGCGCCATGCCCGGCGTAAGCCCCATGTAGTGCAATGCGCGCTGGTAGCGTAGCTTCGTTGACGCGTCACTCGCGTTCGACGGATCGGGCACAACGCCGGTGATGGGCAGCGCTTCTTCGGGCCGCGTGCCCCACGTCACCATCGGCGCTATCGTTGCGGCATCGATTTCAACCTCGCAGTCGTAACGCGCGCCGGGGTCGGTGGGCATGGTGCGCCAGTATGCGACGGCGCGATCCCACTCGGCTTCGGCAGGTGCATACGGGCGGCCATGCAAGTAATTTATCGTGGTATCGTCGGGCGCGATCAAGCCCGCGCGCGCGCCTGCTTCGATGGTCATGTTGGAGACGGTCATGCGCTGCTCCATGCTCATCGCTGCAATGGTGGCGCCTGCGTATTCGATCACGTGCCCCGCGCCGCCGGCGACGCCGAGGCGCGCCATGATGGTGAGCGCGACATCTTTTGCCGTAACACCTTCTCCCAGTTTGCCGTTGACCGCCACGCGCATGGTGCGCGGCCGCGCCTGCCACCACAGCGTTTGCGTGGCGAGTATGTGCTTCGCCTGCGATGCGCCGATACCCGACGCAAACGCGCCGAACGCGCCGTGCGTGGAGGTGTGCGAATCGGTGCCGCCCACCGTCATGCCCGGATGTATCACGCCGAGCTCTGGCGCGGCCACGTGCATGATGCCCTGGCGCGGATCGTCGATGCCGAAATGACGTATGCCCGCCTTGGCGGTGTTGGCCGCGAGTTGTTCAACCATGTGACGCATCTCGGGGTCGGCAATGCCGTCAAGACCGCGCTCGCGCCCGGTGGTCGGCACGTAGTGATCCGGGAACGCAAACGTCTGATTGGGTTTGCGCACGCCGCGCTTTTCGCGCTTTAACGCATCGAACGCGTAGAACGGCCCTTCGTGGATCAGCAGGCGATCAACATAGAGCAGTTGTTCGCCATCCGCGTTGGTGCGGATCAAGTGCCGGTTCCAGATTTTTTCAAACAGAGTCAGGGGGGCGGTCATGGCGGAAATCCATTATTTTCTGAGCGTGAAAGTTTAAAAGCTTCACCGCAAAGACGCAAAGGCGCAAAGGAAACGCAAAGAAAATCTTCGCCGGCCTTTTCTTTGCGTGCCGTTCTTTGCGCCTTTTCGTCTTTGCGGTGGAGGGGTCGGACTTAATCTGCCTAATCCGCCTTCACTCCGGCTTGTTTCACCACCTTGCCCCACAGCGCGTAGTCGGCGCGAATCTGTTTTTCGAATTCCTCCGGCGTGCTTCCCGATGGCGTCATGCCCAGTGCCTCGATGCGTTGTTTTACATCCGGCATGTCGAGCGCGCGGCGCAACGCGTTGTTGAGCGCATTGACGATGGGGCGTGGCGTAGCGGCCGGCGCGAGCATGCCGTACCACTCGATCACGCTGGCGAATTCGGCGTAGCCCTGCTCCGCTGCCGTGGGCACCTCGCGCAGCGCATCGATGCGGTGCGCGCCGAGGATGCCCAACGGACGCAGCTTGCCGGATTTGATGTGCGGCACCACCGAGGTCGGGTTGGAGATCATGGTGTTGACGTTGCCGCCCAGCAAATCGATCACCGCGGGCCCCGCGCCCTTGTACGGCACATGTATCAGATTGATGCCTGCGGAAATTTTCAGCAGCTCGCCCGCAAGGTGTTGCAACGATGCGCTTGAAGCGAAGGTGAGCTTGCCGGGATTCGCCTTCGCGTGCGCGGCCAGTTCCTTGAGAGAGGCCACCGGCAGCGACGGATGCGCGGTCATGATCATCGGCTGCTGCGTCAGGCGCGTAAGCCCGGCGAAGTCGCGCAGCGCATCGTAGCCAACCTCGCGGTAAATATGCGGATTGACCGCGACGGGGCCGGAGAACGCGAACAAAATGGTGTAGCCGTCGGGCGCGGACTTCGCGGCCAGCGCGTGCGAAATGCTGCCCTGCACGCCACCGCGGTTGTCGATGACGATCTGCTGCTTCCACATCTCCGTGAGCTTGGGCGCAACGATGCGGCTCACCGCATCAGTGCCGCCGCCGGGCGGCGCGGGCACGATCCAGCGGATCGGGCGATTCGGATAATTGTCCGCCGCGTGCGCTGTGACACCCATGGCGAGAGTTATGTAAGTAATTGTTTTTAAATGCTTTTTTATCATAGCATCCCCTCGGTTGAATTGAGTCTCCACGAGTATACTCGGACGCAATCCATACACTGCTGGAGTACACATGCTCAAGGGAAAAACCGCGCTCGTCACAGGCTCCACCGGCGGCATCGGCGAAGCATTCGCGCGCGCATTCGCGGCGCAGGGCTGCAACGTGATGATGAACGGACTCGGTGAACCCGCTGCAATTGAAAAACTGCGCGCGTCGATTGCACATGAAAACGGTGTCGATGTCGCCTATCACGGCGCCGATGTCGGCGTGCCCGCCGAGATCGAAGCGATGGTGCGCGAAACCGGGCGGCGCTTCGGCGGCGTGGACGTTCTGGTCAACAACGCCGTGGTACGGCACTATCACCTGGTCGAGGATTTTCCGCCGGAGGAATGGGATCGCGCGATCGCGGTTGATCTGTCGGCGGCGTTTCACACCATCAGGCTCACCATGCGCGGCATGAAGGCGCGCGGCTGGGGCCGCATCATCAACATGTCGTCGATACACGGACGCATGGCGGTGCCCAACCGCGTCGATTACGTCACCGCCAAACATGCGCTGATCGGCATGACGCGCGGCATCGCGCTCGAATGTGCGCACACCGGCGTCACCATCAACGCGCTGATGCCCGGCTGGGTACTCACACCACACGCCGAGCGCCAGATCGCGCGCCAGATGAGCGAGGCCAACGTCAGCCGCGAAAAAGCGGTGGATGAATTGATGAAAGTGCGCCAGCCCAGCCAGCAGCCCATCATGCCGGAGCACATCGCCGCCTTCGGCGTGTTTTTATGCAGTGATGCGGGCGCGCACATCAACGGCGCGGCGCTGCCCATCGACGGCGCATGGCAGGCGGGGTTTTCCGTCACCTTGGGTAACAAGAGCGGAAATTAGCGTCTCGCCCATGGCGTCCACCCCGCCCGGAGCCGGATCATCCCGGCTGGATAAAGTTCTCGCCGAAGCAAGGAGCGCACGCGAGCAGCGCGCACTGGGTTATAGGGAACAAGCGCTACGCATGTACCCGTGGGTGTGCGGGCGCTGCGCGCGCGAGTTCACGCACGTGAACCTGCAACTGCTCGAAGTGCATCATCGCGATCATAACCACGACAACAATCCGCCCGACGGCAGCAACTGGGAGTTGTTGTGCACCTATTGCCACGAGAACGAACACCGGCGATTTCTGGATAACGCCGGTATCAACGGCGGCGCATCGACGGCAAAACCGCCGGCGGGCGCGACACATCAACCGTTTGCCGCGCTTGCGGATTTGCTGAAGAAAAACTCACCTACGTAAATCACTCCAAGCGCACGCCGGATTCCTTCACGACCTTGCCGTATTTGGCGATTTCGGATTTGACGTAGGCGCCGAACGCTTCCGGCGAAGGCGCGGTGAACGGGAATATGCCCAGGCCCGCGAGTCGCTCTTTCACCTCGGGCAGATCGAGCGAGCGGTTGATCTCCGTGTGTAGTTTCATGACCAGGGGTTTCGGTGTGCCGCGCGGCGCGAACACGCCATACCAGTTATCCACCGCGAAGCCGGGCACGCCGGCCTCCGCGACCGTTGGAAGATCCGCGAATTGTTCGACGCGCTTGGCGAAGGTCACCGCCAGCGGTCGTATCCTGCCCGCTTTCATGCTGGCGAGCGCCGTGGACACCGTGGCGAAAATCAGATTCACGTTGCCGCCCACCAGATCGATCATCGCCGGCGCGCCGCCCTTGTATGGCACGTGCTGCATCTTCACGCCGGCCAGCGTGTTGAACAACTCGCCCGCCAGATGATCGGCAAAACCCACGCCCGACGAGCCGTAGTTGAGCTTGCCGGGGTTGGCCTTGGCGTGCGCGATCAACTCCTTCACTGATTTCACTGGCAGCGACGGGTGCACCACCAGCACGTTCAATGCCGACACCGCGCGCGTGATCGGCTCGAAATCCGCCACCGGATCGTACGGCAGCTTGCGATAAAGACTCGGATTCACCGCCACCGGCCCTATGGTGCCGAGCACGATGGTGTAGCCATCAGCGTTGGCGCGCGCGGCGGTTTCCATGCCGACGATGCCGTTGCCGCCGGGGCGGTTATCGACAATGACCTGCTGGCCCCATGCCTCGGTGAGCTTCAGACCGATGGTGCGCGCGGTGATGTCGGCGCCGCCGCCAGGCGCCACGGTGATGATGAAGCGTAGCGGGCGCGTTGGGTACGTCTCGGCAGCCTGCACTGCCAGTGAAACAAAACAGGCTGCCGCCACAAATAAAAATCTCACGCTACCGTCTCCTTGAAAAATTCGATTACACCATAGTTTACTGCTGCTGCATGCCCGACTCGCGCATGATGCGCCGCGTCTTGTCGATTTCGAGGCGCACTCTCTCGGTCAGTTGTTGCGGCGTGCCCGCGATGACGCGATGCCCGGTGCTGACGAGACGCTCGTTGATCTCCGCCATACCGACGATGCGCACGGTTTCGCGGTGCAGCGCCTGCACCAGCGCGGGCGGCGTTTTCGCCGGCGCGAACAAGGCATACCATTGCTCGTGTTCGTAACCGGGCAATCCGTTCTCGGCGATGGCCGGCACGTTGGGCAATTGCGGCATGCGCTTGGCGCTGCTCACACCCAGCACGCGCAACCTGCCGGACTCGACGTGCGGCGCGATCACCACGTACGAGGTGAAGGTCATGTCCGCCTCACCCGACATCACGGCCAAGGCCGCCGCAGCGCCGCCCTTGTAATGCACATTGGTCATGCGGACTTTCGCCTGCAACTTAAGCGAATTGCCCATCAGCTCACCGGCCGCGCCCGCGATGGCGACATTGAGTTTGTCCGGCAATTTTTGCGCGATCGTGATCAGCTCGCGCACCGATTTCGCCGGCACCGACGGATGCACAACCAGCGCCAGCGGTATGCTTGCGATCTCGCTGATGCCGGCAAAGTCGGCCAGCGGATCGTAATCGAGCTTCTTGTATAACGCGGAGTTGATCGCGTGCGTGCCGGCGTTACCCATCATGATCACCGATGCATCCGGCGCCGCGCGCGCGGTGAACTGTGCGGCGATGATGCCGTTGGCGCTGGTGCGGCTCTCGACAATCACGCTGTTGCGCAGGCTCTCGCCCAATTTGGGCGCAAGCAGCCGTGCGATGAAATCCGGCCCGGTGCCGCCGGCGCTGGCGACGATGATGCGCATTTGGCGCGGGAATTCCTGCGCCGGTGCGGCGGCTGAAACCAGCGCGGCCGCCAACAGCGCCGCCGAGCGAAAAACTGGTGAGCATTTCGTTTTCATTTCGCCATCCCCAAGTCGATTAAAAACGCTCTCACCGCGGCGTGATCGCGTTCGAGAAACTTCATCGTCTCCGCGCGATTCATGAAATCGCTGATCCAGAAATTGGCCTCGACTTCCTTTTTCCATTCGGCCGATTCGGTGAAGCGCCTGAGTGCATCTTCCCAAAACGTGACCTGCGCCGCCGTCATGCCCTTGGGGCCGATGATGGTGCGCCAGTTCGACACTACCGCGTCGTAACCCTGCTCGCGCCAGGTAGGCGTGTCGGCAAGAATTCCGCCCAGCCGTTTTGGCGCGCCGACGGCGAGTATGCGCACCTGTCCGTTTTTCATCAGCGATGCGCCGAATGCCGCGGTAATCGGCACCACATCGACGTGCCCGCCGAGCATCGCGGTACTTGCAGCGCCCCCCGACTGAAAAATCACGTTGCGCGTGGCGCGCACGTTGACGCCGCCGGCCTTCAGCGCCGTGGCCACGCCCTGATGGTTCGGCCCGCCTATGCTGGTCGCCAGCCCGAAGCTCAGCGCCGATACATCCTTTTGAATGCGCTCGACAAGATCACGCCCGCTCTTTAACTGTGAATCGGGCCTGACGGTGACGCAAACGTATTCGCCAAGTATGTGCGCCACCGGCGTCATGTCGGTGAAACTTGGCCCGCGCCCGGTAACGTTGTTGGTGAGCAGCGCCTTGGAGCCGAGCACGACATAGTGGCCGTCGCCGGAATGCTGATTGAGATACGCAAACGCCACCGCGCTGCCGCCGCCGGGCTTGTTGTTGATCGACACCGGCACCGTGAAGTCTTTGCGCTCCTGCATCACGTTCAGCATGATGCGGATGATGCGATCCGCACCCCCGCCGGGCGCGTTGGTGGCGATGATTTCGACGGGTTTGTCGGGCTTCCACGCCTGTGCATGAGCGCTTCCGCTTGTGATAAAAATTGCGCACAGCAGGCCCGCCGCGGCGGATATTCGATGCAAGGACTGAATTGGCATGGATGCGAACCCTCCGGGTTGATGCAACGAATCGAAAATCTACTCCGAACCGAATATCTTTGCCAGTGCCGCCCGCTACCCGCCGCTCAAGCCAGCGCCGGCGCGAACGCAATGCACGACGGCGAACCGGTCTGAATGATTAGCCCGGCAGGCACGGGCAAACCGTCGTGTGGATCAAGCCCGAACACCACGATGGTGTCGCTGTCTTCATTTGCCACATAGAGGTTTTTTCCGCGCGGATCGAGCGTGAAGAAACGCGGCTTTCTGCCCTGCGTGGGTTCCCAGCCACAAGGCGCCAAGGCGCCATCGCCGGAGTCGACGCGAAACGTGGCGATGCTGTTGTGCCCGCGATTCGACACATAGACAAATTCGCCCGTGGGCGCGATGGCGATTTCAGCACCGGTGTTGTCGCCAATAAATGCCGGCGGCGTGGTGGGGATGATGTGCAGTGGCGTGAGCGCGCCGCGCGCCGCATCCCATTGATACGTGGTGACCGTCGAATCAAGCTCGTTGATCAGATACGCAAACGGCCGCGCTGGATGAAACGATATATGGCGTGGCCCCGCGCCGTAACGTGATTTCACGCAGGGCGGATCGTTGGCGATGAGTTTGCCCATAGTTGAATCGATGCGATAGATGTGCGTCGCATCCACCCCCTTGTCGGGCGAGATCAGGTAGCGCCCGGACGGATCGAACAGCACCTGATGCGGATGCGCGCCCAAGCCCTGCTCGCGTTTATACGGGCCTTCCTCGCCCGGCGGCACCACCACATCGCTCGACGGCGCGAGCGATCCATCGGCATTGATGGGAAACACCGCGATGCCGGGGCCGTTGGCGACAACAACATGACGATCATCGGGCGTGACGATCAGGTGCGGCGCGTTGTCGCCACTGGAGGCTTGCTTGTTGAGAAACGTCAGTTTGCCGCTGCGCGCATCGACGGCGTACGCGGTGACTTCGGCGCCGTCGCCATGCGCGGCATAGAGGTATCGCCGTTTGCCGTCGAGCGCGACATAGCCGGGGTTGGGCAATGTTTCATGCACATCGAGCAACTCCCACGCGCCCGATGCGTCATCAATGCGGTAAAGACTGATGCCCTTGCCGCGCGCCTTGCGCTTGGCCGTGGTGAAACAACCTACATAAGCGAACATGCGCGCGGTCTCCGGCAAGAATGACTGAACTACAACACCGAACGCACCAGCCCGCCATCGATGCGTATCGTGGTGCCGGTGATGTAGCTCGATTTGCCGGAGGCGAGAAACGCCACCAGATTCGCCAGCTCGCGCGGCTCGCCGATGCGGCCCACCGACGTTTCCTTCGCGCGCTCCTCCAATGCTTTCTCCAGCGAGATGCCAAGCTCCTTCGCGCGCGCGGTGACATTGCCCAGCATGCGTTCGGAGAGCAGCGAACCGGGCGCCACGTTATTCACCAATATGCCGTCACGCCCCACTTCATCGGCAAGACTTTTCGCATACGCCACCACGCCCATGCGCGTGGCGCCCGACAGCGCGAGATTCGGAATCGGCTGATAAACGGTGCTCGCAAGTATATTGATGATGCGTCCGCTTTTTTGCTCGCGCATATGCGGCAACGCCTCGCGCGCCATGCGCGCAAAAAACAGCAGCGAGCGCTGCACCGCCGTCGCCCATTGCTCCTCTGTCGCGTCAACCGCCTTCGCCAGCGGCGGCCCGCCGGAATTGCTCACCAGCACATCCAGCCGCCCGAATTTATCAACCGCGGCGGCCATCAGCTTTTTGATCACATCGTTTTGTTCAAGATCACCTGCAATGGCAAGCACCTCGGCGCCGGTCTCGTCGCGAACCTCCTGCGCCGCGTGATCGAGATCAGCCTTGCTACGGCTGCACATCACCACCTTCGCCCCCTCCTCGGCCAACACCAACGCGCACGCGCGGCCCAGCCCCTTGCTTGCGCCGCCGACGATGGCGACCTTGTCTTTCAGTTGCAGATCCATTGTTCACTCTCCTTTATTTTTGCCAACGGCGGAAATCAGAAATTCTTCCAGCGCGCGCACCGGCGCCAGATCGTTAAACAACACGTCCCGTGCGGCGGCAATGCGCGCTCGCACCGCATCGCGCGATGCCTTATCGGATGCGAGTTTCACCGCCAGATCAACATAGGCATCGTTCGCCGGCGCTATCAGCTCCGTCACGCCCATTCTTTTCAGCAGGCTGCTCGCGAGGCGACCGCGCATGAAGCGGCCTTCGCGCGTCACCACCGGCAGGCCGCACTCGATGCCCTGCATCGCCGTGTTAAAGCCGGAAAAGCCGATGGTGTCGAGATACACATCCACGCGCCGCATCATGCCATGGAACTGATCGCGATTTTGCCACGGCACGAACACGATGAATTGATCAGCGTCGAGACCGGCCCGTGCGAACGCCTTGCGCAAGCGGCTGCGCAGATGCGCGGACAGGTTCGCCAGCCGGTGCGTGAAAAACACGAACTGGCAGCGCTTCAGCCGCCGCGCGATCTCTACCAGCACCGCGTCATCGGCGGGCGCGTATTTGAACGGCACGCCAGGGCACAACAGCAGCGGCACGCTGTCGTCCACGCCCAGGGTGCGCAGCGCCGGGTCTTTGTCCGGCACGTTGGCACGATCCATGTAACAGCCAAGATTGGGCAGCGCCACCAGACGCTCGGTGTAGTGGCTGGCCGCATCGGGCGGCTCTAGCAACTGCGCCGAGAGGTAATAATCGATCGTGGGCAACCCGGTGGTCTCGGGGTGGCCCCAGCTTGCAGCCTGCACCGGTGCGAGCCGCATGCCCGCGAGGCGCAACGTCGCGGCATCCATGCCGATTTCCGGGTAGATCAGCACGTCGAGCTTGCGCCCCGCGACGCACTGCGCCCACTGCTGCCAGGTTTTCGCACCCGGCTCGAAATGATCGGCGACCGATTTCGCAAACGCGGTTTCGTGATCGTGGGTGTGGCCGAGATGGAAGATTTCAACATGGAACCTCGCGCGGTCAAGGTGTGTGACGAAACCCTTGATGATCGCCATCCACACGGAGTGATCGCTGATGTGCGCGGAGACGATACCCACGCGCACCTTGCCGCCGCCCCGCGCGGCTGGCGGGCGTGAACCATGGGCGGCCTGCCACTCGCCCATCAGCCGCGCGCACAGCGCCCCATGTCGCGCCAGCAACTCGCGGTTGGGCTGCTCGTGATACGCCAGCAGGAACGGCTGCAATGTGCCGACGGCATCATGCCCCGCCCTATTCTGGCCCGCGGCGAAAAATGCCTCGAGCGCCGTCAGCCCGTCGCCAAACGCGGCGCGCGCCGCCTCGGCCTCGGCGGCATTTTCACAAAACGGCGGCACCGTGGCAATGCTGCTGAACCAGCGTGCACGCGCATTACGCGGGGCTACCCGCAGCGCGCCCGTGTAATGCGCCAATGCCTGCTGGTGCTCGCCCTGATCGATGCGCGCGCTGCCCATGCCCAGCAACGCGTCCACCGCACCGGGCTTTAATTTATGCGCCGCCTCGAAGCTAGCAAATGCCGCTTGCGGATTATTCAACCCGCGCTGTGCGAAACCCAGCGCGAGGTGCGCTTCGTAGGAATGCGGATCGTGCGCGGCCGCGCGCGTGAGCAAGGCGTGCGCCTCCGCGTGCGCGCCGCGCTCCAGCAAGAGATTACCCAGATTCACCAGCGCGGGCACGAATGTTTTGTCGGCATCCACCGCCGCGCGAAAGCGGCGCTCTGCTTCGCCGGGCGCTCCCGTCTTGAGCAACACATTGCCAAGGTAGAACAACGCGAGCTTGTGCGCCGGCTGCGCCGCGAGCACCTTCTCGTAGCAGGCTTTTGCGTCTGACAGCGCGCCCTTTTGCTCGAATATGCCGCCCATGGCGTAATGCGCGTCGATCAGGTTCGGCTCCAGGGCGGTCACGCGCTTGTAACAGGCAAGCGCTTCGTCGAGCCGGCCCTCGACGCGATGCAGGTTGCCGAGATTGAAATGCGGCGCCGTCCAGTCGGGTGCATGTGCAATCGCCTTCTCGTAGCACACCCGCGCCTCGCCGTACTGCCGCAGCGCGCGATGGCACTCGCCGAGATTACTCAGCGCCGGCGCGTCGTCAGGGTTCACCGCCAGCGCGGCGCGGATTTTCTCCGCGGCGTACGCGTGTTCACCGCGCTGGTGATACAACACGCCCAGCAAATGCAGCGAATTGAATTCTTGCGGATTAGCCGCGAGTATTTGCCGATAAAGCTGCTCGGCTTCGTGTGCACGGCCTGCGTTGTGGTGCGCCAACGCGTTCTGCAACACTTGCTCGGGATCAAAACCAGGCGCGGTCGCGGCGGGCGCTGATGTGTTCGTTCCCGATGGGTTTTCGCTGGCGCTGGCGCCACCCTTGCCAAACCAGCGTTTGAGTATCGACATACGCAGCGATTCTACAGTGCGCGCGGCGCCGCAATTATTTGACCGCACAGTTGCCGAACGCGCGCACGTGGCGCACTATTCACTGGCAACTCGAAATAGCCCATGAAAATTATTCCATTAAAACAGATGCTTACGGTCGCTACTTTGTTGGCGTGCTGGGGCGCGGCAAGCGCACACGCGCAACTCAACGCAACACGCAGCGGGCCGTATCCAAACAAGCCGCTGCGCTGGGTTACCGGTGGCGGGCCGGATGCGATGGCGCGCATTCTTGGGCAAAAAATCACCGAGGCGTGGGGCCAGCAAGTGGTGGTGGAGGAGCGCGGCGGCGGTGGCGGCATGATGTCCGCCGATATCGTGGCGCGCGCGAATGCCGATGGTTACACGATGCTGCTCGCCACTGGCACGCATACCATCAGCCCCAATTATTTCAAAGTGCCGTATGACATGGAGCGCGATTTCGCGGCGGTGAGTCTGCTTGGCACGATCACTTTCATACTGAGCGTGAATCCGTCGCTGCCGGTCAACAGCGTGCAGGATTACATTGCGCTCGCCAAGGCCAAGCCCGGCACGATCAACTACACCTCCGGCGGCAACGGCTCGCCCGCGCACATCATCATGGAATATCTGCGCTTGAAATCCCCGATCGACGTGGTGCACGTGCCTTACAAAACCGTCGGACAAGCGGTCACCGGACTCATCGGCAATCAGGCGCAGATCATGTTCGTAGTGAGTCCCGCCTCGGTGCCGCAGATCAAGGCCGGCCGCTTGCGCGGGCTTGCCGTTACCACCGCCCGGCGCTCGCCGGCGATGCCCGAGTTACCGACGATGATGGAAGCGGGCGTGGCGGATTTCGAGGCCTCGGCGTGGAACGGATTGCTGGCGCCGGCCAAAGTGCCGCGCGAAATCATCAACAAGCTGCACGCGAGAGTCACTGCGGATTTGAAACTGCCCGATGTCATCGAGCGCACGCAGTTGCTGGGCTTCGAGTTGGCGGGCAACACGCCAGCGGAATTCGAGAAATTTCTCAAGGCCGAACTCGTCAAATGGGCGCGCGTGGCGAAGGCCACCGGCGCAAAAGCGGAGTAAGAATTATGTTCATGCTGCAAGTGCAGGACGACCAAAACGAGGTGCGTGCGGCACGAAACAATGGGCGAACCGCGGCTTGCCATCGAAATATGACGGACGGAACAACGGGGTCAGGCTTGCTTAATTGCATAAAGACATATATGCAATTAAGCAAGCCTGACCCCGTTGTCTAGGTCGGCGCGCGCGGCGAAGCTCTCGGGCGCGAAAGAGGAGTAACGCAAATGTTCAAGCTGCAAGTGCAGGACGACGAGAACGACGCGCGCGTGTGGCATGACGTGAAAGACCCGAACGGCGAATTGCTCAAGTTTGAGAAAGAAGCCGACGCACGCGCGAAACTCGAAGAGTTATTCCCCGTGCTGGTGAAAATGGAGCGCTACGCCGGCCCCAAGCGCACGCGTGTGATCAACATCATCACCGATGAAGACGATTGGCCAGAAAAGAAGTAACGTAACGGCAACAACCATCAGGGAGCGGCATTCATGAACGGCGCGGAAAGTCTGGTTCGTACATTATTAAGAGGCGGGGTGGAAGTGTGTTTCGCCAACCCCGGCACATCGGAGATGCATTTTGTCGGCGCGCTTGACCGTGTCGAAGGCATGCGTTGCGTGCTTGGTTTGTTCGAGGGCGTGTGCAGTGGTGCTGCCGACGGTTACTACCGCATGACCGATAAACCGGCTTCGACGCTGTTGCATCTGGGGCCGGGCCTCGCCAATGCGGCGGCGAATCTGCACAACGCAAAGAAGGCCGGCTCGGGCATCGTCAACGTGGTGGGCGAACACGCGCTGCACCACATTCAGTATGACACGCCGCTCACCGCCGATATCGAAGGCATTGCGCGCCCGTTCTCGCACTGGGTGAAAACGTCGCCCACATCAAAGACTGTCGCGGGTGACGGCGCGCTGGCGATTCAGGCCGCGCGTGTCGCACCGGGCCAGATCGCCACACTCATTTTGCCGGCCGACACGGCATGGAGCGAAGCCGATGGTGTCGCGGATACGCCCGACACGCCGCCCCCGCTTGGGCCGCAAAAGGACGCCGTCGTTGCCGCGGCCAAGGCGTTGTTGCAGCATGGCAAGGCGGCGATGCTGTTTCTCGGCGGACGCGCCTTGCGTGCGCGCGGCCTCGAACTCGCGGGCAAGATCGCCGCCAGGACTGGTTGCCGCGTGCAGGCGGCAGGCGGTACCGCGCGCATCGAACGCGGCGCGGGACGCGTGGCGACGCTGCGTCTGCATTTCGTGATCGAGACCGCGCAGGAACAATTGAAGGGCACGACGCAGATGGTGCTGGTGGGTGCCAAGCCACCCGCCGCTTTTTTTGCCTACCCCGGCAAACCCAGCCTGTTGACACCGGCGGGCTGCGACACCACAACACTATGCCCGGTGGACGGCGACACGCTTGCCGCGCTCGAAGCGCTCGCCGCCGAACTCGGCGCGTTGAACGAAAAGCCCGCGGGCGTTGCACAATCGGGCCGGCCCGAGCGGCCCACCGGCAAATTCACGCTCGATGGTCTCGGTCAGGCGCTGGGTGCGACCATGCCCGAGGGTGCCATCATCGTCGATGAATCCGTCACCACGGGGCGCGGATTTTTTCCGTTCAGCGCGGGCGCGCCGCCGCACGATTGGTTGAACAACATGGGCGGCTCCATCGGCTTCGGCACGCCGTGCGCGGTAGGCGCGGCGGTAGCCTGCCCCAATCGCAAGGTGATCGCCATGATCGGCGACGGCAGCGCCATGTACACCATCCAGTCGCTGTGGACCATGGCGCGCGAGGGGCTGGACATCTGCGTGATGATTTTCTCGAATCGCTCCTACAACATTCTCTACAGCCAGCTTGCGAGCGTGGGCGTCGCAAATCCCGGCCCGCGCGCCATCGACATGCTGACGTTGGGGCGCCCCGCGATCGATTTTGCCGGCATGGCAAAAAGCCTCGGTGTGCCCAGCGTGCAGGTGCATGATCTGGATGAGTTGACCACGCAACTCACCAATGCGATGTCGCAGCGCGGGCCTTATTTGATTGATGTGGTGATGTAGCGCGCCGTCATCTCGCCGCGGCAATTCACCGCGGCGGCGTGATTGTGCCCATGCAATCGCGCGCCTGCGTCTCGGAGTAACCGAGCATGTCGCGCAGTACTGCGGTGGAGTGTTCTCCCAACACCGGCACATGCGGGCGCACGCTGGTGTCAAGTCCCGGCATCTGAAACGGCGCGTTGGGCACGGCGTAGGCGCCCGCGCCATCGGTTACTTGCGTGAGTGAGCCGCGCGCGACGATCTGCGGGTCAGCCATCGCTTCGGCAACCGTTTTATAGCGGCTGCAAGGCACGCCGGCGGCGAGCAGGATGCGCTCGCAATCTTCGCTGCTGCGTGTGTGTGTCCAGGCTTCTATTTCGGCCATGAATTCGGACCAGTTGTTTTCGCGCACGGCAAGCCTGGCAAAGCGCGCGTCCGTCAGCCAGTCGCGCCGCTCTATCGCGGCGGCAAGTTGCTCGAAATTGCGCTGGCTGGTGGGCGCGGTGACGATGTAGCCGTCACTCGTGGTGAGCGGCTGATACACGCGCAGCTTCGCATTCGACGGCGACTGCGCCTCTTGCACCTCGTTGATCATCAGGTTGAGCATGCAATCCATCAGCGATACGTCGATGAATTGACCGCGGCCCGATTGCTGGCGGTGTATGAGCGCCGTCTGAATGGACGCGAACGCCGACATGCCGCCCAGCACGTCGGCGACGAAGGCCGCGCTTTTGAGCGGGCGCCCGCCGCCCTGATAATCGACATGTGCGAGATCGTAGCCGCTGGCCGCGTGCAGGATCGGCGCAAATGCCGGGCGCTGCGCGCTGGGGCCTTGCTGGCCGAAGCCGGAAATGGAACAGAACACGAGGCGCGGATTTACGCCACTGATCGTTTCATAGCCCAGCCCCAGCCGCGCCGCCACGCCGGGACGCCAGTTCTCGGCGAGCACGTCGCATTTCGCCGCCAGCGCAAGCGCGGCGGCGCGCCCCGCATCGCACTTCAGATCAAGCACGATGCTTTTCTTGCCGCTGTTCAGGTGGCCGAAAAAACTGCTGAACCCGTTGCGCACCGGACGGCGGTGCCGGTTGTGATCGCCCGCGGGCGGCTCCACCTTGATGACTTCAGCACCCATGTCGGCGAGCAGCCGCGTGCAATACGGGCCGCACAGCATGTTGGTGAAATCAAGCACGCGTATGCCGGCCAGCGGCCCGGTATTCACAACGGTCGTCACTTCGGGTTTCCTTCGCAGATCAATTGGGCCGGATGTTCGCGCTCGCGATGATCTTCGCCCAACGCGCGGTTTCCTGTTTGATGAAATCGGCAAAGTACTCGGGCGTACTGCCGATGGGCACGCCGCCTTCTGCATTGAGGCGCTCGATGAAATCCGCGCTGCGCGCGATCTTCACCAACTCGCCGTTTAACCGCGCGACGATCTCGCCCGGCGTGCGCGCCGGCGCCAGCACGCCATACCACACGCCCGACTGAAAGCCGGGATAGCCCGACTCCGCGACCGTCGGTAATTCGGCCACGGCGGGCGAACGCGCAAGACTGGTCACCGCCAGCCCGCGCAAGCGGCCCGCTTTCATCTGCGGCAGGTTGGTCATCACATCGTTAAAGCCCATCGTCACCTCGCCGGATACGATGGCGAGCACCGCTTGCCCGGTGCCGCGATAAGGCACGTTGACCATTTTTATGCCGGCGATGGCGCTGAAGAGTTCCGCCGACAAGTGGCTCGACCCGCCGGTGGCGCCGGAGGCAAACGTCAGCATGCCAGGCCTGGCCTTCGCCAGCGCGACCAATTCCTTCACCGACCTTGCCGGCAGCGAGGGATGCACCGCGAGCAAATGCGGCGAGCTCGCCACCAGCGACACCGCGGCGAAATCACGTATCGCATCGTACGGCAGGCTCTTCACCATGCTGGGGTTTACGGTGAGTGTCGGCGTCGCGATCATGATGGTGTAGCCGTCGGGCGGCGACTTCGCGGCAAGCTCGGTGCCGATGACTGCATTTGCACCCGAGCGATTGTCCACCACCACCGATTGGCCCAGCGCATCGGTGAGCTTGCGCGCGAGCGTGCGCGCGATCAGATCGGTGCCGCCACCGGCGGCGAAGGGCGCGATAAAGCGGATGGCGCGATTCGGATAGGTCTGCGCGTTGGCCTGCGCGGCACATGCGCATGCCACTGCCAGCCCGCAAACGAAATGTTTCACGCGCATGCTTCTCAACGTTTCTGATTGCGGTCGTAACGTATGCCGGCCTTCCAATCCGCCATCACGTTCTTGAAGCCCCCGGCCTCGATCTTCGCGCCCCATTGCTCGCGCGTGTTGCTGAAATGCCCGGCGAGGCTCATCTCGAAATTGATTTCCATCATGTCGCGTATGCCCATGCGATTGGCGCTGCGGTTGATGGCGAGTTTCTTCATCATCAGGATCTCCAGCGGCACGCGCGCGATTTCGGCGGCCATGTCGTCCACCGTCTTGTCCAGTTGATCGAGCGGAACCGACTTGGTCGCCCAGCCGCATTGCTCGGCCTCTTTGCCGCTCATGGTGCCGTGCAGGAACGCGAAATCCTTGGTCTTGCGCAGCCCCACCAGCGGCAGCCACCCGCCCCAAATCAGCCCCATCACCATGCCCGGTGCCGCCTCCACCGGCCCGATCTTCGCGTCGTCCGCCACCACCACCAGATCGGCGCTGGTCGCGAGCAGCGTCGCCGCCGCGATGCACGGCCCGTGTATCTGCGCGATCACCGGTTTGGGGATTTCCCACACACGCATATACGAGCGCAGCCGCTTGGAGAAATCAATGCGGTGCAGTTCGGTATTCGTGCCGGTCTCGCGCTCGCCGGGCACGAAGTTCTCCTTGCTATAGTCGTGACCCGCGCAAAAGCCGCGCCCCGCGCCCTTGATCACCACCACGCGCACGTCGTTGTCGTCCTCCGCCGCGAACATCGCAACCTCGAACTCGCGCGTTAGTTCCTCGTTCAGCGCATTGAGTTTTTGCGGACGATTGAGCGTGATGGTGACGCGGTGATCTTTTTTCTCGTAAATCAGGAATTCGTAGGCAGGCGCTGTCATGGTGTTGGTTCTCGTATTGGTGGTTTTAGTTGACGCCGGAATCATACACGCTCGGCAGGGAACTTCGCCCGGCGGCGCCGTGAATCAACCTTCAATCCTGCTGACTTCACCAGCACCGCATGCCGCTCATATTCGCGCTTGAGCGTTTCGCCGAATTCAGCGGGCACGGGTATCAGTATGCGCACCGCCTACACCAGCATGCCGGGATTTTTCACATAACGATTCTTGATCGCATCGGCCGCCCAGTACGTGAGCGCGCCTACGGGGCCGGTTGGATTGTACGCGGCGTTGGGGGAACACGCTTGAGCCCATTACGAAAAGATTGTGGCAATCCCAGCTTTGCAGATACTTGTTGACCACGCTGTTGCCGGGACTCGTGCCCATGATGGTGTCGCCGGTGTTGTGCGTGCTTTGATACGGCACCACGGTCCAGCTCGTGCGCACGCTGGCCAGGTTAAAGCGGGTTGGGTTCATGGATTTTGCGATGTTGTTGATGACCTGTACGACGTGCTTACCCATCTTGTGTTCGTTTTTCTTGTAATCGAAGGTCATGCCTTACATTCCGCACATCGCGAACATGATTTCCCGCTAATTTCGGCGGGAGTGTTGTCGGCTAGCCGATCGCTTGAAACAGCTGCGGAGGGACGCCGATGAGGTCGAGCACTTGGCGTTGGAGATCGGTGAGCTCGGCGTGGAAGACCTG
>CAMDLH010000121.1 GCA_945901405.1 Bordetella parapertussis | reverse complement strand
AAGTAATTTCCGCGCTGAAACAACATGCGGGGAAGGGCGCAATAGGATTGCATCAATCCACCGGCGGAATTTTCGCACGCGTGACGATGTCCTTCCACGTCTGGATTTCGCGCCGGTACCACTGCGTCAAATCGCTCACGCTCAACGGGCTGGTATTGCCGCCTTGCTTGCGCAGTTGTTCCCGCACCTCGGGCAATGCAGTGACATTGTTGATCGCGGTGTTGAGCGTTTGCACAATGCTCGTGGGCGTTTTGCTGGTGACATACACAGCGGCAGTCGCGCCCGCGCGTAGCCCCGGCAAACCGGCCTCGGCGGTGGTCGGTGTATTGGGGAAGGCTGGCAGCCGCTGGTCGCTGACCACGGCCAGTACCCTGACACGGCCCGATGCAATAAACGGCTGAAACGGCGAGGCATCCATGATGGCGAGTTGGGTTTCGCCGGTGGCGACAGACAGCGCGGCCTGTCCCGTGCCGTTGTACGAGACGACTTCGATGCGGATATTGTTGCGAATGCGGAATAGCTCCACTGACAGCCGCGTGCCTATGCCGCCGGCGGAAGCGTTGAGCGTGACCGGGCTTTTTTGCGCCAGCGCGATCAGTTCGCGTACACTTCTCACCGGCAAGTGCGCATTGACCACGATGGAGTAGGGATACTCCGCGATCGCGGCCACGGGTTGTATATCGTTGATGGGATCAAAGCGCAGGTTGCGAAACAGCGCCGGGTTTTGCGTCGATGCCGTCGCGCTGAACAATATGGTGTGGCCGTCGGGCGCGGATTTCGCCACGGCCTCGATGCCGATATTGCCCGCCGCGCCGGGGCGGTTTTCGACCACGACCTGCTGGCCCAGCGCCTTGGCGAGATGCGGCGAAATCATGCGTGCGGTGATGTCGTTGGTGCCGCCGGTCGCGAACGGCACGATCGCGCGAATCAGGCGATCCGGGTATTGAGCGCGCGCCGGGTGCGCGGCGCACAGCACTGCAAAAGCCACGATCAAGATGCCTGCACGTTCACGCATGGAATTCCTCAAAAAGACTCCAACACTTTATACTCTTCACAAATCGATCAACCATACATTACACCGTTAGGGCCGAGCTTGTCGAAGCCCGGCCCACATTGGATTCATGAAAATTTCATTTGCATTGCTAACGATATTTCTAACGCTTGCGCCATTGTTCAGCGGCCATGCTGCCGAGTATCCCGAGCGCAACATCATCGCCGTCGTGCCCTTTGCCGCGGGCGCATCCAACGACGTGATCGCGCGCCGCGTCAGCCCGCATCTGGCGAAAGCGCTGGGGCAACAAGTCATCATCGAAAACCGCCCCGGCGCGGATGGCCGCATCGGCATCGAAGCGATGGCCAAGGCCGCGCCCGACGGCCACACCATTCTATTCAGCGGTGGCGCGGTGGCGTTGATACCCGCGCTGCGTAAAAACGTGCCGTGGAACCCGCTTAAAAACATTCAACCGGTGGCCGAATTGGGCACGATTCCTTACGTGCTCGCGGTGAATCCCAACGTGCCCGCCAAAGGCGCGCGCGACTTCATCAAGCTCGCGCAGTCTCAGCCTGGCAGGCTCAACGGCTCGGCCGGCGGCAACTCATCCGAAATGTCCATCGCGCTGTTTCGCATCAAGACCGGCACGCGCATGGAGATCATTCCCTACAAGGGCACCGGGCACGCCGCGCTGGCGGTCGCCACCGGCGAGGCGGATTTTGCGATCATCGATGCATCGTCGTGGCTGCCGTTCATGCAGTCCAATCGCGTGCGCGCGCTCGCGGTGTTGGGCAAGAAGCGCCTGGCCGCTATGCCCGCCGTGCCCACCATGCACGAAGCGGGCATGGCCGATTTTGAAAACGGCGCGCAGTTTGGCATTTTCACCACCGGCGGCACGCCGCTGCCCATCGTGCGCAGGCTCAATACCGAAATCAACCGCATTGTCGCGACACCCGACATAAGCAAAAGCTTCATCGCCATCGGCATGGAGCCCGGCGGCATGACGGTCGAAGAATTCAGCAAACGCTATCTCGCGGACCTGGCGTTATGGAAGGACGTGGTGGCGCGCGCGAAGATACCGATGACGGATTGAGCCTGCAATTCGTTAAGAAAAGCCGAGCGGTCATACCGTGGGATGCGTGAAACCCATCACAACCCAAGCCATCCCCGCGCCGGTCTATTGAGGTGCGCACGCGCATTTGGTGCATTGAACATGTTCGGTCGAATTAGGGTATGTCGGGGCAAGAGGCTGTGTTTGTGATGGGTTTCACCCATCCTACGGTTGCTTACGTTTAAGCTCATCCGCCACCGCTTTCTCAACAACGGTGCCCTTGAAAAAATCCGCGTTGTTGCGCGTGTGCAGGCGCGCGGCGTTGGTGAAGGTGAATTCGCGAAAATCCTGATCGGTGACATATTTTCTTTCGACCATCTCGTAGGCTTCGGGGATCACGTCGTTGAAATCGGGCACGTCAAAATGCGTGAAGTCGGAGCTGAACACCGGCCGCAGCCTCACGCCCATGCGCGGATCAAACGCCCACATCGCCGCGCGGTCATCGGCCTCGCAGCCGAAATAATAGTTCTCCGAAAACACCGAGCGAATATCGGCCTTGGAGTTAACCCCCGCGGCTTCGAAATCATCGAAGACATGTTCCGGCTTGCTCAGTTCGTCGATACTGCATTCCGGGCGGAACGCATCTAGGCTCCCCACGATCGCATCGGCGCTGGCTTTCAGCCGCGCATCGCCGTAGCGATGGATGAGTTGTTTCAGTTCAGCGACGTTGGTGGCGTTCGGATATTGCAGGCCCGCGCGGCGGCGTTTTTCCCAGTGCTCGATCATGTCGCCGACCATCTGGCACGCCCAGCTCACGCCGCCTTCCATGAAGCCGAAATTCAATGTCGGGAAGCGGCGCGACACGCCGCCGAGGAACACGCCGCGCGCGAATGCGTGATTCGATTCGGCAAAGTGGCCGACGTGGTTGTAGGTGAAGTTGCTGATGGAGGCGCGGTCCACCCAGCGCGGGCTGCCGGCGTGCTGCGTGACGGCGACGCCCAGTTCGACGCAGCGCCGCCAGAACGGATCGTAGTCATACGGGCTGTCGAGCGCGATGGTGTCGATATACCAGGCGGCCCATGCGGTTTTTTGCGCATCGATGCCTTCCGCGGCGGCGGGAATCGTGCGCTCCTGATTGCCGCGCAGCATGATCGCGCGGTAACCGAGTTTCGTGACCGCGTAATCAAGTTCTTCGATGGCCTGCTTGGGTGTGTGCGCGGGCAGGATGGCCACTGGCGCGAAGCGCTCCTTGAACGGCGCAAACATGTCCGCCGTCATGCGGTTGTAGGCGCGGGCGGAGGCACACAGCAGATCGCCATCCTGCATGGTGTTGATGGTGAGGCCGAAGCTCGGGTAGATGATCGCGAAGTCGATGCCCAGCTCCGGCAGGCGCTCGTTGAGCAATGCGGGCAGCAGCGCGCTCGCCTTGTCGTGCGTTTGGGCAGTGACACCCCACCAGATCGCGCGGCGCAGCCGGTGATGCTGGCGCTCCTCGGCGCTGGCGCGGTACCACGTGTTATTGCGATGCCAAAGCGCGCGTATCTTGTCGACCATCGCCGGGCCGCCGGCTTCGCTCAGATACTCAAGAAACACCGGTATCGGCTCCATCCAGTGCCCGTCGCCGTCGATCACCGGGTGTTTCAGGCTGGCGCGGATTTGTGCGGCGCGATTAGACATGATGTGCGCTCCTTTCGTGAACGTGGTTCCGATCTATTTACGGGTTGCGGATTGCGCCCTGCAAGTTCTAAAACTCATAAGTGATTGCGTTGTTTGATTCGGAAATAAGCTTGTTTGCAAATAGAATATCAATGATACGGTCAATGTCGTTTTGTGCAATTTTCTTTTGGAAAATTGCAGAGATGTACTGCGATAACGTCTTGCGTTTTCTGGGTCTTGACTTCTTCTCGGATTTTCCGAGGAGTTCCAAGACACGTTTATAGTTTGCGTCTTCGGGTTGCGTCGTCTTTGGGTCTAGCTCCAGGAGGCTGTTGAGGCGTTTGCACTTGAGGCCCGCTTTGTTGAGGTGCCGAAGGAGCGGGTCAAAGCCTTTATCCTTGGACAAAATGATGCAGTTCGATTGCGGAGTAGTCACGAGCACGCGGCCAAGGTGACAGGCAACAAAAAAATCGAGTGCGTTGCTGCCATGTGCATCAACGCGCTGCCACTCAATCCGATTCCCTAGTTTTTGTGCGTTTGTAACAAGCTCGATAGGAATGCTCTTTTGGCTCGCGCCAACGAAAATAACAATCTGAAAACTCTCGTCGAGCCGGGCCAAATCAACTTGCTGTACGTTCTCGAAATCAACCAAGAGTAGGTTTTGATCCATTCTTTGCGCGTCCTGTTCCAGTGCGAGAGATCAAATGACTTTCGCCTCATTCTCCAATGGCCGCGCACTCAGGTAACTGGCCAAATTCCGCAAAAAAATCTCCACCCCTCGTGCATAAGTCCCGGTCGAAGCCCCCGCATTGTGCGGCGATATCAGCACATTAGGCAAATCCCAAAGCGCAGACTCCGCAGGCAACGGCTCGGTGTTGAACACATCGAGATATGCATGGCGCAGGCGTTTGTTTTTCAACGCATCGATGAGTGCTGCTTCGTCGATGATTTCACCGCGCGCGATGTTGGCGATGCCGGCGCCGGGCTTCATCAATGCGAGGCGGCGTGCGTCTATGAGCTTGCGCGTTTCGGGGGTTAACGGGCAGGCGATCACCAGCCAGTCGCACTTGGGCAGCAGACCATCGAGCATGGAGGGCGGTATCACTTCGTCAAAATGTTCGGCGGGTGCAACGTTGCGCCTGATGCCTATGGTTTTCATGCCCGTCGCGTGCAGCACTCGTGCGATGACTTTGCCGATGTAACCCATGCCGACGATCATCGCTGTCTGGCCGGGCAGGTCGGGCAGCACGTCCTTGCCGCGCAGCGGCACCCACTCGCGCTGTTGTTGTTTGGCGTGCCAGTAGGTGACGCCGCGCGCGAGCGCGAGGATGCCGGCCACGCAGGCAAGCCCCACGGATTCGGACTGTGCGCCCGCGCTGGTGCTGAGCCGCACGCCGCGCCGCATCACGTCCTGATAGCGCTGCGCATCGGTGCCCGCCGAATACACCGCCATCCATTTGACGTTTTGCGCGCGGTCGATGATGTTCCAGAATGCCTGCGCCGCCGGACTCAACGCGTTTTTTTCGGTGCCCTCCCAGATGTCGCGCGAGTAGTAGGCGGCTTCGATGTAGCCGATCTGTGCCGCCGTGAGTTGCAGATCGGGCGTGAAGGGCAGCAGTTCGAGTTGCCTGGGCGCCCCCGCGAGGATGCCGTCGATGCGCGCGCCGAATTCGCCGAGGACTTTGTTCGAGATGAGCAGGGTGGGTTTCATGGATGCGATGTGGTTTAGATAAAGAGTTTACACATGCAATGATCATTCGTCATCGAATCGCGACGATCCGCCAACGGCTCGGTAGGATGGGTGAAACCCATCACAACGCATGGTCATGCACCATCGTTTGTGATGGGTTGCGCTACGCTCCACCCATCTACGAAAAAGCAATCGGTAGGCCGCTTGAAGGCGTGAAGCCCGGCATCACACAGGTTGTCGAACGCTTGCCCGCTGCGAACGGGCGTTACGCTGGATGGTCGATGCGTAAATATTCTCGGCTCATGATTGCGCTATGGATGTTTCTAAAAAAAAATTTAAAAACAAATACTTACGATTTACCTGCTGAGCGGTGCAACAGTGTCCGGCGCGTGTATCGTGCGCCAGCGCCACCATGCAAGCGCGATCGCGATGGCGGCTTGTGCGGCCAGCACCGCCGCCGCAAAAATGGGGCGCTCCACGATATTTGGCCTGACGATGCTGACGGCGAGTTCGAGGTTCATCGCGCTTAGCACGTTGGGTACCAGCAGGTACAACAACATCAGGTAGAACAGCGTCGCGGCCTCGACGCGGCGCGGGCGGCGTGCCAGGGCGAAGAATTGCAGGATCGCCGCGTCGCGCACCGCATACAGCATCAGCGCGACTGGGGCGAGGCCGATCTCGCGCAGCACGCCGCTGCGCCCGCCGGGGAATTGCGTGTAGATCGCGGCAACGGCAAAGACGAGTCCGGTCGCAAGCGCCACCATCCAGAGGGGCAACTCTTGCAGAGCGCGCAGCCATTGCGCGGCGCGCGCGCGCGTGCGCAACCGCTGCCACACGGATGCGCCGGATACTTCGCCGAGCATCATCACATACACAAACGTTAACGAGAGTACAACGCCCGCAAGCAGCGCGGAGCCAAGATTGCCGCCGATATGAGTATTGACCACGAAGCCGGCGCTGTAGACGGCGGAGAACGCGATGAACGCCGGCAGCGCCCATGGCAGCGTGCGGATTTCAAGCTCGTTGCACATCGCGCGATACGCCCCGAACACCGCCCACGCGGCGAAGGCGCACACGCTGGCGAGGATGAAATCGGCATTGTTGAAACTCACGCGCCACCAGCGCATCCACTCGCCGAATTGATCCGCCAGACGCGACGCGGGGATGATCAGCACGAACAGAACCAGCACCAGAACCAGCAGCCCGATGCCGCGCCGCGCCACGGCCTTGCGCGCCGCCATCACGCTGCCGGCGAGGGCGGCGGCGTGCAGCATCACCGCGAACATGACCATCACCAGCGCGAATTTGACGATGGGGATTTTCATCGTCGTCCATCCCGCGGCGACGAAGATCACCAGCAGGATCGCGCCGCCATACCATGTAAACGAGGGCGCGCCGAAAAGTTTGCCCCAGGTCATCGCCCACGGGCCGATGGCCGACATGCGCTGTGCGTCCCAGGTGCGCGCCTGCGCTTCCTCGATCACGCACATGCCCGCGAGTTGCGTGCCCCACAACAGCACCATCGCGGCAAAGCCCATGCCGGCGAAGCCGGCGATGGTTTCGAGCACCTCGTGTCTGGTCATGGCCTTGATCAGCACCACGATCAGCGCGATCACCACGGGCACGGCGATGATGCGATGCATCGAGAATTCGAGCCACAAATTGCGGCGCAGTTCCGGGTTCATGATGATCTTGTTTCGGGTTGCATGGTGCGCAGATAGGATTCGTGCAGGTTTTCGGTCTCTTCGGCGAATCCGGCGACTGGCACTCCGGCCATCACGAGTTCGCGCAGAACGCGTGCCTGATCTTTTGCGTCACCGGCAATCGCCAGCAGCGCGCCGTTTGCACCGGCTTCGATCACGCGCACGCCCGCAATAGCGGCGAGCGCGTTTTGCCAATCGGCATGGGCGTCCGCTAGCGTCACGCGCACGCGCCGGCCGTCCAGCGGCGCATCGTTGAGCGCCCGGTGCTCGATGATCTTGCCCGCGCGCAGCACCAGCATGTGCGTGGAGTATTCGTCGAGTTCGGCGAGGATGTGCGATGAGACGACGAGCGTCATGCCCTCGTCGCGCAGCCGCGTGAACAGCGCCGCGAGCGAGTGCCGCGCTTCGGGGTCCAGCCCCGACGCGGGTTCGTCGAGCAACAATACCTCGGGTGAATGCACGATGGCCTGCCCGATGGCGACACGCTGACGCAGGCCGCGCGAAAGCTCCGCACAGCGGTTTTCCAGCCGACTCGATAGATCAAGCCGCGCGGCGGTCGTATCAACCGTGTCGGTGAGTATTGCCGCGGCCACGCCATGCGCGCTCGCGGCGTGCGTGAGGCACTGGCGCACGGTGAGCGCATCGTAGAGGCCGAAAAAATCCGACAGGTGGCCCATGTGTTCGTGCGCCGTGCGCGGCTCTTCGAGCACATCGACGCCCGCCACCACGATGGCGCCGGTCAACGGGCGGTCCAGACCCGCGAGGCAACGCAGCAGCGTGGTCTTGCCCGCGCCATTGGGGCCAACCAGCGCGGTAACGCTGCCGCGCGTGATTTCAAACGAGACGTTATCGAGCGCGCGCGTGCCGGGGTAAACGTAGCTGACGCCGGAGACGGTGATGGCGGGGTTCATGCGGGCAAGAATACACTAATCGCGTTTCACGCCCAGCCAGCTTTGCAGCACCTCGGATGTGTGTTGTCCCAGCAGCGGCGGCGCGCTCATGCGGTTGGGCGTGGCGGACATTTTCCACGGCGGGCCGACGATGCGTATCTTGCCGGATACCGGGTGCTCGACTTCGTGCAGCAATTCGCGGTGCGCGACTTGCGGGTCATTCAATGCCTGCTCGTAATCGTTTACCGGGCCCACGGGCACGCCGTGCTGCTCGAAGCGTTGTTGCCAATAGTGCGTGTCATGCGCGGCCACATGTTGCGCGATCAGTGCATCCAGTTCGACCCGGTTGCGCACGCGCAGCGTCATGCTGTTAAAGCGCGCATCGGCGATCCATTCCTCGCGCGCCAGCGCGCGGCAGATTTTCGGCCACAGCGCCTCGTCGTGCGCGATTACCGAGATGTAGCGGCCATCCGCGGTCAGGTAGGTGTTGGCCGGCACGCGTATCGGATTGCCGTTGCCCAGCCGCCCAGGCGAGGTGCCGCCTTGCAGCGGCTCGCCCATGCGTATGCCCATCGCGGCGAGCATGGCGTCCTGCATACTGAGATCGATGTATTGCCCGCCGCCATCCGCTGTAACGAGACGCAGCGCGTTGACGATGGCGTAGGCCGCGAACATGCCGGAGATCACGTCGGCCAGCGGCACGCCGATCATCATCGGCTCGCGTTCGGCCTCGCCGGTGACGCTCATGATACCGCTCATCGCCTGAATGATCGGATCAAGCGCGGGGCGGCTGCGGTACGGCCCGGTCTGGCCGAAGCCCGACAGCGAGCAATACACCAGCCTTGCATTGCGCGCGTGCGTGGCTTGCCAGCCGACGCCGAGACGCCCGGCCACGCCTGGTGAAAAGTTTTCCACCACGACATCGGCGCGATCGATGAGTTGCAGCGCCGTGGCGAGATCGTTCCCGTCCTTGAGATTCAATGTGATGCTTTTTTTCGAGCGATTGAGCGCGTTGAAATAATCCTCGTGCCCCTCGCGGCCTTGATACGGCACGGTGCGCCGCAGATCGTCGCCGTGGTTGGGGCGCTCGATCTTGACCACCTCGGCGCCCATGTCGGCGAGCATCAGCGTGCAGTAAGGGCCGGCGACAACTTGCGAAAGGTCAATGACACGAATGCCGGAGAGCGGCATCGGCTGTTCGCTACCAGGCATGCGGTTAGCGCGGCTCAGTCCCACGCCGGGGCGCGCCCCGGGGGATTGGCGATGCGCCCATCAGGACGCGCGAGCGCATGTATGCGGCGCATCTCGTCGTCGCTCAGTGTGAAATCAAATACGTTGAAATTTTCCGCTTGGCGCCCAGGGTTGGAAGAGCGCGGTATCGGGATCACGTTGGGCTGTTGAACATGCCATCTCAACACGACTTGTGCCACGCTTTTGCCCTTGGCGCGGGCGATCTCGGCGACTATGGGGTCGCTGATCATCGCGCCACGTCCGAGCGGGCAATACGCGGTCATCGGTATGCCTAGCCGCCGTACCGCCGCGAGCATTTTGGTTTGATTCAGATACGGATGGTATTCGATCTGAATGTTGGCGATAGGCTCGGGGCACAGGCGTATTGCCTCTTCGAGCAGCGCGATGTTGAAATTGGCAACGCCGACATGGCGCACCTTGCCTTCTCTTTTGGCTTTTGCCAGCGCTCCCATGGTCTCGGCGAGCGGCACTTTATCGGGGCTGGGCCAATGCACCAACAGCAGGTTGATGTAATCGAGTTGCAGGTTCTTCAGACTTTCATCAACCATGCGTGCGAAGTCATCGGCGCGCAGATACTCGTGCGAGACCTTGGTGGTGACGAATATCTGCTCGCGCGCAATGCCCGAAGCACGGATGCCTTCACCCACGCCTTTTTCGGTCTTGTACTTCCATGCGGTGTCGACATGGCGGTAGCCGATTTTCAACGCGTTGGCGACGATTTCAGCGCAGTCTTCGCCCATGCGCGACATGCCGGCGCCGGCCATGCGCGAGGTGCCGAAGCCGAGCATGGGAATCTCTGCCCCGTGTGAGTGAAAAACAGGTATGGCTGCGCTCATATTTGGATTCAGTCAGGTAATGCAGCGTGCAAGGATAGTTTGTGATGAGTTATATTGCCGCGCAAATATCGCGCATAAGTATATGTTTGTAAAGTGATTTAATGAGCAGCCGGGTAGCGCCGGGTTGTCGTCGCGGATTGCCGGCATGGCGCCGTGGTAAATTTCAACGAACGGAGCAAGTGCGCTGCCTGCCGCACGACACGCTGCGAACAATCAACTGTCAACTCTCCACTTTCAACGGAATCAAAATGAACGTCACTCACGACCGCGTCCACCAGCAAATCCTCAACATCCTGCGCGCCTGGGGCATGGCGGAGGATCTCGTCAAGACCACCGCCGAGGCGATGATCGAAACCGATCTGCTCGGCGTCGATTCGCACGGCATATCGATGCTGATGACCTACGAAGCGCGCATGCGCGAAGGTAAATTGAATCTCAAGGCGCGGCCCACGATCATCCGCGAAACGCCGGCGATGGCGCTGGTCGACGGGCAGGCGGGCCTGGGCCACCCGGTGTCGGTGTTCGCGATGAATCTCGCGGTGGACAAGGCGCTGAAGATCGGCGTCGCGGGTGTCGGCGTGCGCAACTCGCATCACTTCGGCGCCACCGGCGTGTATGCACGCATCGCCTCCAAGCGCGGCGTGATCGGCATGGTGACGAGTGCCACGCGCGGCATCTCCATGGTGCCCACGCGCGGCAGAATACCCGTGCTCGGCACCAATCCGATTGCGTTCAGCGCGCCGGCCAAACGCAACCGCCCGTTCACGCTCGACATGGCCACCACCACCTCGGCCGCCAACAAAGTGAAGGTTTACGACTTGAACAACAAGAAGCTGCCCGAAGGCTGGGTGATCGATGGCGCGGGCAACACCGTGGTCGACCCGGCCAAGGCGCGGCAAATGATGAACGACGGCAGCAAATCGGGCGGCATCACGCCGCTGGGCGGCAGCGAGGAGATGGCGAGCTACAAGGGCTATGGCCTGGCGATGATGGCGCACATCCTCGGCGGCACTCTGAACGGCGGCAGCTTCTCGCCAATACGCGAAAAATCGCAGGGCGAAAAAGACCCCGACAACATCGGCCACTTTTTTCTCGCAATCGACCCGCGGGCGTTTCGCGGCGAAGGCGAATTCGAGAACGATCTCGACGACGTGATCGACATCCTGCACGCGACCCCGCCGCTGGACCCCTCACGCCCGGTGCTGGTGGCGGGCGACCCCGAGGCCGCCGAACGAGATCGGCGGCTGAAGAGCGGCATTCCGATTCCAGAAAAACTCGACATGCAACTTCGCGATATTTGCGAGCGGTGCGGCGCGGAGTATGTGTTGACGTAATTCAGGTAGAAGCTAATGGACGAATTGCTTGCAGTTCTTCTAGCCGTACTATGTTGGCGCGTTGTCGTCGCAGTTTCCGTCGCGGCTGGATTGGCCCTTTTATAGTGTGCGTTGGATTCCCTGGTTTAGTGGACTGCAAGGTATTGGTATCGTGCTCATAGGTTTGATAGTGGGCCTTGCGTGGGACATGCGGTCGCAGGATGCCAGGCTGCGGCATGGCTCGCCTGAACCGCCAGACGCAACGCCGCTTTATGTGGCAGGGCTTGCGTTTGCCTTGGGAGGAGCCGCGTGGGGAATATTGAGCAGCAATTCACCACACTCCGCGATTGCCGGCGCCGTGCTGCTTGTCGCCTTCTTTGCGGTCTGGGTGTGGTTCGCGATCGCGCGTAAACGAACGTTGCCGGCATCTAACACAGGTATTCTCTTGTGCAGCCTGATTGCGGGGTATGTCACCCCCATTGCCTTCGTTACATTCAGCCGGTGACGACTTTCCAAGTGTTCCGGCCTGCGTATTCAGACCCGTAGGGTGCGCATCGCGCACGCGTTACGTGCGTATCCGCGTGCGCGGTGCGCACCCTGCAGAGGGCCTGGAACGTAGTGCGCAATCGCCGCAGGTATTGCGCCGTTCGATACGCGGCCATGCGCAAATCAACGCGGTTCGCCACGATCGCGCGGCGCAATGCGCTTCGCGTCGATTGCGCCCTACGTGCTGGCGCCGCAAGTCAAGCCGTAGACCGCGGCACGTAGAGTGTTAAGATTTCCCCAATTTATTTTTGCGACTCGCCATGGAGAATTTTAATGTCACAAAACCCTGATGCTGTTCAGAATCTGCTGGATCGCGCCGCCATCCACGACGTGCTCGCGCGCTACTATCAAGGGCTGGATCAGGGCAATCAGGCGCAGGTGCGCGACTGCTTCACCGATGATGTGTGCGCCAAATTCGACGAGAAGCCGCCCACGCGCGGCATTGATGCGTTGATGGATTCGTTCTGGGTATTCAAGAATCACCAATCAGGCGCATGGAAAATCACCACGCACTTTATGGGCAATTTGAACTACAACATTATTGATGGCGATGCCGCCGAGACCGAAACCAACGCCATCGCGTTTCTGGTGTTGCCGGGCCGCGGCTCGGAGGGCAAGGAGCAGGTTGCGATGCGCAGCTTGCGTTATCTTGACCGGCTGCGCCGCACCAAGGACGGCTGGCGCATTTGCGAACGGCAGCATACGCTGGACTGGAGCTGTCACGTATCGACATCGAGCTCGGTCTCGATCGGCGAGCGCCTTATGAAAAGGTCTGCGTCATGAATATTGATCTGCACAATCATGTGATTCCCAAGACGCTCGCCGATGCGATGATCGCCGACCCTGCGCGTTTTTCCACGCGCATCGAGACGCGCAACGGTATTCCTCACTTTGAAAACCGGGGTATGTGGACGCCGCTGTCTCCCGCGTTTTGCGACGTGAACGCCAAGCTCGAATGGATGGATCGCTGCCGCGTGGACGTGGCGGCGTTGTCGGTGGGGCCGCCGGTTTATTTTTATTACCTGAAGCCCGAGCAAGGGCTGGATGCGGCGCGGCTCGCCAATGACGGCATCGCGCAGATGGTGCGGCAGCATCCGAAAAGATTCCGCGCGATGGCGCATTTGCCGATGCAAGACCCGGATGCCGCGATCACCGAGCTTGAGCGCGTGGTGAAGGAATACAAATTCAAGGCGGTTGAACTCGGCACCAGCATCGAGGGCGAGCAACTGGCGGACATGAAGTATCGCAAGGTGCTGAAGACCATCGAACAACTGGGTTGTTTCATCTTCACACATCCGTATCAGTGTGTGGCCAAGGGCGGCATCGACAAATATTATCTGCGCAACTTTGTCGGCTTTCCGCTCGACACCACGATCATGATTTCGCATCTGATGTTCAGCGGTGCGCTGGACGAGTTGAAGACGCTGCGCTTCGTGTTCTCGCACGGCGGCGGCTACATTCCGTATCAGATCGGGCGCTACGTGCACGGCCACAAGGCGCGGCCCGAGGCGAAAGTGGATAACCCGTCGCCGCCGGCGGAGTTGTTCAAGCGCTTTTATTTCGACGCGTTGCTCTACAACGGCAAGTCGGTGCGCCACCTGATTGAACAAGCGGGCGCCGATCATGTGGTGATGGGCAGCGACCATCCGTTTGATATGTGTCCGCCGGATGTGGTGGGCGATCTGGATACCATTCCGAACCTGACTGCCGAGGAGCGCGAGTGGATCAGCAGCAAGACGGCGCTCAAGCTGTTTGGCGAAAACTGATTTAAAAACAAATACTTACAATACCCATAAAATGACCACTATTGATCTGCACAACCACGTAGTCCCGCCCACCGTCCTTGACGCGATTCGCAAAAGCCCCGAGCGCTTTCACACCAGCGTGTATGAGAAAGACGGCAAAACGTATTTTGATGTGCACGGCAATCCGGCCGAATTGAAGCCGGAGTTTTTCAACGCCGATGCGAAAGTGGCGTGGATGGATAGTGTCGGCATGGACATCGCTGGCATTTCCGTGGGCCCGCCGATTTATTTTTACAATCTGCCGCCCGACGTTGGGCTTGAATCGGCGAAGCTCGCCAACGACGGCATTGCGCAGATGGTGGCGAAACATCCCACGCGCCTGCGTGGCCTTGCGCATATACCGATGCAAGACCCGGATGCCGCGATCACCGAGCTTGAGCGCGTGGTGAAGGAGCACAAGTTCAAGGGTGTCGAAGTGGGCACCTCCATCGAAGGCTTGCCGCTGGCGGATCAGAAATTTCGCAAGGTGTTGAAGACCGCCGAGCAACTCGGTTGCTTTATCTTCACGCATCCGTATCAGTGTCTGGCGAAAGGCTGGATGGATCAGTATTACCTTTCCAACTTCATCGGCTTTCCGCTCGACACCACGATGATGGTGGCGCACCTCATGTTCAGCGGCGCGCTCGATGAGTGCCCTAATCTGAAAATCCTGCTGGCGCACGGCGGCGGCTTTGTGCCGTATCAGATCGGCCGCTTCGTGCATGGGCACAAGGTGCGCAACGAACCCAAGGTCAACAACGCGAGTTCGCCGCGTGACTTACTGCGGCGTTTTTATTTTGATGCATTGACACACGATCCGCAGGCCGCGCGGCATTTGATCAACCGTGTAGGGGCCGACCGTGTGGTCATCGGCACCGATCACCCGTTCGACATGGGGCCGGACCGGCCGATTGAAGAGATCGACAAAATTCCTGGATTGACCAAAGCCGAGCGCGAGCAGGTGTGCAGTTTGACGGCGCGTGTGCTGCTGGGTGAGTAAACGTAAGTAATTGTTTTTAAAAGGAATTTATGAAGTCTATTTTTGGAGTGTTAATTGCTGTTGCGCTGACTACGCACGTTGCATACGTTGCACATGCGCAGCAATATCCCACCAAACCCGTGCGCGTGATCGTTCCATTCGCGCCCGGCGGTGGCACCGACATCAGCGCGCGCCAGTTCTCGCAAAAATTATCCGAAGCATTCAAGCACCAATTCGTAGTCGATAACCGCGGCGGTGCGGGCGGCATGATCGGCATCGAGATGGCGGTGAAAGCGCCCGCCGACGGCTACACGTTGATGATGATGTCGGCGAGTTACTCCGCCACATCCGCGCTGCACAAACCCGCGTGGGATCCGATCAAGGCCATCATGCCGGTGGCCGAATTCGGCGCGACGCCTTTCGTGCTGGTGGTGCATCCCTCGGTCAAGGCGAGCAGCGCGAAAGAACTCATCGCACTCGCCGCATCCAAACCCAACCTGCTCACGTTCGCGTCAACCGGTACCGGCAGCATCACGCATCTGGCGACCGAGCTGATAATGTACATGACCAAAACACAAATGGTGCATGTGCCCTACAAAAGTACCGGCGCGGCGTTGACCGACGTGTTATCGGGCCAGGCGCCGGTGCTGATGGGCAGCCTGTTGCCCGTGGTGCCGCATATGCAGAGCGGCAAACTGCGCGGCCTCGCGGTGACCACCGCCAAACGCTGGTACTCGCTGCCCGACGTGCCCACGCTCAACGACACGGTGCCCGGGTACGTGGTCGAACTCTGGCATGGCACCATGGCCCCGGCCGGCACGCCGCAGCCGGTGATCAACGCGCTCAACGCCGCGATCAACCGCGCGATGGAAACACCCGAGATGAAAAGAAATCTCGAACAGCAAGGCATGATCCCCACCGGCGGCACGCCCGCAAGGTTTGGAGAACGCATCGCCACCGATTACAACAACTGGTTGAAGGTAGTGAAGGCGGCGAACATCAAGGTCAATTGATTTGGGTATATCGTAGCGCGTAATCGTAATTTACCCCTAGCGCCGAAAGGAGCCACACATGTATCTCTCAGCCCAAGCCATATCCGCGATGCAGGCCGTCAAACGCACGCATTTCCTCAACGACAGCGCCATTCGAGACAACAAGGCAATCGGTGATGCCGGCGGCCTCAAAAACATCGGCGTGCACCTGATCACGGTCAAGCCGGGAAGTCGCTCCACCGAATACCACTTTCACCACTACGAGGAAGAATGCGTCTACGTGCTCTCGGGCCGCGGCACCGCGACGCTCGGCGGCACCACGCACAAAATCGGCCCCGGCGACTTTCTCGCGCACCCCATCGATAACATTCCGCACGACATGATCAACGACGGCGCCGAACCGCTGGTGTGCCTCGTCGTCGGCCAGCGGCTGACGCAGGACATCACCGACTATCCGCGCAAGGGCAAGCGGCTTTATCGCCACAGCGGCGAGCGCAGTTTGGTAAATCTGGCGGACATCGAGAAGGCGCGATAGCGATAGAGCATTGATTACGCTGCGAGAAGAGATTTATCCGGTAATGGATGTCGCGGAGGCAAAGCGGCTGGTGGTATGACTCCTCAACAGATTTTTCATTGTATGCCTGCTTGGAGGAAATGACGCGCTGGACGTGAAGCACGCCGGTGCGTAGAGTATGGCAACAACTTTATCCTCTGGAGATGTCTTGATGTTGTCAATTATCCGCGCGCTCGCGCTCACACTGATTGCCATCAGCAGCGCTTCGCTCGCACAGCAATATCCAACCAAACCCGTGCGCATCCTCGTCGGCTTCGCGCCCGGCGGCGGCACGGATATCATGGCGCGCGCGGTGGGGGCGAAGCTTGCTGAATCATTGAAGCAGCAATTCATCGTTGAAAATCGTCCGGGTGCGAACGCCAATCTCGCGGCGAAGATCGCTTCCGAGGCGCCGGGCGATGGTTACACACTGCTGTTCATGTCGGCGGCACACATCATGAGCAAGCCGGTTTATAAAAATCTGGGTTACGACATCGAGCGCGATTTCGTGCCGATTACGGTGGTGTCGAATGTGCCGAACGTGATCGCCGCGCATCCGACGTTGCCGGCGCGCACGGTCAAGGAGTACATCTCGCTGGCGAAATTGCGGCCTGGCGAATTGAATTACGGCACGTCGGGCGTGGCAAGCCCCGAACATTTCGCCGGCGAGATGTTCAGAACCATGACCGGCGTCAAGATGGTGATGGTGCCGTACAAAGGCGGCGGGCCGCTGGCCATTGATCTCGCCGCCGGGCAGTTGATGAGCAGTTTCAGCACCATGCCGGCGATCATTCCGCACATTCGCTCTGGCCGCGTGCGCGCGATCGCGGTGACGACCGAGAAGCGCGTCGCGGTGCTGCCCGATGTGCCGACGGTGGGCGAGACCGTCAAGGGCTATGTCATCACCACATGGTACGGTGCGGTGGCGCCCGTCAAGACGCCCGCCGAAATCGTGCAGCGCTTGAATCAGGAAATGCTGAAAGCGCTGCAATTGCCCGACATCAAGGAGCGCATGGCCACTCTCGGCGCCGACATCGTCGGCACCAGCATCGATGCGACGGCGGCATTCTTCAAATCCGAGGTGGCGAAGTACACCAAGGTGGCGAAGGACGCGAATATCCAGGCCGACTAGAATTTTCGCCTTACACCTCACGCCTCACGCCTAACGCCTAACGCCTAACGCCTAACGCCTAACGCCTCACGCCTAACGCCTAACGCCTAACGCCTCACATGTTCCTGGGCTGCATCGCCGACGATTTCACTGGCGCCACCGATCTCGCCAACACGCTGACGCGGCAGGGCATGAGCACGGTCGTGCTACTGGGCGTGCCTGATTCGTCTCTCGCGGCGCCCGACGCGGACGCGGTCGTGATCGCGCTGAAATCGCGTTCCAATCCAGCGGCGGAAGCGATTCAAATGTCGCTGGATTCGCTGACATGGCTGCAACGCGCGGGTGCAAGGCAAATCCATTTCAAGTATTGCTCCACCTTCGATTCCACCGACGCGGGCAACATCGGCCCGGTGGCCGAGGCGCTGCTCGATGCATTGGGAGCAGATTTCACCATCGCGTGTCCGGCATTCCCAACCAACAAGCGTACCATCTACAACGGCCACTTGTTCGTCGGCGATCAATTGCTGTCGGAATCGAGCATGCGCCATCATCCGTTAAATCCGATGACCGACGCGTTGCTCACGCGCGTGCTGCAACGTCAGTGCAAGGGAAAAGTCGGCTTGATCGCGTTTGAGGTGGTGGCTCTTGGCGCGGATGCGATACGCACACGCGTCGCCGAACTGCGCAAAGACGGCGTGCGTATCGCGATTGCCGATGCCATCACCGATCAGCACTTGATCGACCTTGGCGCCGCCTGTGCGGAATTGAAATTGCTCACCGGCGGTTCAGGGCTTGCACTCGGCCTGCCGGAAAATTTTCGGCGCGCGGGCGTGCTTGTTGCGCGCGACGCATCGGCGCTGCCGCGCATCGGCGGACACGCGGCCGTGCTCGCCGGCAGTTGCTCTATAGCAACGAATACGCAAGTAATTGTTTTTAAACAACATTTTGAATCATTGGCACTTGACCCTCTGGCGTTCGGCAGTGCTGCTGATGGCACCGCGCAGGCGCTCGCATGGGCGCGCACGCGCGTGGGGGCGAAGCCGATTCTGATTTACTCCACCGCGGAACCGGCGGTTGTTGCGCGCGTGCAAGGCGCGCTGGGCCGCGAACGCGCGGGCCATCTCATCGAGCAGACCATGGCGAAAATCGCGCAAGGCCTGATTGCGATGGGCGTGCGCCGCATGGTCGTTGCGGGCGGCGAGACTGCCGGGGCAGTGGTGAGTGCGCTCAATGTGCGCGGCCTGCGCGTAGGTGCGGAGATCGATCCGGGCGTGCCGTGGACGACGAGTATCGGTGATGATCCGGTTGCGCTTGCGCTCAAGTCTGGTAACTTCGGCGCGGATGATTTTTTTGCGCAGGCTTTTGAGAAGCTTTGACGGTATTTGAGCGTGGAACGGTAGATTGCACAACATCCCTCACTGTCGTTCCCGCGCAGGCGGGAACCGTGCGCCCGTGATGGCGCCAAATCAGCACGGTGCAAGTCCGTGTCGGAGTGTGCCACAGCTCCGTAGCCGAAGGTAACTGCGCCGTTGCGTGTCAAAGCGAAACGGGGTGGGGAGCAACCGGA
>CAMDLH010000120.1 GCA_945901405.1 Bordetella parapertussis | reverse complement strand
TGCCGTTGGCGTCGATGTCGAACGTGACTTCGATTTGCGGCATGCCGCGCGGCGAGGGCGGGATGTCGGTCAGGTTGAACTGGCCCAGCGACTTGTTCGTCTTGGCCATGTCGCGTTCGCCCTGCAGCACGTGAATCGTTACGGCGGTCTGGTTATCATCCGCGGTCGAGAACACCTGATTCGCCTTGGTCGGAATGGTGGTGTTTTTCTGGATGAGCTTGGTCATCACGCCGCCGAGTGTTTCGATGCCGAGCGACAACGGCGTTACGTCGAGCAGCAGCACGTCCTTCACGTCGCCTTTGAGCACGCCGGCTTGAATGGCCGCGCCGACTGCAACCGCTTCGTCCGGGTTCACGTCCTTGCGCGGTTCCTTGCCGAAGACTTCCTTCACCTTGTCCTGCACTTTTGGCATGCGCGTTTGTCCGCCGACGAGAATCACGTCCTCGATTTCGGAGAGCTTGATGCCGGCATCCTTGATCGCGATTTCGCAAGGCTTGATGGTGCGCTCGATCAGGTCTTCCACCAGCGACTCGAACTTGGCGCGCGTGATCTTGATCGCCAAGTGTTTCGGGCCGCTTTGATCGGCGGTGATGTACGGCAGGTTGACTTCGGTCTGCTGCGAGCTCGACAGCTCGATCTTCGCTTTCTCCGCGGCGTCTTTCAGGCGCTGCAACGCCAGCATGTCCTTCCTCAGATCGACGCCGGATTCCTTCTTGAACTCGTCGCACAGGTAATCCATCAGGCGTTGATCGAAATCCTCGCCGCCGAGGAAGGTGTCGCCGTTGGTGGAGAGCACCTCGAACTGGTGCTCGCCCTCGATTTCGGCGATTTCGATGATGGACACGTCAAACGTGCCGCCGCCAAGATCGTACACCGCGATCTTGCGGTCGCCTTTTTTCTTGTCCATGCCGAAGGCAAGCGCGGCCGCCGTCGGTTCGTTAATGATGCGTTTGACTTCAAGACCGGCGATGCGCCCGGCGTCCTTGGTCGCCTGGCGCTGCGAGTCGTTGAAGTAAGCGGGCACCGTGATAACGGCCTCGGTCACCGGCTCGCCGAGATAATCCTCGGCGGTCTTTTTCATCTTGATCAGCACTTGCGCGGAGACTTCCTGCGAGGCGATTTGTTTGCCGCGCACTTCCACCCACGCGTCGCCGTTGCCGGCCTTGACGATCTTGTAGGGCATCAGGTCGATGTCCTTCTGCACTTCTTTTTCCTCGAAGCGGCGGCCGATCAGGCGTTTGACCGCATACAGCGTGTTCTTCGGGTTGGTGACCGCCTGACGTTTGCCTGGCGCACCGGTGAGAATCTCGCCGTCGTCCATGTACGCCACAATCGAGGGCGTGGTGCGCGCGCCTTCGGAGTTTTCAATGACTTTCGGCACGCCGTTTTCCATCACCGCCACGCAGGAGTTGGTGGTGCCGAGATCGATTCCAATGATTTTTGACATGATTTGCCTCTGGTTTTACTAAGTGTTTCGATAGTTCTGATATGGGGGCAGGGAGACTGCTTTCAACGCCGCTTCAATGTGGTTTACGCCTTGGCTTTCGCTACCGTAACCAGCGCCGGGCGTATCACGCGCTCGTGCAGCTTGTAGCCTTTTTGCAGCACGGTCACCACGGTGTTGGGCTCGGCTTCCGCTCCGGCGTCTACCATGCTGATGGCCTGATGGCGATGCGGATCGAATTTCTGCCCGGCGGGATTGTCTTCCGCCACCTTGAATTTATCAAACGCGGACTTCAGTTGCTTTAACGTAAGCTCGACACCGCTCTTGAGATTTTCAGCCGAGGCGTTGTCGGTGGCGAGCGCGGCCTCGAGGCTGTCTTTCACCGGCAGCAGCTCCGTGGCGAAATTTTCCACCGCGTATTTGTGCGCGTTGGCCACATCGGTCAGCGCGCGTTTCCTCACGTTCTCGGTCTCGGCCTTCGCACGCAGCCACGCATCGTGATGTTCCCGCGCGTTGAGTTCGGCCTTTTCCAGCAGTTCTTCAAGGCTGGGCATTCCCTCGACAGGGAAAGGCGCGTCCGTTGCCGGCTGCGGTTGCGGCGCGGCGCCTTCGGTATCGGTCAGCGCCTGCTCGGCCACGGCGGTCTTGTTCTCAGTGCTTTCCTGCATGGGTTTCTTCCTGTTCGTTGACTAAGGGCATGTTGGGACTGATTTCGTGAATTCAACCCCATTTACCCACAAGGCATAAGTAATTGTTTTTAAATGGAAATAATGTCATCCCGAGCGGCGGGGCCAAGTGTGCTGGAATGCGTCCGAGGGCATCCCGCAAGGGCCGAATCAGCGGGCCGCCCGGTCGCCGGTCAGTTGCGTAGCCAACCTTTCGATTCGAACTGCAAGTAAAGCTCGCGGCATACCCAGGCATCGGTGGCGGCATAGGTTATTTGCGCGGGCGTGAGCCGCGGCGCGGCCCAGTTGGAGGTGCTCGCGCCCTTGGGGATACGAAAGCCCAGGAACATGCCCGCGAGATTGCGCACGCCGGTTTGTTTGCTGCCGTTGTTGCGCGCGGCGTGGCCGAGGTCGAGCACGCCATGCTCTGTGAATTCAAATCGCTGCTTGAGCGTGCGCAGATCGTACGCCAGCGCGACTCCGGCCTTGATGATGCCGGGCGCTTCCAGCAACTCTTTCAGCGCGCCGTGTACTTCAGCGGCACGCAGCGCAAAAATGTAGACCGCGCGCGCGGTGGCAATCTGCGCGATGGCCGGCAGATGGCTTTCGCCCTTGCGAAAGGCGGGCCGCGTTTCGGTGTCGAAGCCGGTCACGCGCTCCTGACGGATGTCGCTCATCGCCGTCTCCGCTTCGCTGGCGGTGGTAACCATGCGCACCGTGCCTTCGTATCGGCGCAGCGGCAGTTCGACCAGATCGTCGCGTGATATTTCGTGCGCGGTGCCAAGCGGCGCGCGGCGCGTGGATTGTTGGCTTTGATCATTCATTTCAAATCACATTTCCCCAGGGCGATTCCACTGATGTGGCCGCGTTGCGTCGCTGCAATAAAAAAAGCCGGGCGTGAGCCCGGCTTTTTTGTCGAACCAAACTGTTGAGACTAAGCAGCCTGAATGTTGCTTGCCTGCTTCTTGCCCTTATTACCGTCGGTAATATCGAAAGAGACTTTTTGGCCTTCTTTCAGGGTTTTGAAGCCTGCCATGTTGATTGCGGAGAAATGCGCGAAAAGATCTTCGCCGCCGCCATCGGGCGTAATGAAACCAAAGCCCTTCGAATCATTAAACCACTTTACTGTACCAGTTGCCATGTTGCACGTTCCTTAAAGATTGAATTGAGTAAATCAACGGTAAAACCACGAAGAATTTCATCCAACGCGGCCCCGCCACAATGTTTAGGTCTCAAAGCTTTCCAAGGACGAACATCCAACAACAACTGAAAATCCAAACCTTAGCACTTAGAAATCAAACACCGTCTCTTATCATACACCATACCAATGCTAATGCTGTGTTTATTTTTAGCGCATGCCCTTGAAATACAGGTGTTAATTGGGTGCATAAGTGCAGTTAAACGCTGCTTCAACTTTGTTTATGCTCTGGAATCGGGTTATGCGCGTATAAAAACTCAACTCAATCCGCGGCCAGTAGTTCCACTTCGAACACCAGCGTCGCGTTTGGCGGGATCACACCGCCCGCGCCGCGTGCGCCATAGCCCAGATCTGGTGGTATGGTGAGCTTGCGCGTGCCGCCGATTTTCATGCCTTGCACGCCTTCGTCCCAGCCGCGAATCACGCGGCCGCCGCCGAGCGGAAATACAAACGGATCGTCGCGATCCTTGCTGGAATCGAACTTCTCGCCGCTGGTGAGCCAGCCGGTGTAATGCACGGTGACTTCCTGGCCAGCGCTGGCTTGCGCGCCGCTGCCGACAACGATTTCTTCGATGATGAGACCGCTGGCCGTGGTTTGTACAGACATGATCGCCCTTTCGCGTGATTGGAAGCGCGATTATGCCCGTTGCGGCGGTCGATGCCTGTACAGGCAAGCGTCACGAAATATGAACTTAATCAAACAAGTAAGACCTTGGTAAGGAATGTGGTGCAAAATCCGCAAACGTGAATAAGTTGTGCGCCATGCAAGGTTTCCGAGTGCTGCGCGGCGCATCGTACACGAACTCTCCCAACCTTCAGGAGTATATTTTGTTCAATTTGATTGCGGTTTTAGTGTCTTCGTTTTTGCTGGGCGTGGCGCACGCCGCCGAAATTGCCGATGCGCCCATACCCGAGCCAAACTACATTGGGATCATTCTGTTTCTCGTGCTGATGGTGGGCGCCGGTGTATGGTTTGCCATTAAGATCATGAGCAACGACAAGAAAAGCAAGCAGGAACAATCCAAGTAAACTCTGATCGACGCGCCTAACCGGGCGCACGGGATTACAAACGGCCCGCGCGGGATGAATTTTCCTCGCGGGCTTTTGTTTGTACGCGGCGAGTGTCTATAATTGCGCGCCTGAATTCAGGCTAAAGGAGCGCGATTGTGGGTGCTGCGGGGAAAAAATCAAGACAGGCGCCGGCAGTGGGGGTCAAGCTGAAATTGGCGGCGCTGGAAAACGAAGTTGCGAGCTTGCGTGCGGAGAACGCGCGGCTCACGCAGGAACTCGAACAATACATCGAGCAATGGGAAACGCTGGACGCCCCGCAGGTCAGTACGCTGGCCTACCTGTGCAAACATGGCCATGGCACCGCGCCCGCCATCGCGCGTGATATCGGGGCCAATATTCAGATCGTCGAATCGAGCCTCGTGTTTTTGCTCAATCTGCAATACGTGCGGCGCGCGGCGGCGACCGCGAAGTCCGCGCGCGGCAAGATGCCCGCATTCAGCCTGGCGCCCAAGGGCGTGCGCTATCTAAAAAGCCGTGGGCTGCACAAATAAGGCGGCGCCAGCCGTGCGGTGGTCTCGGGTATCGTGTTGAAGACGCAAAAGCGCTGGCATGTGTATATCGTGCGCTGCGCCGGCGGCACGCTGTATACCGGCGTCGCCATTGATGTTGAAAAACGTGTTGACGAACACAACGGCGCCCGCGCCGGCGGTGCGCGCTACACGCGGGCGCGGCGGCCGGTAAAGCTGGTCTACCGGGAAGGCGCCGCGAATCGTTCCGCCGCCTGCAAACGCGAGTACCGCATCAAGCAATTGAGCCGCCGCGATAAACTTGCGCTGATCGCGGCAGGCTCGCGTATGATTTCAACCGCGAAGAAAAAGTAAGGAGGCAATATGCTGGACGTAGCCGTGGTGGGCATGGGCTGGTGGGGCAAGACGCTGGTCAATTTGATCAGCAAGAGTTCAAAGCTCAGAGTGGTGAAGGGCATGAAGCGCAATCCCGCGAGTGAATTGGATTTCGCGAGCGAGCACGGCTTCGAGATGGTGTCGGATTACGCCGACGTTTTGAAGGACCCGAAGGTGAAGGCGGTGATTTTGTGCACGCCGCACACCACGCACACCGAGCAAGTCATCGCGGCGGCCAACGCCGGCAAGCACGTGTTTTGCGAAAAACCGCTGGCGCTCACGCGCGCGGACGCCGAGCGCTCGCTCGCCGCGATCAACGCCAACAAATTGCAGATCGCTATCGGCCACGAGCGCCGTTTCGAGCCGCCGATACTCGATTTGATGCGCACCATTCAATCAGGCGAGCTGGGCGTGCCGTTGCAGATAGAGGCAAATTTCAGTCAAGACAAATTTCTGGCGCTGCCCGCCGACAATTGGCGGCTCACACCCGAAGAAGCGCCCGCCGGCCCGATCACCGCCACTGGCATACATATTCTCGATCTGTCGGTGTCGGTATTCGGCGCGGCGGAGAGCGTGTGGTGCAGTGTGAAGCAGCTCGGCAGTCCGCTTACCAACGGCGACACGCTGGCGGCGATGGTGAAATTCAAAAAGGGCGGGCATGCCTTGCTGACCGCGATACTGGCAACGCCATTCGATGGCCGCTTCGCGGTTTATTGCAGCAAGGGCTGGATCGAAGTGCGCGACAAAGCGCATCCGTCCACGCCGATGGGCTGGACGATGACCAAAGTCGTGACCGGTGATAAACGCAGCACCGTTGAATACGCGCCGGCATCGAGCGTGATCGCCAACGTCGAGGCATTTGCCGATGCCGTCGAAGGACGCACGCCGTACCTGATGCCGCAGGATCAGATGCTCGCCAACATCGCGGCACTGGAAGCGATCATCGAATCCGCGCGCACGGGCGAGCGGGTCTTGGTTAAGTAATTGTTTTTATTGAACTATTTACATGAGGTGGGGCGCGTGCGAAAATGCGCGCCGCAGCATGATCAACGTCGGCATTAACCAGCAAAAGAGAGGCAAAACATGGCGGCAAAAAAAGCAGCAGGCAAGAAGAGCGTAAAAAAGGGTGTCGATCGCACGTTCAAGGCGATCTACGACAAGGACATTCCGTGGGAATCCGATGACGTGCGCGGCATTCTCACGCTGCCCAAGGGCGTGAAAGTCAAAGTGCTCAATTACGATCCGGTGATGAACCGCATCGACATGAAACAGCGTTTCCCCGCGGGCTACGTCGAGCCCAAGCACACACACAAAAGCTGGCATTCGATTCTGGTGACCAAGGGCCGTATGTGCGTCGCCGGCAAAGACCTGCGCCCCGGCGACTACGTGTTCGGCTGGGACATTCCGCACGGCCCGTACGAATACCCGGACGGCTGCGAAGTGTTCATCGTCTACATGGGTGATGCCAAACACGTATGGAAAAAAGAAGACCTGCTTGAGCACAAAAATATCTGGAAGCCGAAAACCACCACCGGCAAGCAAGGCGTGAAGAAGCACATCGAGCGGCGCAAGGTGGGGCAGGAGTAAGTAGAAGTCCGCGTCCGTTTGTGATGGGTTTCACCCATCCTACAGAAGCATCCGTAGGATGGGTGAAACCCATCGCAATGCAAGCCCACGCACCGCAAGTCTTCAAGCCCGTGGAATCAACCCAAACACCTCATCGCCAAACCGCTTGCGCGTCTCATCGTGCAGCGGCTTCACAGCCTGCTTGAACGCAGCGCGCGCTTCCTGAGTAAGTTCCACCACTTCGCCGCCCCCGGCCTCGATGGTCTTGCGCGCGGCGATTTCTTCCTCGATCGCCAGTTCGCGCTGCGCAAGCACGGCCTTGCGCGCCGCCGCACGCATGGCGTCCTGCAAATCCTTCGGCCAGCGGTCGAACTGCCCACGATTGAAGTACAGCCCGCGCGACAGATAGCAATGCTCCGACAGCGTGTGATAGCGATGCACCTTGTGCGCGCCATAATCGACGGTGTTCGCGAGGGGATTTTCCTGCGCGTCGACCGCGCCTGACACCACGGCTTCCAGTCCCGGCTTGAGATCGAGCGGACACGATACCGCGCCCATCAGCTCGAAACTGCGGCGGTGGATTTCGCCCGGCATCAGACGAACCCTCATGTCTTTCAGATCAGCCAAATTGCGCACGGGCTTCGAACGATTAGAAATGTGCCGGTAGCCGTTTTCGAAAAAACCCAGCACGCGATAACCGGGTATGCGCTCTTCGATTTTGCGTGACATCCACTCACCGAATGCGCCGTCCATCGCCGCGCGCGCTTGCGCGAGGTTGTCGAACAAAAACGGCAGATCGGCGAAATCCATTTCCGGCACGCGGTCGGCTAGGTAGCTGGTCGATTGATACGACATTGACAGCACACCGTCTTCCGCCATCCACAACAGGTCAGCAGCCTTGTAGCCGAAATCCATCACGTTCCAAACGCAATGCACGGCGACATCCTTGCCGAATTGTCCGGCAACGGTGTCGCCCATGACTTTCATGCCGCGGCTGCACGTGGTGGAGGGCGGGCCGTAGCCGCCCATCGTAATGCGTATGGGGTTGCTCATCTCGATGATTACCTTGGTGTTGAACAAGTATCCGCGTACGATAGCACGTACCATCGCGCATGCCTGCCACGCGTGGAAGCGTTAACATCGCGGCTGGAGGAAATAATGTTCACAAAATCCATTGTCGCAGCCGCGTTTTCTTCTGCGGCATGTTTTGCCGCGGCACAGGACAACACGCCGTATCCAACCAAACCCGTGCGCATGGTGATTCACATCGGGCCCGGCAGCAGCATGGATATCGTCGGTCGCGTGCTCGCGCAAAAACTCACTGAAAGCTGGGGCCACACCGTCGTGGTCGATAACCGCGCGGGCGCTGGCGGCATCATCGGCATGGACGCGGTGGCCAAGGCGCCGCCGGACGGATATACCATCCTGTTTGGTGCGGGCAGCATGTCGATTGCGCCGTCTTTTTACAAGAGGCTGCCGTTCGACACTGTGCGCGACTTTGAGCCCATCACGCAGATCACCTCGCGCTATAACGCACTCGTGGTACCGGTGAATTCGCAGCTTAATTCGGTGAAGGACCTGATCGGACTGGCGAAAGCCAAGCCGGGCTTTGTGAGCTACGGCTCCGGCGGCGGCACCGGCAGTTCGGATCATCTGGCGGGCGAATTGCTCGCGCTGATGTCGGGCACGCAGCTCCTGCACGTGCCGTACAAGAGCGGGCCGCAGGTGGTGACGGATTTGATCGGCGGGCAACTGGTGATCTACATGGGCGGCGTGCCGGTCAGTCTGCCGATGATCAAGTCGGGGAAGTTAAGGCCGCTGGGCGTCTCCAGCTTGAAGCGCATCGCGCAGTTGCCCGACGTACCGGCAATCGCGGAAGCGGGCGTGCCCGGATTCGAGGTCAACGTTTGGTATGGCCTGTTCGCGCCGCGCGGCACTTCTCAAAACATCATCGCGAAAATTGCCGCCGATGTAAGCCGTATCGTCAAGGCGCCGGACATGCGCGAGCGGCTCGCAGGTCTGGGCGCCGATGCCGAAGGCACCACGCCGGCCGCGTTCACGAAATACTTTCGCGCCGATATTGAAAAATGGGCAAAGGTGGTGAAGGCCGCCAAGGTTTCCGCCGACTGAATTAGAATATTGATTCAATAAACGATTGCACGAGGGTTAGACAATGGAAATTCGGGGATTGATTTCAGCAACCGTGACGCCGTTCAAGGCGGACGGCTCCATCGACTATCGCAACCTCGCCGAACACGTTGCGCGCGTCGGTGCGACGAAAGGTTTGTACGGTGTGGCGATCAGCGGACACGCGGGTGAAATCCTGACGCTCACGCCCGAAGAACGCATCAAGATCATCGTCACCGCGAAGAAAACGCTGCCCAGGCACGTCAAGCTGGTCGCCGGTATCGAGAGCCGCTCCATCGCGGGGCTGGTGCGCGAAGGCCTCGTTGCCAAGGCGGCGGGCGCGGATGCGCTGCTGGTGTTGCCGTTGTTTGACGTGCGCCCATACCGGCACCTCGCGCACCAACCCGAGGCCGTTTATCAAGTGTTCGAACGTATGGATCGCGAAGTGGATTTACCGATGATCGTATTTCAGTACCCCGAAGCCACCGGTTGTTCGTATTCGGTGGCGGCGCTGCGCCGCATCGCCGATTTGCGCAACGTTGTGGCGATCAAGGCGGCATCGGTGACGGCCACCAAATACGCCGAACTGCACGACGCGCTGCACGACAAGCTTGCCGTGCTCGCCGCGTGTGACGCGCCATCGTTGCTGGGCATGTTGCTTCATGACGCGCCGGGCGCGCTGCTCGGCATCAGCGTGGTCGGCACGCAACAGTGGGTTGACTTGGTTCGCGAAGCCACCACCGGCTCGGCGCAGAAAGCCAAGGAGATACACAACGCTTTCGCCGTGCCGCTGATGGATGCGCTCTACGAATATCAGCTTCAGCGCACGCCCGCGAGTTCATGCAGCGCCAACAAGGAGGCGCTCGTGCAGTTGGGCGAACTGCATTCGTCGTGGGTGCGCCCGCCGGCGATCAGCGTGGGCGCGGAGCGCAAAAATCTGATTCGTTTTGCGCTTGAGAAAACCGGGCTGCTGCTGGAAAAGAAAGCTGTCGGAATCTGACTGGCGCACGCTAGGCCAAGTGGTCATTCGGCCTGGATACCGGCGGCCAGGATAACCTTGCGCCACTTGTCGTGCTCGGCGATCTGAAATTTCATCAGTTCATCCGGCGTCGTTGGAAACGCACTGCTGCCAGCGTTGCGCAAATAGTCTTTCATCTTGGGCCGCGCCAGTGCCGCGACAAATAGTTCGTTGACGCGCGCAACGATCTCCCGCGGCGTGCCGGCCGGCAGCCACGCCGCATTCCAGAACGTCCATTCGTAGCCTGGCACGCCGGCTTCCTTCATCGTCGGCAGATCGGCCAGCACCGGCCAGCGTTGCGCGCCGGTGACCGCAAGCGCGCGCAGCTTGCCCGCCTGCACATGGGGCATCGCGCCGCCGATATTGACCATCATCATATCGATGCGCCCGGCCATGAGATCGACAGTGGCCTGCGGCACCGTTTTATACGGCACGTTGGTGAGATTGATGCCCGCGAGCAGCTTGTAAAACTCCACCGAGGTCAGTCCCACCGAACTGCCGGAACCGAAGGTGAGTTTTTCAGGCGAGCGCCGCGCCAGCGCGGTGAGTTCGGCGATGGTTTTTGCCGGCACGCCTGGATGCACCACCGCCATCAACATGCCCACCGAAATGCCGCTGACGGGCGCGAAGTCCTTCACATAATCGTACGGCAGTTTTTTGTAGAGACTGGGATTGGCCGCGTGCGTGGAGTTGGTGCCGATCAGCACGGTGTAGCCGTCCGGCGGCGCCTTGGCCACGAACTCGGCGGCGAGTATGCCGTTCGCACCCGACCGCGGTTCGACCACCACCAGTTGCCTGGTCACTTCGGAGATTTCCGCGCCCAGAATGCGCGCGGTGTTTTCCGGAAACCCCACGCCCATGGCGATGAAGCGCTGCGGCTTCACGGGGAATTGGGCTTGCGCCACACCACTGATCAAAATAATTTCAGCGGCAGCGGCCTGCAAAATCGTTCGTAAGAGTTTCATGATTCAGATAGATATGCTCACGATTCGGATTTTACAGGACGAGGTTGTCGCGCATGTCGCGCATTGCCTCGACGCGGGCTTGCACCTATACTGAACGTACGAATACTTTTGTACCCCACAAGAGTTGCCCGCTGATATTGCAGGCCATAATCAAAGAGCGAAGAGGTACTTGATGAAATGGATGGAGGCAAACGGCGTCAGCCTGCGCTACGAACTCGCGGGGCAGGGTGCACGCACACTGCTGCTGGTGCATGAACTCGGCGGCACGCTCGACAGCTGGAACGAGACGCTGCCCGCGTTCCAGCGCGAGTTTCGCACGCTGCGTTACGACCAGCGCGGTTTTGGCCAAAGCGAGAAAGTCAGCGGCACGAATGTTACGTTCAAGCTTGACGACATGGTGGGCGACATCGTGGCGCTGCTCGATGGTCTGGGCATCAAGGAGCCGGTGCATGTTGCCGGCTCCGCGCTGGGTTCGGGCATCGCCGCCGCGTTTGCAGCACGCCACCCGTCGCGGGTGGCGCGTCTCGTTCTGCAAAGCCTGGTGACACGCTCGAACCCGGCGACGCGCCCGGCGATGACCGCGCGCGCCGCCGAGGTGGAGCAGACCGGCATGCGCGTGCAGGCGCCGGCGAGCATGACCCGTTCGTATCCAGAGGCGCTGCGCGGCAACAAGGAACGTTACGAACAATACCGCGAGCGCTGGATCGGCAATGATCCAGGTGGCTTTGCCGCGATCAACCGCATGCTGCTTGAAATGGAACTCGATTCGGAACTGGGCAACATCAAGGCGCCCACGCTGATGATCGGCTGCGTGCACGATGTGCTGCGCACGCCGGCGATGGTCGAGGGATTGACCAAGCTGATTCCGGGGGCGCGCTACGTCGAGGCCAACTCCGGGCACTTCATGCATGCGCAAACGCCGGATCTTTATACGCAGTTGGCTATGCCATTCTTGAAAGGTTGATCGAATGAAAAACGGCTGGGGCTTGGTGGGCACGGGGCGCATCGCGGAAGACCGCATGCTGCCGGGGATTAATTCATTCGAAGGCAACACGCTGGCGGGCGTGGTGAGCCGCTCTCGGGAGCGCGCAAACGATTTCGCCAGGCGCTTCAACGCGAAAAACGCGTACACGAATTACGACGAGATGCTGCGCAACCCGGAGGTGACCGTGGTGGCGATACACACGCCCAACGATCAGCATGTCGATCAGGCGGTTGCCGCCGCGCGCGCGGGCAAGCATGTGTTTTGCGACAAGCCGATGGCCACCAACGCCGCCGACGCCGAGCGCATGGTGCGCGAATGCGAAAAGGCTGGCGTCAAACTCGGCATGAATTTTCACAACCGCTTCATGCCGTGTTTCATCGAGACCAAACGCATCATCGACAGCGGCGAAGTGGGCACGCCGCTGCTGGTCGAACTCGAAGCGAGCCCGGGCGCGCGCCCCGGCGGCAAGATGTCGAGCTGGCGCGTCGATCCGGCGATGGCGGGGCTGGGCACCACTAATTCCATCGGCGTGCATGTCTACGATATTTTGCGTTATTTGTTGTCGTCTGAAATCCGCGTGGTTTCCACATTCTTCGACACGCCGCGCAACGTGATGGAAGAAATTTCCATGTCCACCTTCCGCTTCGCCAACGGCGTGGTGGCGCAGGTGAGCGTGCACGAAAAAGCGCCGCATCCGTATAACGACTATGTGATTCACTGCACCAAGGGGCGCATCACCGGCAAGGGGCTGACGCGTAGCCGCGCGGGCGGCGAGCTTGAGGTGCTCACCAGTGATGGCAAAACGCGCACCACGACATTCCCCGCGATCAACGCGCACGCGGCGTGCGTGGTTGCATTCAGCAAGGCATTGCTCGAAGGTGGCGATCCGAGTCCCGCTGGTTATGATGGCGTGCAAAGCGTGCGGCTCACCGACGCCATGGCGCGCTCGGCGTGGGATGGCGTGCATGTGACGCTGGCGGGCTGATTTACCGCATGCGCTGCGCCGCATGAAAACACTGCTCATCGTATTTCATTCCAGAACCGGCGGCGCGCGCCAGATGGCGCAAGCCGCCGCGCACGGCGCGTCTTCCGGCGGCGAAGTCAACGTGCGTTTGCTGCAAGCGGCAGACGCGCAGGCCGAAGACCTGCTGCAAGCCGATGGCTACATTTTCGTGATGCCGGAAAACCTCGCCGCGATCGCGGGCGAGATGAAGGAATTTTTCGACCGCGTGTTCTATGGCGTGCTCGAGCGCATTGTCGGCCGCGCCTACGCGGTGCTGGTGTGCGCGGGCAGCGATGGCGCGAACGCGGTGCGCCAGGCCGAACGCATCTGCACCGGCTGGCGGCTGCGCAAGGCGGCCGAGTCGATCATCGTGTGCACGCACGCGCAAACGCCGGAGAAAATCCTTGCGATGAAAACGATAGGGGCTGAAGATTTGCAGCGCTGCGAGGAGACCGGAGCGGCGCTGGCCGCTGGTTTGGCGTTAGGTGTATTTTGATTACAAGTATATGTTTTTAAAGGTATTTTTGTTGTGCATGATTGCGCTGACGGCAACGGGCTGCGCGCCGTTGCCGCGTCACTCAAGTTTGCCGATGAGCGAAATTCTGTCGCCGAACTTCAACGCGCGCCGTCCCAACTTCGTCATCATTCATCACACCAGTAACAACACCGCCGAAGACGCGCTGCGCACGCTCACCAGCGCGGCGAAGGAAGTCAGCGCCCATTACCTCATTACGCGCGACGGCAAAATTATTTACCTCGTCGATGAAATGGCGCGCGCGTGGCATGCGGGCGATTCGTATTGGGGCGGCAACACCGATCTGAATTCATCCTCGTTAGGCATCGAGCTCGACAACAACGGCAACGAACCCTTCGCCGAGCCGATGATGCAGGCGCTGCTCGCATTGCTGGCGGATTTGAAAGCGCGCTACAAAATTCCGGCGGCTAATTTTCTGGGGCATGCTGACGTCGCGCCGGGGCGCAAGACCGATCCCAGTCGTTTGTTTCCGTGGAAGCGTCTCGCGGAGCATGGGTTCGGCCTGTGGTGCGAGGCGGCGCTTGCCGCACCACCGACGGCGGTGAGCGACGTGCTGTTGCTTGCCGCGTTTGGCTATGACGTATCCAATCTCGATGCTGCCGCGGCTGCATTCCGCAGGCGTTTTTTTGCACGGGATGGCGTGGGCGCGTTGAGCGGCAATGAGCGCGCGCTACTGCACTGCCTGATCACGCGCAAGCTGGATCGGTAAACAGCAACCAAGAATCAACCTGCAAGGAGACTACTCATGTCCTACTTACGTTTGATATTCAGCCGTTGGTGCATGTTATGCGCGGGCGTGATATTTGTGGCTCCCGCTTATTCTCAGGATGCCGCCATGCGCGCCGATAAGGATGCAAGCCTGCCCGCCGATGTCCATGCCGAATCGCGTTCCAGGTTGCCACGTGTCCAGCGCGACAGCCTCGACGAGCAAGGCAAGAAACAGTTCGATGCCTTGGTCGCCCGCACCGGCGGCCGCTCGATAGCCGGGCTCATGGGGCCGGGCGGACTAAATCTCTACAGCCCGAAAGCCGCGGTGCACCTGAGCGGCCTGAGCAACTATTTGCGTTACGAATCGCTGCTCAACGGCCGCGTGCGCGAGATCGCCATCCTCACGGTCGCGCGCGAAATGGAAAGCCAATTCGAATGGTTCGCGCATGAAGCGGTGGCACTGAAGGAAGGCGTGCCGCCCGAGGTGATCGACATCATCAAGCATCGCAAGGGCGTGGATAACATCGCGCCGGAGGATGCGGCGATCATCCAGCTCGGACGCCAGGCCATCGGCGAGAAAAAAGTCGCGCCCGATGTGTTTGCGCGTGCGCGCAATATTTTCGGCGATCAGCGGCTGGTCGAACTGGTGCTGCTGATGGGCAGCTATTCGTCGATAGCGACATTGCTGACGACCTTTGACGTGCAATTGCCGCCGGGGCAAAAGCCGATGATGCCGGCACGGTAATCGGATTTAACCATGCGTAAGCTCGTTGTCTTGGGCGTGCTGCTGTTGACTACGCTTCAGTGTCACGCCCAGCAGCCCCTGGAAATTAAAAATTTCTCCGCCGCGCAAAAAGCCGAGTGGGCGAATTTCATCCGGCATTACAACGGCAATGGCAACGGCACCTGCATTCCCATCATGCAAGAGCAGATCGGTAAAGGGCAGTGCACAAAATTCGATTTTGTCGCCGATCTGCATATCGGCAATAACGGCAGGATCGGTAAAGTAACCGTGCGCGAGAGCAAAATCCTGTGCGAGGACAGGGCTGTTGAGAAGGAATTGTTGAAGTGCTTTGTCGAAACCCTTCACGATGAGCACATGCACCCCCCGTTCAACCGGCTGAAAAATCGTATCATCCACCGTGTCGAGCTTTGAGCGCGTGTGGCAGGAAGGCCGCGTGATAGTCAGGCACGCCTTGACCGCTACTGGCACGCACATTAAAGTCCGTGATGAATCGAATACTCGCGCAGGCATGCGCAACGCGGGTGGGGTCCATCCAATCAAAGGGGTACGGCAATGAACGCAATCGCTTGTCGAACGGCTGGCGCGCTGACCACCGCGTGCATGTTGTTTTTTGCCGTGGCTGCCGCTGCCGGCTATCCCTAACGTCCAGTACGCATCGTCGCGCCTTATTCGCCCGGCGGCGGGGTCGACTTTACCTCGCGCGTGGTGACACAAAAAATCGCGGCCGCGCTCGGCCAGACGTTCGTGGTTGATAACCGCGCGGGTGCGGCGAGCATCATCGGCACCAGGATCGTGCAGAGCGCGCAGCCCGACGGTTACACGCTGCTGTGGACGGACAACGCGTTTAACGTCAACCCACTGGTGTTCAAGGATGCAAGGTACGATCCGCTCACGGATTTCGAGACCATCGCGCAGATCGGTTCCGCGCCGCAGATGCTGGTGAGCGCGCTTGCGACGCCTGCTGGCAATCTAGGCGAGTTACTGGCGCTGTCCAGGCCACAGAGTGCAAAGTTTGCCGTGGGCACGAGCGGTCTTGCGAGCGTGCCCCATTTCACTTACGAGCGGTTGCGCATGCAAACCGGCATGGTGCTCAATCATGTCCCTTACAAAGGCAGCGGCGCTGCGCTTGCCGATCTCGTGGCGGGGCAGATTCAGTTGGCGATGAACTCAGCGGCGCCGTGCATACCGCTGGTACAGAGCGGCAGGATCAAGGGCCTGGGTGTGGCGGCAACGGCGCGCCTGCGCCAGTTGCCCGAAGTGCCCACCTTCAATGAAGCGGGACTAAATGATTTCACTGCCGCGGCGTGGTATGGCGTGTTCGCGCCCAAGGGAACGCCGCGCGAGACCGTCGCGCTGCTGCACCGCGAACTGCGCAAGGCGCTGGCAAGCCCCGATACGACCGAGCGCTTTGCCGCGCAGGCGCTGGATATTGCGCAAGGCTCGTCGCAGGACTTCAAGCGCCAGCTCGCGACCGAGACCGAGCGCTGGAAACTCGTGATCAAGCAGACCGGGCTCAAGCTCGAATAGCCGCAGGGAATGTATACGTAAGTTATTGTTTTTATTAACTATTTTTTGTATTCATCCAGCGCCGCACAAACCCGTTAACCAGCCACACCAGCGCGCCGAGAACGATCAGCGCGATCATTCCGCGCATCGCGCTGGCGGCAAAAGCCGCATCGAATTTCGGCAACGGAAACTTAAGCAACTGCTCGCTGCGTTCGATCATCCAGTGCCAGCCGGTGTGCGCGACCAGCGCCGACAGTATGATGATGCCGATGCGTTCCGCCCACGCGTGTTTGAACAGCAGCACCAGTACCGGCAGCAGAATAATCAACACCACAAGCTGGCCGATCTCCACGCCGAGGTTGAACGCGAGCAGCGAAGTGACCAGATGGTCTCCGGCGAATTGCAACGATTCGCGCAGCGCGAACGAAAACCCGAAACCGTGCACCAGGCCAAAGGCAAAGGTGATGATCCAGCGCCGCTGCAGATTGCTGCCGACAATGTTCTCCAGCGCCATGTAGATGATGGTGAGCGCGATCATCAGCTCGATCAGCGGCGGAAACCATAGCGCGTCGGGCACAAAGCCAAACGCGGCGGCGATCAGCGTGATCGAGTGCGCGACGGTGAATGAGGTGACGATCACCACCAGCGGCCGCAATTGCCTGAATGGAATGATGAGGCACAGCAAAAACAGCAGGTGATCGACGCCTTCGAGTATGTGCCAGAAGCCGGACACCACGAAGCGCGACGCCGCCTGATGCCAGCGCGGACCAAGTTCCACCACGCCGGGGTTGCCGTGAAACTCGAACGCCCGCGTCTCGACGCCCGGCGGCATGAAGCGCAGCGCGGTGAAGGTTTTCAGCGAAAGTCGATCGACGCGCGGATGAATAGCGAAGTCCGCGAGGTCGGACTGAATCGGATATTCGAGCAGCACGTCGAGCATCTGCTGATTCCAATACAGATCGAGATTGTCCGCCAGCGGCGGGCTTTTGAGATTCGCCATCGCGGATTCGTAGGCGGTGAATGACGTATCCGAAGGCAACGCCACGCGCACGTGCGCTATGCGCGGTGCGGGTAGCCTGACGCCGTTCTCGAAAATATCGATGTTGTCGATGAGCCACTGTTTCGCCGCGCCACGCAGCGCTTCGTCGGCTTTCGAGACGACGAGATAACCCGGCCCGCGCTTGGGAAAATCCACGTCGCGCAGCGCCGACATCGGCGCGCGGATCAGCACTTCGAGCATGTTGCCGGCGGGCTTGAAGAAAACATGCAGACGCACGTCGGCGGGAATGTCATGCGCGCGAACGTGCATGCATACGCACGCGAGTACCAACCACAACACCATGTTAAATAAGGTTTTTAGATTCATGTTTGCAACGTGGAAGTGTATCGATGTTACTCGACGTTACTTGAATTAACCGCGCAATGACAAGCAAAAATCCACGTGCGTATAATCATGAAAGACAATGGCCAGGGAGGCTGTCATGAATTTTCGCAAATTCTCGCGCAAGCAATTTATCGCCGGCGGCCTGCTGGCATTGAGCGTCGCCGGTTTGGGCGCCGGTCAGGCGCTGCTGCAAAACCAGGCCGAGGCGCAGCGCGAGACCGTGCAGGCGCCCATGTTCGAGGTTGATCCGTTCTGGCCCAAGCCGCTGCCCAAGCAGTAGGTGCTTGGTTCGGCGATTGGCGTGTGGGTCGATGAGCAGGATCACGTTTGGATCATTCATCGCAGTTCGGCCACGTTGCATAACAACGAAAAGCGGCTGGAATTGAATCCGCCCACGGGCGAATGCTGCCGCGGCGCGCCGCTCGTGCTGCGCTTCGACCCGGCGGGCAATCTGGTGAGTGCATGGGGCGGGCCGGGCGAAGGTTACGAATGGCCGTTGTCGAATCACGGCATCACGGTCGATCACAAGGGCAACGTGTGGATCGGCGGTAACGGCCCCAAGGACGCGCACATTCTCAAGTTCACCAAGGAAGGCAAATTTCTCATGCAGATGAGCGGCATGGGCAAGAACGCCGGCAGCAACGACCTGACCAACTTCGGGCGCGTGGCGAAAATCTGGATCGATTCGAAAGCGAACGAGGCCTACATCGCCGACGGCTATCTCAACAAGCGCGTCGCCGTGCTCGACGCCGACACCGGCAAGATGAAGCGCTATTGGGGCGCGTACGGCAACAAACCCGACGACGCCGATCAGGGGCCGTATGATCCGAAAGCGCCTCCAGCAAAGCAGTTCCGCAACCCTGTGCACTGCGCCGATCTGTCGAACGACGGGCTGCTCTACGTGTGCGACCGCGCCAACAACCGTGTACAGGTGTTCGAGCCAGACGGCACATTCGTGAAAGAACAGTTTTTCGCACGCAACACGCTCGGCTCAGGTTCGGCATGGGATCTTGCGTTCTCGAAAGACCCCAAGCAACGTTTTATCTTTTTGACCGACGGCCAAAACGAAAAAGTGCGCATCATCGTGCGCGACACGCTCGAAGAGATATCGACATTCGGCGACGGCGGCCGCCAGCCCGGCCAGTTCTACGGCGTGCACAGCATCGCGCTGGATTCGAAAGGTAATCTGTATACGACGGAGACGTACGAAGGCAAACGTTTGCAGAAGTTTGTGTATAAAGGCGTGGGCGCGGTGCCGCGCGGCAACGAGGGCGTTTTGTGGCCGAAGAAGTAGTCACGACACAGGCGGTAGGGTGGGCAAAGCGCAGCGTGCCCACGCAAAC
>CAMDLH010000119.1 GCA_945901405.1 Bordetella parapertussis | reverse complement strand
AAAACCCGCGCTGCTATAGAGGCAGCCGAGGATTACAATCAAGCACTAACTACAAGATGAGCGATCGTGCCAAGTTTCGCTTTGGTGTAGCCTTCGACAAGACGCCTACGAACGACCTGCACCGTTCGCCGCGACTGCCTGACCAGGATCGTAAGTGGGTAGCCTTGGGTATGCAATATAAGCCCTCCAAGCAAGGTACGCTTGAATTCGCCTACGCCCACGAGTTCGTCAAGGACGGTGCGGTAAACAATGCCACCGCTGGTGTGCCGGGACGCTTGATCGGCCACTTCAACAGCAGGGCGGACATCATTTCGGTCCAATACTCGCACTCGTTCTAAATCCGGCATGTCAAGCCGGGCAGCCTTCGCGGCTGCCCGGCTTTTTTCGTTTTTGGGGCGTGATTTACGCTTTCCCCCGCACGGCCCTATGCGGTGCTAGAATTTTCCCGTCGAACAAGAGAATAATCAGGAATCGCCATGCCGTCCGCTACTCCGTTTTTGGTACGTAAGGCCGCCGTTCTCGGCGCCGGTGTCATGGGCGCGCAGATCGCCGCACATCTGGTTAACGCCAGCGTAGAGGTTGTGTTGTTTGAACTGCCCGCGAAAGAGGGTGATCCGAACGGCAATGTGAAGAAGGCGATCGAGAATCTGAAAAAACTCGAACCCAGTCCGCTCGCCATTGCCTCGCGCGCCAACTTTATTCAAGCGGCGAATTACGAACAGCATCTTGACCGGTTGAAAGAATGCGACATCGTTATCGAGGCGATTTCGGAGCGCATGGACTGGAAATCCGATCTCTACAAGAAAGTCGCGCCGCACTTGGGGCCGCACACGATATTCGCGAGCAACACATCAGGGTTGTCGATCAATCAACTGGCGAGCGCGTTCCCCGCCGAGTTGCGCAATCGTTTCTGTGGCGTGCATTTTTTCAATCCGCCGCGCTACATGCATCTGGTCGAGTTGATCGCGTGCAATGAAACCGATGCGCACATCCTTGATGATCTCGAAAAATTTCTCGTAACCACTCTGGGCAAGGGCGTAATTCGCGCGAAAGACACGCCCAACTTCATCGCCAATCGCGTGGGTGTGTTTTCGATGCTGGCGACGATCCATCATGCCGAGGGGCTGGGCATCGGTTTTGATACCGTTGACGCGCTGACAGGTTCGCTGATCGGCCGCCCGAAGAGTGCGACGTTTCGCACCGCCGATGTGGTGGGGCTCGACACGTTCGCGCATGTGGTCAACACCATGCGTGACACGCTGCCCAACGATCCGTGGCATCGCTTTTACGCTGTGCCTGCATGGCTGAAAACGCTGATCGATCAGGGCGCGCTCGGCCAGAAGACCAAACGCGGCGTCTATCAGAAGGTCGGCAGGGATATACAAGTACTTGATATTAAAGAGAAAAATTACCGCCTATCGGAAGGTGAAGCCGACGAGGGCGTGGTTGAAATTCTGAAGAACAAAAACGTCGCCGAGCGATTCGCGCAGTTGCACGCATCCACGCATCCGCAAGCGCAATTCCTGTGGTCGATATTCCGCGATTCGTTTCATTACTGCTCGGTGCATCTCGGTGAAATTGCCGATAACGCGCGTGATCTGGATTTCGCGATTCGCTGGGGGTTTGGGTGGGACGTGGGCCCGTTTGAAATCTGGCAGTCGGCGGGCTGGCAACAAATCGCCAAGTGGATCGCCGAGGATATCGCCGCCGGCAAGACGATGAGCAACGCGCCGCTGCCGGCGTGGGCGCTCGACGCCGCGCGCACGGGCGTGCATGGCACGCAAGGTTCGTTTTCGCCCGCGGCCAACAGCTACAAAGCGCGGCCCGCGCTGCCGGTATACAAACGCCAGCCGTTTCCCGACAAATTACTCGGCGAAGAGCGCAACTACGGCGAAACCATATTCGAGACCGGCGGCGTGCGTTGCTGGCACACCGGCGACAACATAGCCATCGTCAGCTTCAAGAGCCGCATGCATGCCATCGGCGACGATGTGCTCGAAGGCGTGCAGCAGGCCATCGAGACTGCCGAGAAAAATTACATGGGCTTGGTCGTGTGGCAGACCGAGCCGCCGTTTTCGGTGGGGGCGAATCTCAAGAAAACGACCGGCGGTGGCGAGCGGCCCGCGGCAAAGCCATCGGGCCTGGGTAAGCTGTTCAAGTCGCTCAAGAAAGAAGCCGAGTCGCTCGCGTTAAAAGCCGCGAGGCAACTGGGTGTCGCCGATCAACTGATGGCGGGCAAGCTCGCCGAAGTCGAGCAACTCGTTGAGTCGTTCCAGGATACGACGCAGATGCTCAAGTATTCGATGATTCCGACCGTGGCGGCGGTGGATGGGCTGGCGCTCGGTGGCGGCTGTGAATTCGTCATGCACTGCGACCTCGCGGTAGCGACGCACGAAAGCTACCTCGGCCTGGTTGAGGTCGGCGTGGGCCTGTTGCCCGCGGGCGGCGGCTGCAAGGAATTTGCCATGCGCGCGGTGAGTGACGCCAAGGGCGCGGACATGTCGCCCTTCATCCAGAAATATTTCAAGGCGGTCGCCATGGCGGAGATCGGCCGTAGCGCCGAGCACTCGCGCGACATCGGCTATCTTCGCGCCACCGACCGCGTGGTGATGAATCGATTTGAACTGCTCGAAATCGCCAAGGCCGAGGTGCGCGCGATGTCCGCGGCGGGATATCGTCCGCCGCTGCGCCAGACCGCTATACCCGTGGCGGGGCGTAGCGCGATCGCCACGCTGCGTGCATTCGTGGCCAATATGCTCGCCGGCGGCCTGGTTTCCGAGCACGACTATCTGATCAGCACCAAGGTCGCCACGGTGATGTGCGGCGGCGACATCGAGGCCGGCAGCCTGGTCGACGAGCAATGGTTCCTCGACCTGGAGCGCAAGCACTTCATGGAATTGCTCGCCACCGAAAAAACGCAGGCGCGCATTGAGTTTATGTTGAAGAATGGGAAGCCGCTGAGAAACTAGTGAGGCGATAGGCGCGAGGCGTGAGGCGTAACACCGCGATAGATTGCGCCTCACGCCTCACCACTCACGCATTACGACAAAACGAGGTACCAATATGACCCGCCAAATCCAGGACGCCTACATCGTAGCCGCAACCCGCTCGCCAGTCGGCAAGGCGCCGCGCGGCATGTTCCGCAACGTGCGGCCCGATGACATGCTGGCGCACGTGTTGAAATCCGCGCTGGCGCAATGTCCGGGGCTTGATCCCGCGGAGATCGAAGACGCCATCGTCGGCTGCGCCATGCCCGAAGGCGAGCAGGGGATGAATGTTGCGCGCATCGCGCTGCTGCTCGCCGGTTTGCCTGATACGGTGTCGGGCATGACCATCAACCGGTTTTGCTCGTCTGGCGTGCAGGCGGTGGCGCTGGCGGCCGACCGCATACGGCTGGGCGAAGCCGATATCATGATCGCGGCGGGCACCGAGAGCATGAGCATGGTGCCGATGGGCGGCAACAAGCCCTCTTTCAGTCCTTCGATTTTCGACAAGGACGAAAACGTGGCGATTGGCTACGGCATGGGCGTGACCGCCGAGAAAGTCGCCGCGCAATGGAAAGTCACGCGCGAAGAACAGGACATGTTCGCCACTGAAAGCCATCGCCGCGCGCTGCGCGCGCAGGAGAATGGTGAGTTCAAGGATGAAGTAACACCGTACACGCTGGCCGAAAAACTGCCCGATCTCGTGACGCGCGAGATCAAGATCAACACGCGTGAAATCACCGCCGACGAAGGCCCCCGCCGCGACACCTCGCCCGAGGGACTGGCGCGGCTGCGTCCCGCGTTCGCGGCGAAAGGCTCGGTGACCGCCGGCAACAGCTCGCAAATGTCGGATGGCGCGGGCGCGGTGATCTTGATGAGCGAGGCGGCGATGAAGCGTTACAACCTGTCGCCGCTGGGGCGCTTCATGAGCTACGCGGTGGCGGGTGTGCCGCCGGATATCATGGGCATCGGCCCGGTGAAGGCGATCCCCAAGGCGCTGAAACTCGCGGGCCTCACGCAGAATGACATCGACTGGTTTGAGTTAAACGAAGCGTTCGCCGCGCAATCGCTGGCGGTGATGAAGGATTTGGGGCTCGATCACGCGAAGGTCAATCCGCTGGGCGGCGCGATTGCGCTGGGTCATCCGCTGGGCGCGACTGGCGCGATCAGGGTCGCAACGCTGATGCACGGCCTGCGCCGGCAGAAAAAGAAATACGGCATGGTCACCATGTGCATTGGCACCGGCATGGGCGCCGCGGGCGTGTTCGAGTCGCTGTGATATTTCTGCCGGGCTGGGAAAACGCGTAGACGTTCCAGCGCGGCGGTTGTTGCTTGATTGATATGGAGGAGGATATGACAAAACGTGCAATCTGGGTCTTGGTGCTGCTGGCTCTTACGCTGCGTGCGGCGGCAGCGGCGGAAGTTGAAGGCGTGCGCATCGAGGACAAGATCACCTTGCCGGGCGGGCCATCGCTGGTGCTCAACGGCGCGGGTGTGCGCACCAAGCTCGCATTCATCAAGCTTTATGTCGGCGCGCTTTATCTGCCCGCGCAAAAATCCAGCGCCGAGGAAGTGATCAAGGACGCCAGCGCCAAGCGCGTGATGATGCATGTGCTGGCCGATGATCTGACCGCGAAGGACTTGAGCGCGTCGCTTAACAGCGCGCTCGCGGCGAACCATATTCCCGCCGAGCTTGCGTTGATCGAAGGACGCATCCGTGAATTGAATCGCATGATGAGTACGGTGGGCGCGCTGAAAAAAGGCGCGGTGGTGCTGCTTGATTACACGCCGGCGGGCGGCACTCGCATCAGCATCAATGGCGAAGAGAAAATCATCATCAAGGGCGATGATTTTTTCCAGGCCATGCTGCGCATATGGATCGGAACGAAGCCGGTGGACGGGCGCTTGCGCGACGCCATGCTTGGGGTGAAGCGATAGCTTTAAAAATATTTTTTAAAAACAATAACTTATGAAATATCACTGCCTGTGAAAAAACGGCCCTGGATGGTTTCATCCAGGGCCGCGTTAGTTTTGGGCGTGCGATTTGGTGTTTGCTACATATTCGGATAATTCGGTCCGCCACCGCCTTCGGGCGTGACCCATACGATGTTCTGCGTCGGGTCCTTGATGTCGCAGGTTTTGCAATGCACGCAGTTCTGCGCGTTGATCTGCAAGCGCGGATTGCTGCCATCGGCGTCGCGCACGATTTCGTAGACGCCCGCCGGGCAATAGCGCTGCTCGGGCGCATCATAGAGTTCCAGATTGACCTTCACCGGCACCGAGGCATCTTTTAACGTCAAGTGACACGGCTGGTCTTCGTTGTGATTGGTGTTGGAGATGAACACCGATGACAAACGGTCGAAGGTGATTACGCCGTCGGGTTTGGGATAAACAATAGGCTCGCATTCTTTCTTCGACTTCAACATCTCGTGATCGTGATGTTTGTTGCGCATCGTCCACGGCGCCTTGCCTCTGAACAGCACCTGATCCATGCCGAACATCAACGTGCCGACGGTGAGACCCTTGGCCATCCACGGCTTGAAGTTGCGCGCGATATGCAATTCTTCGTGCAGCCAGCTTTCCTTGAAGGCCGACGGGTAATCGGCGAGTTCATCGCTCTCGTGGCCGGCTTTCAGCGCGATGAACGCGGCTTGCGCGGCGAGCATGCCCGACTTCATCGCGGCATGGCTGCCCTTGATGCGTGACGCATTGAGAAAGCCCGCGTCGTCGCCGACGAGACAGCCGCCAGGGAATATCAGTTTGGGCAGTGATTGCAGTCCGCCGGCGTTGATCGCACGCGCGCCATAGGAGATGCGCTTGCCGCCTTCGAGGTACTGGCGTATCGCCGGATGCGTTTTGTAACGCTGAAATTCCTCGTAGGGACTCAAATACGGATTGGTGTAACCCAAGCCGACGACAAAACCGATCGCCACCTGATTGTTGTCGAGGTGATAACAGAACGAACCGCCGTAAGTGTCGTTTTGCAACGGCCAGCCGGCGGTGTGGATCACCAGCCCGGCCTGGTGTTTTTCCGGTTTGATCTCCCACAACTCTTTGAGGCCGATGCCGTAGACCTGCGGGTCAACCCCTTCGCGCAGCTTGAATTTCTCCTGCAACATCTTGCCCAAGTGCCCGCGGCAGCCCTCGGCGAAAAACGTGTACTTGGCGTGCAGCTCCATGCCAGGCGCGTGCGCATCGGTGGGCTTGCCGTCGCGGCCTATGCCCATGTCGCCGGTAGCCACGCCTTTAACGGAACCGTTTTCGTTGAACAGCACTTCGGCGGCGGCGAAGCCAGGGAAAATCTCCACGCCCAGCGCTTCGGCTTGTTGTCCGAGCCAGCGGCATACGGCGGCAAGACTGATCACATAGTTGCCGTGATTTTGCAGACAACCCGGCAGCAGGAAAGTCGGCAGCCGCAGTGATCCGGTTTCGGTGAGAAACAAAAATTTGTCCTCGGCCACCGGCACATTAAGCGGCGCTTCAAGTTCCTTCCAGTTGGGAAACAGCTCGTTCATCGAGCGCGGATCCATCACCGCGCCGGACAGGATATGCGCGCCGACCTCGGAGCCTTTCTCGATGATGCAAACGCTGACTTCGTGTTCATGTTCGGTGGCGAGTTGTTTTAGCCGTATCGCCGCGGCAAGGCCGGCAGGGCCGGCGCCGACGATCACAACGTCGTATTGCATCGATTCACGTTCGGACAATTGATACTCCTGATGCGTGCGGGGAAAGGATAATTATAGCGCGGCGCTGGACGCCGCGATCTCGCGCGCGCATGCGATGCCGCTGCGTATCGCCGCTTCCAGCGTTGCCGGATATTCGCTGGCGATGTAGTCGCCCGCAAGATAAAAATTTGCCAGCGGCGTTTTTTGCGGCGGGCGGCGCAAGCCAGGCGTGGCGGAGAACGTCGCGCGTTTTTCCGAGATCACGCGCTGCCACTTGAGCGGCGGCAGCGAGCCGAATTTCGCGGCCAATTCATCGATCACGCGTTGTGCCAGTTCATCTTGCGTCAATTCCTGATGCGGGCCTTCGGCGCTGATCACCGCACCGATCAAGCCGCGCTGACCGCAGATCGCCTCGCGGTCGAACAACCACTGGGCCACGCCCTGCGCCAGCCCCAGCATCGGCGCGGGCAACTTCACGCGTCCGTCGAATTGCAGATACACACTGGTGATCGGTTGATATTCCAGCGCCTTGATGATTTCAACGGTCTCGCTCAATGTGCCGATGTTGGCGAGAAATGCGGGCGCCTGATGCGGCGGCAGCGCGCAGATCACGTGGCTGAATTGGCGCGTGACGCCGCCCGCGCTGGCACGAAAACCGCTTGCGCCCGGTTCCAGCAGGGTAACGCGGCTATTGGTCAGCACTTCGCCGCCATGGGTGCGCACGTAGTCCGCCGCCGGTTGCGGAAACAGCGCGCTCAAATCCACGCGCGAGATCAGCATGTCGCTGCCCGCGCGATCGGCGTTAAGCCCATCGCGCAGCACGTTGAGAAAAAGTTGCGCGGAGGCCTTATCCGGCGGCGTGTTGAGCGCGGACACACACAGCGGATTCCACAGTTGCCGGGTGAGTATCGGGCCTTGTTTGTGCGCGCCTAGCAAGGCGCTGACGGTCGTGTCGGCGGGCAATTGAAAATTCGCCTCACGCAGTGCGCGCATCATGCGTATCGCGGCAAAACGTTCGCCCCAGCCCGCACCCTTGGCGGTGAGCAATGCCGCCACCAGATGCAAGGGCGCGGGCAACCTTGGCGCGCGTAGCTGCAAGCCCTGATGCATGTGCCAGTCGAGCGGCACACGTAGCAAAGTGTTTGTTGAAGCAGACGTGACTTGCGCGATCAGCCGCAGTGTTTCGCGATAGGCGCCGATGAGTATGTGCAATCCGTTATCGAGCGCGATGCCGTTGAGCTCAACGCGCCGCGCGCGGCCGCCGAGAACGGGGCCTGCTTCAAACACGGTGACCGGCACGCGCTGCTCGGCCAGCGTGACCGCTGCCGCCATCCCCGCGTAGCCGCCACCGATCACCGCGACGTGCTGTGTGTTATTGGGCACGTCTTTAAATAGTGTTTAAAAACAATTAGTTACGTTATATTTCGATATGAATGCTATTTGCCAGCCCACACCGCGCGCGGCACATGCACCATGCCTTCGAATATGCGGCGTGCCGTGCGCACCAGCGCCGCGCGGCGCAACAGTTGTTTGCCATTGGTGAAATCGGCATCCAGATCAATCTCGATTTTGCCCGACGGATGCTCGACTTCCACGATGCCCTGCGGAGCACTGGTGCGGCCCGCGAGTTTTTCGGCGATGGTTCCAGGGATCGCGCTTGCCGAAGCAATGCAAACTGTCCCAGTCACGGCAAGCGACTTGTGGCAAGTGTCCGGCACGAAGTAACGCGCGCTGATCATGCCGCCATGGCGCGCCGGCGCGAGCAGTGCAATTTTCGGCACCACCGATTTGGATACATCGCCCATGCCCATCAGCGCGCCAGCCTTGATGCGGATCGCTTCCATGCGCTTGAAAAGTTCGCGGTCGGCATCAAGTTCATTCGGCGTTTCGTAACCCGTTTTGCCGAACGACTCCGCGCGCATCAGTATGGCCGGCATCGCAACATCGATGCAGCTCACCTCGATACCGTCGATCACATCCCGCGGCTTGCCGCTGGGCAGCAGCTTCTTCGTCACCGAACCAATCGCGGCGGTGAAATTGATGCCCACCGGCGCCGCGGTACCAGGCACGCCATCAATCGCGGCAGCGCCTTCGTAATTCACAATACCGCCAGGCGTTTGCACAATCGCCTCGACCATCGACTGCGTATTCACATTGAAAATGCGCACCGGCGTTTCACCGTCTTGCGCGGCGATCAAACCTTGATCGATGGCGAACGGCCCCACCGCCACCAGCATATTGCCGCAATTGGGTTTGGTATCCACGCGCCGTTCATTGATCTCCACCTGCGCGAACAGGTAATCGACATCGACGCCGGGCCGGGCGGACTTGCTGATCATCGCCACCTTGCTGGTCACTGAATGCGAACCGCCAATGCCATCCACCTGAATCTCGTGAGGCGAACCCATCACCGACAACAACACCGCATCACGTGTTTTAGTATCAGAGGGCAGATCGGGCAAATGAAAAAACGGCCCGCGCGAAGTGCCGCCACGCATGATCACGCAGGGGATTTTGGTTTGCATGGTTGTGCCCGTGACAGTGCGATTGATACGGAATTATATCGTGCGAGTGTAACCGTCCATCTGTCATTCCCGCGCAGGCGGGAATCCATACGTGGTCTCAAGTGGCACTGTGTTTTAGGTTCCCGCCTGCGCGGGAACGACGGCGTTGAAAGAAAAAGCACGCAAACCGCAGGTGTAAGCAGCAAATTCCCTGTGAGCCGCCGGGCGGCGCAGCTGTCCCCGGCGAACTTGGGGTTAAACACACGGCATGCAAACTAACGAACGGCGCAATGCGCTTCGCTTCGATTGCGCCCTACGTCCGTTGAGAAGTTGCTAGAACGCGTACTTTCTCAAGCCCCCGTCCACTGGCATCACTGTGCCAGTGATGTATGCGGCCAGCGGTGAGGCCAAAAACACCGCCAGCACCGCCAACTCCTCCGGCTCGCCATAGCGGCCAACGGGTATTTCTTTCGCGGATTGCTCGGCGCGAAACTCCGGCGAGTATTTGCGGCGTATCTGCTCGCTCATGATGCGTCCGGGTGGGATGCAGTTGACGGTGATGCCGTGCGGGCCGACTTCGCGTGACAAACCTTTGGCCCAGGCATGTATCGCGGCCTTGGTGGGCGTGGCGGCGATCAGGGCTTCGGGTTCGGATTTGCCACTGATGTTGATGATGCGGCCCCATTTGTGCGCGATCATGCCGGGTAATACGGCGTGGGTGAGCTGGCGCACGCGCACGAAGTTAAGCGTCATTGATTCATCCCACGCGCTGTCGGGTGCGTCGATGGCTATCGCCGGTTTGCTGCCGCCGGCGCTGTTGATGAGGATGTCGATTTTGCCGAGGGCATTTTCCGCCGCTTGCATCAGGCGCCGCGGTGCGCCGGTTTCCATTACGTCGATAACTACGATGGCGGGCGTTTTTCCACCTGCGGTGACGATCTCAGCGGCGAGTTCGTCGAGCAGGTTTTTGCGGCGCGCGACGATGCAGGTTTGCACGCCTTCCGCGGCAAGGCCCTTGGCGATTGCACGGCCTATGCCCTGGCTTGCGCCGGTGACCAGTGCGGTTTTGTCGTTTAGTTGCAGATTCATTCAATGATCTCCAAGGCTACGGATGGTATTTAGCCGTCGTCGTCGGCTTCGCCGCCTTCATCGTCCCCCAGCATCGCCTTGCGCTTCCTGTCGGAGGCTTCGCGTAAATCGGCGGCGGCGCGGAAGTAATCATCAACCGTGCCCGCCGCGCGCAATTTGAGTGACGGCGGGTAAACACGCAGGCTCGCGCCGATGTAATTCACGTCGCGCACTTGATAGCGCTCTTGCACCCATTGGCCAGTACCGCCGGACAGCGCGGGCACGATGCACGCCACCAGCGCGGCGCGGCGCGCGGTGATGTTCGATGAATAGGTCAGGTGCAAATAAAGCGCGCAGCCGAAAGCGATGGCGCCTACCCACGCCGCGCGCGTGCTCCACTGCGGCAACGAAAACACGAACCATCCCAATTCAAGCAAGCCGTCGAGCGAAACGAATACCGCCACCACGCCAAGTATGATCGCCGCGTGGCGTAGCCAGCGCCACTCGCCCATCATCACGCGCGAGAGCAACGCCCAGAACGCGATCCACACGCCCACGGCCAGTATTGCGGAAATCAGCGTGGTGACGATGGTGGAGGCCAGATCGCGCGGCGCGCCAAGCCAGCCGTTGTAAATCAGTTGTGCGAGGCAAGCGAGTCCGGCCACTGCCGCGATAAACGCAGGGCTGCGTATCAGCGAAGCCGGTTCTATTTGATCAGGTTTCTCCGGCGCCAGTGTTTCGTGCGCGCTGCGTATGCGCATGCGCGTGTGGCCGATCTGCAACGCGCCATCGGCAAGTTCCAGGTTTTGCGCGCTCTTGAGACGCTTGCCGGCGACAACAATGCCGTTCACCGACCCTTGATCGCTGACGAGAATCTTGCCTTCGGGCGTGACTTCGATGGAGACGTGCGTGGCCGCCGCGTACGCATCATCGAGGGTCACATCGGCATGCACGCCGCGGCCGATGGTGAATGTGCGCTTTTCGCCGGTGAGCGCAATGCGTTCGCGCGTCTGCACGCGGCCATGGCTGCCGAGGATTTCGATCAATACGGTTTCGATGCTCATGGCTTCCACTCCATGGCTTCGACGTAACGCTTGATGAAATTCATGCCCGCATCAAATTCAAGGCCGTACATGTCGAGGTGGCTGGCGAATCCGCGTTTCGAGCCGTTGAGGCTGCTCACGCGCACGGTGAAATCGTAGAGTCCTTCGAGCTTGCGATAGCCGCGCACGCACACCATCACGCTGGCGTCGAAACCCTTCAGGCTGATGGTTTTGTTTTCGCAGGAGAACGGGCCCACGTGCCGGCGCGAGCCATGCGCACCGGTGGCGGCCGCCAAATCCGACAGCCGTCGCGAGAAGCGCCAGGCGTCGAGTTTGTCGGTGGTTAATACATAGTGTGAGAATCTGAGATCGCCGCTGTAAAGACCTTGCTGCACGTAGAGCCCGGCCTTGGCGGAGCAGTTAACACGCACGATTTGCACCGGCTGATCGGGCGCGGGGTCGCCCGCCGCGTTGCAATCGATGAAGGGTGCAAGTTTTGCCGGCAACGAGTAGCCTGACGCGGCTTGCGTGAGCATCGGGCCTTTTAGCGCGCCCAGCAGTTCGGTGGCGTGCGCGCGCAATTGCGTGGTTACGTCTCGCCGGATGCCGCCCGCGTTGGGTTTTTGTTTGAGCGCGCGATCAAGCAGCGCCTGTGCGTGCTCGGCGGGCACCAGAAAACTCACCAGTTGCTCAAAGCGGTAGCCCGATACATTCACACCAATGACCACGCCCGAGGCGTTCAACGCCGGACCGCCCGACATGCCGCCATTGATCGCGCCGGAGTAATGAATGCGTGGATCGAATGAATCCTCGACCTTGCCGTTCGATACGCCCTCGGTGATGGTGAGGCCGACATCGAGCGGAAAACCTATCGAATAGGCGCGCTCGCCTTTCATGGGCACCACGGATTCGAGCTTGAGCGGCGGCGGCGTGTGGCCGTCCGCGCGGACCACCGCGAGGTCGTGGCGCACGTCGATGGCAAGCACGCCGATTTTGCCGGTCTTGCCTTCGGGCGTGCGGTATTCGAGGCGGTATTTGTCGGGGAACTGCACCTGTTGCGCGACCACGTGGTAGTTGGTCATGAACACGCCGTTTTCGGCCACGGCAAAGCCTGTGCCGTGAAACGCTTGCGCGGTGTTCGAGCCGAAAAATCCCTTGATCTGAATCACGGCGGGGCGTACGCGCGACAACGTGTCGCGCGCGTTTTCTGAAGTCGCGGGTGTCACGGGCTGACCCGGCGCCGTCGCGGCGGGAGATTGCGCATGCGCGGACGTGACCAGCAGCGCTGCTGCAAGGACTGTCGAATAAAAAATGCGCTGGAACATTATCAAATCAGCCCTTGAACCAAGTTTTCCACGCGATCCATAACTTGCGCACCGGTGTGAGCGAGGTGCGCTGCGTGAGCACTCGCCCGCCGTCGGCGCGGATCTCTTCCAGCAACGTGCGATAAATCGCGGCCATGATGATGCCCGGTATTTGCGGTTTGCGGTCGGCGTCAGGCAGTTTTGAGAACGCCTGATCGTAGTGCGCGAGCGCGCGGTCGATCTGGAATGACATGAGCTTGTTGAAATTATCCGATTCGCGGGCGGCCTGGATGTCGCCTTCGCTGACATTGTACCGCTGCAATTCGTCGAGCGGCAGATAAATGCGGTTGCGCCGCGCGTCTTCGCCCACGTCGCGCACAATGTTGGTGAGCTGGAACGCGAGTCCCAGATCGGCGGCATAATCGAGCGTGCTTTTGTGTTCATAGCCGAAGATGCCCGCCGACATCAGGCCCACCACGCCGGCGACGCGGTGGCAATATAGTTTCAACGTGTCAAAGTCCGGGTAGCGGTTGTAATCGAGGTCCATCGCCATGCCGTCGATGAGTTCGAGCATGTGCTGCTGCTGGATGCGATACGGCGTAATGGCCTCGGTGAGCGCCAGCGTTACCGGATGGCGCGCGCAGCCAGCGTAAAGATTGCCCACTTCCTCGCGCCACCACGCGAGCTTGGTGCGCGCGACACCCGGATCGGTGCATTCGTCCACCACGTCATCGACTTCGCGGCAGTAGGCATACAGCGCGGTGATCGCACGCCTGCGCTCCGGCGGCAGAAAGAGAAAGCTGTAATAAAAGCTTGAACCGCTGGCTACGGCTTTTTGTTGGCAGTATTCGTGCGGCGTCACAGCGTCACCGTACGCGCGGCCATCAGTAACCAGTCGTGCGGTTTCAACACGGGACGCTTGTTAAACACGTCGTAATCGACATTCACGATTTTGGTCAGGATGCGTTCGCCGCCAGCGATGATCATGCGCATTTCAAGACCGAGCCGGCCTTTTAGCACGCGTCCCAGCGGCGCGCCGGACAGCAGCCGCGCGCGCGCGCGCTCCACCTGAAACGCCATGAAGGCACGCCAGTTGCCGCTGGTGCCGGCGCTGGCGATTTGTTGTTCGGTGATGCCGTATTGCTTCATTTCGTCTTGCGGAAAATAAATCCGGTTCTTGCGGTAGTCGATGGGTACATCCTGCCAGAAATTGATGAGTTGCAGGCTGGAACAGATGGCGTCGGCATGGGTCAGGTTCGGCGCCGTCGCGGCGTCATAGAGTGCCAGCAGCAGCCGGCCTATGGGATTGGCCGAGCGGCGGCAATAGTCGAGCACTTCGGCGTAATCGGCGTAACGTTCCTTGGTGACATCCTGGGAAAACGCCGATAGCAGGTCGCGAAACAGCGTGACCGGCAGCGCATGTTCGTGGATGATCGCGGCAAGTTCGCCGAACCAAGGGATACTGGGCGGCGAGCCGGACTCGATGCGATCCAACTCACGGTTGAAGCTGTCCAACAGGGCAAGGCGTTCGGCTGGCGGCAGGTCTCCTTCGTCCGCAAAGTCGTCGGCTTCACGCGCAAAGCGGTAAATAAGGCCGACCGGGCGGCGAAATTGGGCCGGCAGCAGGATCGAGGCGACGGGGAAATTCTCGTAATGATCGACCGCCATCCTGTTGCGAAAATGTCCAATTTAAACAATAACTTGCGAATTATCCTTGAGAAAGATTGCAAGCATTGCAGGGTGTCTTTAATGTGGCGAGTATATTACAATCTACCGGTCGCGAATGTTGCGGCGCGAAAGTGGCGGAATTGGTAGACGCACCAGATTTAGGTTCTGGCGCCGAAAGGCGTGGGGGTTCGAGTCCCTTCTTTCGCACCAGAAACCGGGTAGAGTAGATATTGAGGATATTTGATGCAAGCGAGTCTTGAAACGTTGGAAGGGCTGGAACGGCGGCTGAAGGTTGCGATTCCGCTAACGGAAATCGATGGCGAGATCGAGGCCCGCCTGAAGAAAATCAGCCGTAGCGCGAAAATGCCCGGGTTTCGGCCGGGCAAGGTGCCGTTCAAGGTCGTCGCACAGCAATACGGCCCGCAGGTGCGTCAAGAGGTCATGGGCGAAAAGCTGGAGCAAAGCTTCGGCGATGCGGTGCGTCAGCAGAATCTGAAGGTCGCGGGTTACCCCAAATTCGACCCGACCCCATTGGCGGAGGGCGGCGCGGATTTTCAGTACAGCGCAACCTTCGAGGTCTACCCTGAATTCGCGGTGGGTGATATTTCCGGCAAGACCATATCGCGCCCGCAACTGGCGATCACTGATGTGGAAATCGACAAGACGCTCGAAATCATGCGCAAGCAGCGCGTGAGCTATAACGTGGTCGAGCGCGGCGCGCAGACCACGGATCGCGTAAAAATCGATTACACGGGCACCATCGACGGCAAAGAGTTCGAAGGCGGCGTTGCGAAAGATCAAACAGCGGTGTTGGGCGATGGCCGCCTGCTGCCCGAGTTTGACGGCCAACTTGCCGGCATGAAAGCGGGCGATGAGAAAGCCTTCGACCTCAAGTTTCCCGACGAATATCACGTTAATGATCTGAAGGGGAAAACCGCGCGCTTCCAGGTCAAGCTTGCCGAGGTCGCCGAGGCGAAACTGCCAGAGATTGACGCCGAGTTCGCGAAATCGTTGGGCGTCGCCGACGGCGACATGTCCAAGATGCGCGCGGACGTCAAGGCGAACCTGGAACGTGAAGTGCAAAATCGCCTCAAGTCCAAGGTCAAGGATCAGGTGATGCAGGCGTTCCTCGACGTGACCACGATGCAAGCGCCCAAGTCATTGATTGATATGGAAGTTTCCCGGCTGCAACAATCGATGCGCGACGATATGGCGGCGCGCGGCATGCCGCTCAAGGAAGAAATGCCGTTCCCGGCGGAAGTGTTCGAGAAGTCGGCTACACGGCGCGTGACGCTTGGGCTTATTCTGGGCGAGGTGGTGCGCGTCAATGGTCTGCAGGCCAAGCCCGAGCAAGTGCGCGCGGCGGTGGAGTTGCAAGCGCAAAGCTATCAGCAGCCGCAAGAACTCGTGAAGTGGTACTACCAGTCGCCGGAGCGGCTGCACGACATCGAGTCGCTGGTGGTCGAAGAAAACGTGGTGGATTGGGCGTTGAAAACAGCCAAGGTCGAAGACAAACCGATGACTTTTGACGAATTGATGGAGAACAAATAATGTCGCGCCAGTTTGACCGGTTCGAACGTAGCGAACGCAGTGAGCGTATCGAGCCGCAAGGCCTCGGCCTGGTGCCGATGGTCATCGAGCAAAGCGGCCGTGGCGAACGCGCGTACGATATTTACTCGCGGCTGTTGAAGGAGCGCGTGGTATTTTTGGTGGGGCCGGTAAATGAAGTGACGGCCAACCTGATCGTCGCGCAACTATTGTTTCTCGAATCCGAGAATCCCGACAAGGACATCTCGTTTTATATCAACTCGCCTGGCGGTTCCGTGTCGGCGGGCTTGGCGATTTACGACACCATGCAGTTCATCAAGCCGGACGTTTCCACGCTGTGCGTGGGGCAGGCGGCGAGCATGGGTGCTCTGCTGCTGACGGCCGGGGCCAAGGGCAAGCGCTTTTGCCTGCCGAATTCGCGCGTGATGATACATCAGCCGATGGGCGGATTTCAGGGCCAGGCTTCGGACATCGAGATACACGCCAAGGAAATCCTGTTCCTCAAGGGGAAACTGAACGAAATCATGGCCAAGCACACCGGCCAAAAGATAGATGTCGTCGAAAAAGACACCGACCGGGATAACTTCCTCAGCGCCGACCAGGCCGTCAGCTACGGCCTGGTGGATAAAGTGTTGAATACACGCATGGATACCGCGGCAGCCTAGATGCTGGATTATTCAATCGCAGTTGGTAACTCGGCTTTCTTGTGATACGGTAGGCGAAGGACTATAGGAATAGAACGATGTCAGAGAAAGTAAGCGGCGAAAAACTGCTGTACTGTTCCTTTTGCGGCAAAAGCCAGCACGAGGTTCGCAAGCTCATTGCCGGTCCGTCGGTATTCATCTGCGATGAATGCATCGAACTGTGCAATGACATCATCCGCGAGGAGACTCAGGGCGACAAGGGCGGCAAGGGCGCGAAGTCCGATCTGCCGGTGCCGCATGAGATTCGCGGCATTCTCGATCAATACGTGATCGGGCAGGACACCGCCAAGAAAATTCTCTCGGTCGCGGTATACAACCATTACAAGCGGTTGAAATCCACAACCAAGAACGACGAAGTCGAACTTGCCAAGTCGAACATTTTGCTGGTCGGCCCCACGGGCTCGGGCAAGACGCTGCTTGCGCAAACGCTCGCGCGGCTACTCAACGTGCCGTTCGTGATGGCCGACGCAACCACTCTGACCGAAGCCGGTTACGTGGGCGAGGATGTCGAAAACATCATCCAGAAGCTCTTGCAAAAGTGCGACTACGATGTCGAGAAAGCCCAGCGCGGCATCGTCTACATTGACGAGATCGACAAGATTTCGCGCAAATCCGACAACCCGTCGATCACGCGCGACGTGTCGGGCGAAGGCGTGCAGCAAGCGCTGCTCAAACTGATCGAAGGCACGATAGCCTCGGTGCCGCCGCAGGGCGGGCGCAAGCATCCGAATCAGGAATTCGTGCAAGTAGATACCACCAACATTCTGTTCGTGTGCGGTGGCGCGTTTGACGGCCTCGACAAGGTTATCCGGTCGCGTTCCGAAAAAAGCGGCATCGGCTTCGGCGCAGAAGTGCGCAGTAAAGACGACCGCAAGGACATCACACGCGTGTTGCGTGATGTGCAGCCTGAAGACCTCATCAAGTACGGGCTGATTCCAGAATTCGTCGGCCGATTGCCGGTGGTCGCCACGCTCGAAGAGCTCGACGAAGCCGCGTTGATACAGATACTCACGCAGCCGAAGAACGCGCTGATCAAGCAGTACCAGCGCATGTTCAGCATGGAAGGCGCGGAGCTTGAGATTCGTGACGCCGCGCTGCGCGCGATTTCCAAGCGTGCGCTGGATCGCAAGACGGGCGCGCGCGGTCTGCGCTCGATTATCGAACACACACTGCTCAATACCATGTTTGACCTGCCGTCGATGGATAACGTCGTCAAGGTCGTGGTCGATGAAGGCACCATACTCAGTGACACGCCGCCGCTGCTGATCTATTCCGATCAGCCGAAGGTGGCAGGGTCCGCGGTTTAAGTGTAATGCGGCTGCCGAACTCCCGACCAAACACGACGGCCGGGACTGGCACCGGCTTGAATGCCGGAAATTTGCCCCAATTGTGCTGGTAATGACCGTTATTTCTCTCAGGTAAACCACCATGTCCGAAACTACACTTCCCGCTACCAACTCCACACCAACCCATCTGCCGCTTTTACCCTTGCGCGATGTGGTGGTGTTCCCGCACATGGTCATCCCGCTGTTTGTCGGGCGGCCCAAGTCGATCAAGGCGCTCGAAGCCGCGATGGAAGCGGGCAAAAGCATCGTGCTGGTGGCGCAGCGCTTGGCCAACAAGGATGATCCGTCGCCCGAGGATTTGTATGCCATCGGCAGCATGGCGACGATACTGCAAATGTTGAAGTTGCCCGACGGCACGGTGAAAGTGCTGGTCGAAGGCGGCCAGCGCGCGCGCATTCAGGAAGTGACCGATGTGAAAACGCATTTCATGGTCGCTGTCACGCCGATACCCGCGCAGGCGGAACCGGATCGCGAAGTCGAGGCCATGCGCCGCACCATGGTGCAACAGTTCGATCAGTACGTGAAGCTCAACAAGAAGATTCCGCCGGAGATTTTGACATCCATCGCCGGCATTGATGAAGCGGGCCGGCTCGCCGACACGATTGCCGCGCATCTACCGCTCAAGCTCGAACAAAAGCAGGAAGTGCTTGAAATGTTCGACATCAAGCAGCGGCTCGATCATCTGCTCAAGGTAGTCGAAGGCGAACTCGATATCCTGCAAGTCGAGAAGCGCATCCGCGGCCGCGTCAAGCGCCAGATGGAGAAAAGCCAGCGCGAGTATTACCTGAACGAACAGGTGAAGGCGATCCAGAAGGAATTGGGCGAGGGCGAAGACGGCGCTGACCACGACGAAATGGGCAAGCGCATCAAGGCCGCGCGCATGCCCAAGGAAGCGCGCAAGAAAGCCGAAGCCGAACTGAAAAAATTAAAGCTGATGTCGCCGATGTCGGCCGAGGCAACCGTGGTGCGCAATTACATCGACGCGCTGACCTCGCTGCCGTGGAAAAAGAAAAGCAAGATCAGCACCGATCTCACCGCCGCCGAGAAAGTGCTCGACGAGGATCACGACGGGCTGGAAAAGGTCAAGGAACGCATCATCGAGTACCTCGCGGTGCAGCAGCGCGTGGACAAGGTGAAGGCGCCGATACTGTGTCTGGTGGGTGCACCTGGCGTGGGCAAGACTTCGCTTGGGCAATCGATCGCACGCGCGACCAATCGCAAGTTCGTGCGCATGGCGCTGGGCGGCGTGCGTGACGAAGCCGAGATCCGCGGCCATCGCCGTACCTACATTGGCTCGATGCCAGGCAAAATTCTCCAGAACATGGCCAAGGTGGCAGTACGTAACCCATTGTTTTTATTGGATGAAGTGGACAAGCTCGGGATGGATTTCCGCGGCGACCCATCGAGCGCGCTGCTCGAAGTGCTCGATCCGGAACAGAACCATACCTTCGTCGATCACTACGTCGAAGTGGAATACGACTTGTCGGACGTGATGTTCGTGGCGACCGCGAACACGCTCAATATTCCGCCGGCGCTGCTTGACCGCATGGAAATCATTCGGCTGTCGGGCTACACCGAAGACGAAAAGGTCAAGATCGCGCAAAACCATCTGCTGACCAAGCTGGTGAAGAATCACGGCTTGA
>CAMDLH010000118.1 GCA_945901405.1 Bordetella parapertussis | reverse complement strand
AGTTCCGTAACAGGATCGGCCTGGACGTGGCCCTCGAAGCCCTGCGCGATGGATGGTACAAGCGCAAGGTCACGATGGATGACCTTTGGCGCTACGCTGCTGTCAATCGTGTCGCCAATGTGATGCGCCCTTATCTCGAAACCATCGCGGCGTCATGATCCAGAATCGCGCGGCCTCGATCCGTGCCCGCCTGAAAAATCGATCGGACGCCGCGAAGCAGGATTTCAACCTCACGCTCACGCACTACGGCCTGGAACGGCTGCTGTATCGATTGACGGTATCCCATCACGCGCCGAACTTTCTGCTCAAGGGTGCGCTGCTCTTTAAGCTTTGGTACGATATTCCGCACCGGCCAACCCGAGATGCTGACTTGCTCGGCTATGGCTTCGATGGCCCCGATGACATCGATTCCGTGGCGGCGGTATTCCGCGACCTATGCGCCATTGCGGTCGATGATGGGATTGCGTTCGAAGCGGGCTCGGTCAAGACAGCGGAGATCCGCAAGGAGGCGGGTTACGGCGGCGTGCGTGTCGAACTACGCGCGACGCTGGACGGTGCGCGTCTCGCATTGCAAATAGACATCGGCTTTGGCGATGTGGTGACGCCAGCGCCCGAGATAGTCAATTATCCCGTCTTGCTGGACGACCTGCCTGCGCCCACGCTGCGAGCGTATCCCAAGTACACGGTCGTCGCCGAGAAATTTCAGGCACTGTGCGCGCTAGGCATGGCAAACAGCCGCATGAAAGACTATTTCGACTTGTGGATGTTGTTGCGCGATGGCGATCTGGATGATGCGCAGTTGGTCCGTGCGATCCAGGCCACCTTGACCCGCCGTCGGACCACGCTGCCCGACGGCGTCCCGGCAGGATTGAGCGACACTTTTGCCACGGATGCTGGCAAGTTGGCACAATGGCGCGCTTTCGTAACCAAGAACAAGCTCAATCCCATTGCGCTGGGTGAGTTGGTGCGGGCACTGCGCGCCGAATTCCAGAGGTTGAAGATTGTCTGATGTCTTCACTCCCTCGGTTAACCGGGCAGGCGACCGAACTCCGAATAATCAGCGACCATGCGCACGACCGCGCTGAAGGCATCGTCCCGCGTAATACTTGCTGGTTGGTTGATGTAAGAAGTTTTAAACGCGAAAGTGATTTAAGGGTGTTGTTGATGATTGCGTGGGAATAATCCGGCGTCTTTCAGGGCTGATCGGCATCTATCGCAAAGTGACCACGACCGCATTTCATGACGTTACGGTGTGCGTCCGAAACGCTGAGGTGCACTGCAACGCCGGAAAAACATGATTATGGAATATTGAAAATCCGCCGCTCCATAACAGCACTTTGCTGTGCCATAGACGTCTTGTGATTCTAAATAAATCAAGCACTTACGAAAGCGAAAACTGCGAATCTATGGCACAGTTCGAGGTGCGTAAGTATTTGTTTTATTTAAGAAAAATCATGGTGGGCGGTACTGGGATCGAACCAGTGGCTTCCACCGTGTGAAGGTGGCACTCTACCGCTGAGTTAACCGCCCAATCCTGATGAGGACTGAGCGGCGATTTTACCATTGATTTTCAATGACTTCCAAATCGAACTTGCGCGTACTTGTGCTCATTCACGTTTAAGCCTTGCGCGCGCTTCCTGCTATAGTGCGCGCATCGGTGTCACGGGGGCGCAAATATGTTGCGGCTATTGGTGGGCGGTTTCGCGGTGCTGGCGGCGGGCGCTGTGTCCGCCGCCGAGATTTACCCTTCCAAGCTGGTGCGCATCGTGGTGCCGTTTGCGGCGGGCGGCTCGACCGATTTGCTCGCGCGCAGCATTGCGCAACGTCTGAACGAGGCGTGGCGCCAGCCGGTGATCGTGGACAATCGCGCGGGTGGCGGTGGCATAGTCGGTTCGGAGCACGTGGCGCGTTCGCCCGCCGATGGCTATACGCTGCTGGTGGGCACGGTGACCACGCATGGCGTCGCGCCCGGTCTGTATCGCAAGTTGCCGATCGATCCGCAGCGCGATTTCGCGCCGATCACCGAGTTTGCGCTGATTCCGCAGGTGCTGTCGGTGCATCCGTCGATCCCCGTGCGTTCGTTGAAGGAGTTGACCGCGCTGGCGCGTGCGCGGCCTGGCGATCTTAACTACGGCACCGCCGGCAACGGCAGCGCATCGCACATGGCGATGGAGCTGTTTCAGTCGGTGGCTAAAGTGAAGCTGACGCATGTGCCGTACAAGGGCACGGGGCCGGCGCTGGCGGAACTGCTCGGCGGGCATTTGTCGCTGATGTTCGACGTGGTGATGACCTCGCTGCCTCACATGCAGGCGGGGCGGCTGCGTCCGCTGGCGGTGAGCAGTTTGCAGCGCTCGAAGACCGTGCCGGAGATCCCCACCGTGGCCGAGATGGGCTATCCGGGCTTCGAGGCCATCGTGTGGTTCGGCCTGTTCGCGCCGGCCAACACGCCGGGCGACATCGTGAAGAAGGTGCACGAAGAAGTCGCGCGTTCGCTGCGCGCGCCGAAGATGCAGGAGTTGCTAGGCTCGCAAGGACTCGAAATCGTGGCCAGCACGCCGGCGCAGTTCAGCACCCGCGTGGCTTCCGAAATCGCCAAGTGGCGCAAGGTGATCGCGGATGCGGGTATCAAGGCCGAGCTATAACTAAGTAATTGTTTTTAAAGGATAATCTGTAATAGTGTATCGCATCGGGATCGACGTCGGCGGCACCTTCACTGACTTCACGCTGCTTAACGAAGCCGACGGAGGCGTGCATTTCCATAAGGTTGCTTCCACGCCGCACGATCCTTCCGAGGCCATCGAGCGCGGCATCGCGGAGTTGCTGCGCGATCACCGCATCGCGCCGGATGAAGTCACGCACATCGGCCACGGCACCACGGTCGCCACCAATCTGGTGATCGAGCGCAAGGGCGCGTTGACCGGTTTGATTACCACCAAGGGTTTTCGCGACGTGCTGGAGATCGGGCGCCAGGTGCGGCCGCATCTTTACGATTACAGCGTGGTGAAGCCCCCGCCGCTGGTGGCGCGCGCGCATCGCATCGAAATCAACGAACGCTTGAATGCACGCGGCGAAGTTCTTGTAACGTTGGATGAGGTGGAACTTGAAGCCGCGGTGTTGAAATTGAAAGCCGCGGGCGTGCAAGCGGTGGCCGTATGTTTTTTGCACGCATATCGCAACCCGGCGCATGAGAACAAGGCGCGCTCGGCGATCACGCGTTTGTTCCCCGAAGCCTATGTGAGCATTTCGCATGAGGTGCTGTCGGAGTTTCGCGAGTACGAGCGCATGTCCACCACGGCGTTGAACGCGGCGGTGGGGCCGCGCATGGAGCGTTATCTGGATCGCTTTCTTGAGCGCGTGCATGCGCTGAAAATTCCCGGCGAGCCGTTCACGATACATTCCAACGGCGGGCTGATGTCGGTGCGCGCGGTGCGTTCGTTTCCAGTGCGCACTTGTCTTTCCGGCCCGGCGGCGGGCGTGGTGGGGGCGGCGGAAGTCGGGCGCGTGGCGGGGTTCGACAATCTGGTGACGTTCGATGTTGGCGGCACCTCCACCGACGTGTCGCTGGTGTATCGCGGCAAGCCGTTGTTTTCATCCGACCGCACGGTGGCGGATTACCCGGTGAAAACACCGATGATCGACATACACGTCATCGGCGCCGGCGGCGGCAGCATCGCGTGGATGGATGACGCAGGCGCACTGAAAGTCGGCCCGCGCAGCGCTGGCGCGGACCCCGGTCCGGCGGCCTATGCGCGCGGTGGCATGGAGGCGACGATAACCGATGCACAGATTTGTCTGCATCGGTTAAACCCGGTGTCGCTGCTCGACGGGCGCGTGATCGTGAACGAAGCCGCGGCGCGCGAAGTCATCATGCAGAAAGTCGCGGCGCCGCTCGGCATCACGCTCGAACAAGCAGCCGAAGGCGTGATCCGCATCGCCAATGCCAACATGAGTCGCGCCATACGTTCGGTGTCCACCGAGCGCGGCTACGATCTGGCGGAGTTTGCGCTGTTCGCGTTTGGCGGCGCGGGGCCGCTGCACGCCACCGAGGTCGCACGCGAGTGCGGCATCGCCACCGTAATCGTGCCGCAGGAGCCCGGCACCATGTGCGCGCGCGGCATGCTGCTCACTGATGTGAGTTTTGATTTTGTGCGCAGCGAGATTTCGTCCGCCGATGCGGCAAGCTGGGCGCGCGTGTGCGGGTTGTTTAATTCGATGCAGCGCGAGGCCGGAGAGTGGCTTGCCCGTGAAAGAGTTGCCGAGAGTGAGCGCGAATACCGCGTGTTCATCGAGGCGCGTTACGAAGGGCAGAATTTTGAAGTGGTGGTTGCGCTGCCCGAAGTGCGCGCCGACGGCATGGCCGAGTTCGTCACGAGCTTTCACGCCGCGCACAAACGCGAGTATGGCTACGACGTGCCGGGCAAGCAGGTTGAAATCGTCAACTGCCGCTTGCAAGCGGTGGGGCGCGTGGCGAAAGCGCCGCTGCGCGAATTAACGGTCAAAGGAACCCTGGTTGCCGCGGGCGCGCGCGAGGTCTATCACGACATTGAACATGGCTGGCTTGCCACGCCCGTATACGCGCGCGGCAAACTTGCCGCCGGCACGGTGATCATTGGCCCAGCAGTGATCGAAGAGATGAGTTCGACTACTTTGCTGACGCCAGGACAACGTGCGTCGGTGGATAAAATAGGCAATATAATCATAAGGTTATGAATTTCAACGGCGCTTTCGACGCAGATGAACGCGGATAAGAACGGATTAACGCAGATTAAAACCTGACTGGTTGTTTCAGCGTGCGCGGGAACGACGGCACTGGTGTTATCTGTGTTCATCTGCGTTCATCTGCGTCAAAAGGGTTTTGTTTTTCCTCGCTACGGCTCCAACAAAATGACTCAACCAACAACCCTGCTTGACCCCATAGCAATGGAGGTCTTCTCCAATCGCCTGCTGTCCATCACCGAGGATATGAACAACACGCTGGTGCGTTCTTCGTTCTCGACCAATATCAAGGAGCGGCGCGATTGTTCGGTGGCGCTGTTTGACGGCAAGGGGCGTTTGATCGCGCAGGGCACGCAGATTCCGTTGCATCTGGGGTCGCTTAATGGCGGTGTCGCGGCTGTACTTGCGCATTGCCCGGTGGAGCGCATGCGCGATGGCGACGTGTTCATCTGCAACGATCCGTATCTCGCCAACGGCACGCATCTGCCCGACATCACGCTGGTGACGCCGGTGTTCATCGGCGGGCGCGTGGAGTTTCTTACCGCGAACATCGGGCATCACTCCGATGTCGGCGGCGCCGTGCCGGGGTCGATTGCCGGCGGCTCGCGCTCGATTTTCGAGGAAGGTTTGCGCATGCCGGTGATCCGCATCGTGCGCGAGGGCGTGCTCGATGACGACCTGATGAATCTGATTACCTGCAACATGCGCGACCCGGAAGAACGCACGCTCGATTTCAAGGTGCAGATCGCCACCAACGAACGTGGCGCGCAGGCCGCGCGCGAGCTTACGCGGCAGATGGGGCTTGAGTCGGTGCACCGCTCGATAGACGACGTGATCAGCTACACGCGACGGCGTATCCGCAACCGCATTGCCGAGTTGAAACACGGCGAATATACGTTCACCAATTATCTCGACGACGATGGCATGGGCGGCGATGCGGTGCCGATTACCGTGCGCGTGCGTGTTGATGGCGACGTGCTCGACATTGATTTCAGCGGCTCGGGAAAACAGGCGCGCGGCGCGATGAACATGCCAGTGAACGCGGTGCACGCAAGCGTGTTCTATTCGGTGAAGGCGCTGCTCGACCCGGAATTGCCGCCCAACGCAGGTTTGTTCGACGCGATGAAAATCCACACGCCGCCGGGCACCATCGTCAATCCGAATCCGGGCGCGGCGGTGGGCGCGCGCTCAATCACGTGTCAAAAAGTTGCCGGCGCGATCTTCGGTGCGTTTCGCGGCGTGCTGCCGCCGGAGCGCGTGATGGCCTCGGGCAACGACTGCATACCGGCGATTGTGTTCTCCGGCGCACTTACGCGGCGCACGGGGCAGTATGTCTATCTTGAAACGCTGGGCGGCGGCAGCGGCGCGCGCAGCGAGGGCGATGGCATGGATGCGGTGCACGTGCACATGACCAACACCTCGAACCTGCCCGCCGAGGCGCTGGAAAACGAATACCCGCTGATGGTCGACGAATACGCGCTGGTGGAAGACTCCGGCGGAGCGGGCCGCACGCGCGGCGGATTGGGCATCGCGCGGCAGATTCGCGCGATTGTGCCCGGTACGATATTTTCGGTGCGCTCCGACAGCCACACCGTCGGCGTGCCGAGCGGTGTATTCGGCGGCGGCGATGGGCGGCGCGCGAAGCTGATCCGCAACCACGGCACGCCCAAGGCCGAGGAGCTTTATTCCAAAGTGGCGAGAATCGAAATGCAGGTCGGCGAATCCATGCGCATCGAAACACCGGGTGGGGCGGGTTATGGCGCGCCCGCCGGGCGTTCGCTGGAGGCGTTGGCCACTGATTTGCGCAACGGGAGGTTGTCGCGGGCGGCGGCGGAGCGCGACTACGGTGTCGATAAAGTTGAGGCAGCGCTGTACGATCTGCCACTATAATTCCGCCCACAACAAACAAGAGAGGCAGGCTAGTGGCCAAGAACATCACAGTCATCGGCGCCGGCATAGTCGGTATTGCCACCGCGAGTTATCTGCGGCGTGACGGACACACGGTCACCGTGGTCGATATGCGTCCGCCGGGCGAGTATTGCTCGTTTGGCAACGCGGGTATTTTGAGTCCGGGCTCGTGCGTGCCGCTGGCGCTGCCGGGCATACTGGGCAAGGTGCCGGGTTATTTGCGTGATCCGCTGGGGCCGCTGGCGATACGCCTGGGTTATCTGCCCAAGGCGCTGCCGTGGCTCATGCGTTTTGTGGCCGCCTCGCGCCCGGCGCGGGTGGAGCAAATCGCCGATGCGCTGCGCAGCCTGTTGCGGCAGACTTTCGATGCGTATTTGCCGCTTACTGAAAGCGCACACTGTGCTGACATCGTGCGTCAGTCCGGTTATCTCGTCGCCTACGCGCGCGAGCAAAGTTACCGCAACGACGCGCTGGCGTGGAAGCTGCGTCGTGATCGCGGCGTTAAAGTCGAAACGCTCGACCGCGCGGGTATTGCGCGCATGATGCCGCAGCTTACCGGCGAATACGCGATGGGCCTTTATCTGCCCGAGCAGGGTTACGTGACCAACCCCGAGCGGCTCACCAAGGCGCTCGCGGCGCAGTTCGTCAAGGACGGCGGTAAGATCGTGCAGCGCCGCGTGCTTGACATCGAGTTCGGCCCCGACGGCCCGCTGGCGCTGGTCACCGATTCGGCCAACATGCCGTTGAACACGCTGGTGATCTGCGCCGGCTCGCACTCGAATGAATTCAGCGCGAAGTTTGGCGACAACATTCCGCTGGAAGCCGAGCGTGGCTACCATGTGACGTATTCCGATCCGAATTTCACCTTGCCGATGCCGCTGTTTTTGCCGGAGCAGAAGTTTTTTGTCACGCCTATGGAAATGGGGCTGCGCATCGCGGGCCAGAGTGAATTCGCGGGCATTGATGCCGAGCCCAACTATGGCCGCGCCGACGTGCTGGCGAAGCAGATGCAGCGCCTCTTTCCAGGCATACGCGAGACGGATTCGACGCGCTGGATGGGCAGGCGGCCGTCGATGCCCGACTCGCTGCCGGTGATCGGCCCGGCGTCAAAAGTCCCCAACGTGTGGTACGCATTCGGCCACGGGCATATCGGCCTGTGCGGCGGCGCGCCCACCGGGCGCGCGATCGCGGACTTGATCGCGGGGCGCACGCCGCGCATGGATGTGACGCCATTTGGCGTGACGCGGTTTTGATGTTTGTCCACCGTGGAGCACTTGAAACGTTAACACGATGAAGTAATGCCCAGAGATCAAATGCGAACGTTGGAAATAGCGCGATGAAATGCAACAAGTGCGGCACGGAAACAGCCATCTCCGGAAAGTTTTGTCCGCAGTGCGGGGCGCCGATGTCGCCCGACGGGCCACTGGTCAACACGCCGCAGGCGGCGGCCGCGTCGGGCAAGGCGGGCTGGATCGCCGCCGCGGCGGTGGCAACCGCGGCGATAGTTGGCGGCGGCGGCTACATTTATTACGACAAGCAGCAGGACAACGCGCGCATTGAAATGGAGCGCGTTGCCGAGGAAAAACGCAAAGTCGAGATCGCCGAGCGCGACAAGAAGCTCGCCGACGAGCGCGCGGGGCGCGAGCGTGAGGCGGGTGCGCGCGCCGCCGCCGAAAAACAAGCCAAGCTGCTGGCGCAGCAAAAGGCCGAAGCAGACGCACGCCTGCGCGCGGCTGAAGATAATGCGAAGAAGGCGAATGCCGCGGTAGCCGCGGCGGCGGCTAATGCGGCAGCAGCAGCGAAGGCAGCGCCTTCGCCCACTGCACCGCCACCGCCGCCACCTCCGCCGCCTAAGCCGGGCGCGGTGGTGACCACGGAGCGCTCCGCGCCGCTGATACGCGCGATGGTGTCGGCGGCCATCGCCGGCGACGAGGCCGGCATACAGCGCAACAGGGGCGGCATCGAGGCGCTGCCCAAACCGCCCGCCGGTGACCGCGCGGCCGCCGAGGCGGCGAAAAAAGCCGCCAGCGAAGCCTTCAAACGTGGCGACTCCACGACAGCGCTGGATCGTTATCAGTATGCAATCGCGGTGGATGCGACCGACGTTGCCGCGTATAGCGGGCTGGGGCAGGTGTTCAACCGCCTCGGGCGTTATGCGGAGGCGGATGCCACGTTCAGCCGCGCGCTGACACTGGCGCCCGCGAGTTCACCAGCGTGGATCAATTTCGGCATGGCGCTTGCGCGTAGCGGCAATACAGAAGCCGCGTCCGGCGCGCTGGTGAATTCATACATATTCGCCGCCGACCGTCAGCGTTCGTACGATTCTTTGTCGCGCATGACCAAGAGCCGCGATGCCAACGTGGGCGCGGCGTCGTCGCGTGCGTTGCAATCGCGGCTGGTTACGGCGGCACGTTGATATGTTGATCGAGGAGAAAAAGATGTTTATAAACAAATACTTAAATTATGTCTTTAAACTTCGGATCGCATTGTTCGCGATCCTGCTTTACGGCGCAGGGGCGCAAGCGCAAGTGGCATTCGTGCTCAACTCGAATTCGGATTCGGTGAGCCTGATCGACACCAAGACCTACAAGGAAATTTCACGCACGCGCGTGGGCCGCGAGCCGCATCACCTGATGGCCACGCCCGACGACAAGTCGCTGATCGTCGGCAGCGTGCAAAGTCATGACCTCGCGTTTTACGATCCGGTGAACGGCGCGTTTCAGAAGCGCGTCAAGGGCATCATCGATCCGTATCAATTGGGTTATTCGCCCGACCGCAAATGGTTCGTGACGGCCGCACTTGCGCTGGACCGCGTGGATATCTACACGGCGGATGGCTTCAAGCTGATGAAGCGCCTGTCCACGCCCAGTGGGCCCAGTCATATAATTTTCAGCCAGGATAACCGCCACGTGTTCGTGACGCTGCAACACTCGAATAACATGGCGGTCATCGACATGCTCGATCAAAAAGTCGTGGCCACGATCCCGCTGGGCAAGCAGCCCGCCGGCATCTGGATCACGCCCGACGACAAACACGTGCTGGTGGGCGTGATGGGCGAGGACTTTATCGCGGTGGTCGATTGGCGCAAGCGCGAAGTGGTGAAAAAAATCGTCACCGCGCCCGGCGCGCATAATTTTCTGCCGATGGGCGACAAGCGCCGCCTGCTGATCACCAATCGCGTGGCCAACAGCGTATCCATCGTCGATATGAACACGCTGTCGGTACTGGAAACCTTCAGCGTGCCGGGCGGCCCCGATTGCATGGAGCTCACCGCCGACGGCAAGGAACTGTGGGTCACCTCGCGCTGGATCAACAAGGTGACGGTGATCGACATGGAAACGAAAAAAATAAAGACACAAATTCCGGTAGGCCGCTCGCCGCACGGAATTTACATACACAATCATGCGCCGAGGATTTAGCGCGCTGGGGTTGCTGGCGTGGCTGTTTCTGACGTGGTGTTACGCGGCGGCCGCGCACGCGCAACAATGCAAAGGCACGCTTTACCTCACCATCGACACCGGCTGGATGAACCACGCCGAGCACATCGCGCGCACTCTCAATAAACACAACGTGAAGGCGACGTTTTTTCTCGCCAACGAAAAAACCTTTCGCGGCGACTATTCGCTCGACGCAAGCTGGGCTGATTTCTGGAAGGCGCGCGTTGCCGAGGGCCACACATTCGCCACCCACACCTGGCATCACGGCTATTTTCGCGGCGATCTCAAAAACGGCCGCACGCGCTACGTGCACATGAACGGCGTGCGCGAGGAATTTGACCAGGCGGCGATGTGCGATGAACTGAATCGCGTCGAGGACACATTCGTGAAAATGACCGGGCGCAAACTGGAACGTCTGTGGCGCGCGCCCGGCGGCATCACCACGCCGCTTAGCGTGCAGTTCGCCAAGCAGTGCGGCTACAGCCACGTGAAGTGGGGGCCAGCGGGGTTTCTCGGCGACGAATTGCCCTCCGAGACCTACCCCAATGATGCCCTTCTCAGAAACGCGCTGCGCGACATACGCGATGGCGAGATTCTGGTCATGCATCTGGGCATACGCTCGCGCAAGGATGCGTGGGCGCCCGTGGTGTTCGATCCGCTGCTGGAGGGATTGAAAGCGCGCGGCTTTTGCTTCGCTACGATGAAATCGCCAACGTGATCGATTGGTTTTTACAAGCCTTCGCCGCGGTGCAGGGCTGGATCTTTGAAACCGCGGTGCAGCCGCTGATCTTCCATCTGGGCCTCATGGCCTACGTGGAGGACGCGCACGATGCCGTCGAGACCGTCATGATCGGCGTCATCGAGATCGGCGTGCTGTGCGCGTTGTTAAAGCCGCTGGAAGCGTGGCGCCCGGTCGAGCAATGGCAAGACCGTACAAACGTGCGCGCCGATGTAATCTACACTTGGCTGCACCGGCTGGGCGTGTTGCCACTGCTGATTTTTTTGCTCCTGGTGATACCGTTCATCGAACTGGAAGGCTGGCTGCGCATGAACGGCATCGTGCGCCCCAACATCGAAGACCTTATCCCCGGCATCGAGCGCAACGGTCTTGCCGCATTCCTGGTTTTCGTGATTATCATCGATTTCGCCGAGTACTGGATGCACCGGCTGCAGCACCGCTTTAACTGGTGGTGGGCGCTGCACAGCCTGCACCACAGCCAGCGCCAGATGAGCTTCTGGACCGACGACCGCAACCATTTGCTCGACGATATTTTCACCTCGACGGGTGTTGCCATCGTGGCGCTTGCCATTGGCGTGCCGTCTAATCAGTTTATTCTGATCATGATCGCCACACGCATGATCGAAAGCTTCTCACACGTCAATGCGCGCGTGCATTTCGGCTGGCTCGGTAACAGGCTGCTGGTCAGCCCGGCGTTTCATCGCATGCATCACGCGATAGGCGCCGGGCACGAGGGCAAATATCAGGGCGTTAATTTCGCCACGTTGTTTCCGCTGTGGGATATTGTGTTTCGCACCGCCGATTTCACGCCGGCCTATCAGCCTACAGGCATACGCGACCAACTCGAAGGCCGCGACTACGGCATCGGCTTCTGGCGCCAGCAGTGGCTGGGGCTGGTGCGGTTGAAAAACTCAATGGTTTTCGTAGGGCGGGAGCCATCCCGCCTTTAGTGGTGACCGCCGAAGGCGGGATGGCTCCCGCCCTACAAGTCAGGACTGGATTTTTACCGTAGCGCTTATTGCCGCCGACTCCAGAATAGCCTCCAGCACAGTGACGTTGTGCTGCTCGTCACCATTGGCCACGGCAAGAGGACGTTTCTCCCGCACCGCATCGGCAAAGTTTTCCAGTTCCGCGCGCTCCGTGCTGGTATCTGGAAACGTCACAAGCTGCGGCTGCGGATGCACGTAAGGATTCGCCGGGTCGAAGAAGCACGTACGCAGTGTCCAGGTGGTCAGGTGCTGCACGTCGCCGACTTCCATCCAGCCTTTCGAGCCCAGCACTTGCAGGCGCCAGGTTTCGGCGGTGGCGATGACGGTGCTCAAGTACGCCGTGGCGTTACTTTTGAATTTGAACAGCATCGAGGTCGTGTCATCCGTGCCGTAGTCGAGCGCCAGGCGCGAGCTTTGCGCGTGCACGGTGTCGATCTTGCCGGCGAGATACAGCATCGCATCGACCACATGCACGCCGCGTCCGGTCATGCCGCCGGCTGGGCCTTCTTCGCGATTTTGCCGCCAGTGATCTTTGCTAACGCGATACACGCTGGGGCCGTTGAAATTGCCTTCCATATGCAACAGTTTGCCGAGACGGCCATCACTTATGGCGCGCTTCATTTCCTGCAACGCCGGTTGGAAGCGCCAGTTGTAGCCGACGGCAAGCGTCACCTTCGCATCGGCACAGGCGCGCAGCGCGGCCATGGCGCTGTCTGTTGTCAGCGTAAACGGCTTTTCGGTGAACACCGGCTTGCCGGCCTTGGCGCAAGCGATGATCTGCTCGGCGTGCGCGGTGTGCGGCGTGGCGAGTATGATCGCTTCGACCTTGGGGTCGGCGAGCGCCTTATCTAGGCTATCTACCAGCGGAAAACCTTTAGCATTCGCGTACTCGCGCGCGTTCTCGGGATGGCGCAGCACGCCCATTACCACGCGTATCTTGTCGCTCTTGCCCTGAATGCTGTTGACGAGATTTTGGCCCCAGCGGCCTAGACCGACTATCGCTGCATTAAGCATGGATATCCTGTAAGTGTTTTTTCTAAATCAAACTCATAGCCGCAGATTTCGCAGATTTACGCAGATTAACTCCACGTTGGTGTGGACTTCATCTGCGTAAATCTGCGTCAAAGGTTTTTCATTTTTACTCCGCTACCGCACCCGACCACGGCGACATCACATCCGCCACGCCGTAGTGTTCCCCATCGACCGTCTGTACCACGCTGCTGGGGCAGGCGAAGTTGGTTGGATAGACCACCAGCTCGGTGAGATTCACTGGAAATTCCGCCTTGAGTTTCTGCATAATCGCTTCGGGCATGCGCGGATCGACACCGACGAAATCGCCGCCGCTGGCGTCGATGCGCGGGTGGTGAATCGCGTCTTCGAGACTCATGCCGTGATCGATCATGAATGAAGTGAGTTGCAGCACCGCCGGGAAAATCTTGCGCCCGCCCGATGCGCCGACCGCGAACCACGCCTTGCCGTCTTTGTGCGCGATCACCGGACACATATTGGTGAGCGCACGTTTGTTGGGGCCTAGCGAATTCGGCGTGCCGGGGCGCGGGTCGAACCACATGATGCCGTTGTTCATCAGGATGCCGGTTTCGGGCAACACGACTTTAGAGCCGTACACCGATAGCAGCGTTTGCGTGTGCGCGACCATGTTGCCTTCGCTATCGACCACGTTAAAGTGCGTGGTGCAGGCCGGGTCGTGATGGTCACTGTCATCGCCCATGGTGGCGAGGCGCACGGCGAAAGCCTCGCGCAGCACTTTGGCGTAGGCGGCGAAAGCATCCGCGTCGGGATTACCCTTTGCGAAATTGACGCCGCGCAGATTATCCAGCGTGCGCAGCATCGACGGCCCGGCGGTGAGATTCGGCGCGAGTGCGAGCTGCGCGCCGTGATATTCGGTGTTGATCGGCTCGACGATGCGCGCGTGATACCGTTTCAAATCGTCCGCCGAGAGTATGCCACCCAGCGCCTTGATGTCGCGCGCGATGCTCTGCGCGATTTCGCCTTCGTAGTAATCGCGCGGGCCGGCATCGGCGAGGCGGCGCATGGTTTTAGCGAGGCCCTTGAGTTGCAGACGCTCCAGCGCGGCGCCCGCCGGTGTCGCGGGCGGAAAACCATCAGGCAGATAGACATTGGCGGTGCTCGGGTACTTCGACAACTCCTTTGCGGTGAGCGCGATTTTTAGCGTGAGAAACCAATCGACGGCGATGCCCTGATCGGCCAGCGCGATGGCGGGTTGTATCACTTCGCGAAATTTGAGTTTGCCGAATTTCTCCAGCGCCAGCGACAGGCCCGCAACATGGCCGGGCACGGCGATGGAGTTGGGACCATGCACATTGCGGTCATCTTTCACCGTGGGCCAGGTGAATAGATCGCTGGTGAAACCGCCGACCAAGGAAAAATCGGCCGGGTTCAACGCCCCCGGAGACACCGGGCCGAAATCAACCACCTGCACGCGTTTCTCTTTCGCCAGATATACCAGCATGAAGCCCACGCCGCCAAGGCCGCTGTTCCACGGTTCCACTGCCGCGAGCGCGAGACCGGTGGCGACAGCGGCATCCACCGCGTTGCCGCCGGCCTTGAGTATCTTGATGCCGGCTTCACCGGCGATGCGGTTTTGCGTGGCGACGATGCCGCCGCGCGAGCGCGCAACGGGTTTGCGCACGTTCCAGTTCTGGACGAGGTGTTCCATTTTGTCGTGATGAGTTAAGTGTGAGGTGCGAGGAGTTGAGACGCCTTGTTGCCCATGAGATGATAGCAGACACTACCCGGTCACGCGCCTCTCTCACCCCTGACACTTCACGCCTCACTCAAACAATGCACATTGTTTGCCTGACCTTCGATTTCGACGGACTCTCCGGCTTCATGTCGCGCGGGCAGGTGGGGCCGTCGTGGCTGTCGCGCGGCGAGTTTGGCCCGCGCGTGGCCGCGCCGCGCTTGATCGAGTTGTTTCGCAAATACGATATACAGACCTCGTGGTATGTGCCGGGCCACACTATTGAGTCGTTTCCCGGCGCGGTGAAAGACGTGATCAATGCCGGGCACGAGCTTGCGCATCACGGCTGGACGCATCGGCCGCCGGCGAGCCTTTCTGCGGAGGACGAAGAACGCGAACTCACGCGCGCCAACGAGTCGATCAAAAAAATATCCGGCCAATATGCGCGTGGCTATCGTTCGCCGTCGTGGGATCTGTCGCCGCACTCGATCCCGTATTTCATCAAACACGGATTCACGTACGACAGCAGCATGATGGGGGGCGACTACACGCCGTATTACGCCCGGCAGGGCGATGTGATCGAACTGGAAAAACCGGCGGTGTTGGGCAGGCAGAGCGCCATCATCGAAATGCCGATCCACTGGTCCACCGACGATTCGCCGCACTACGAATTTGTGCGCGCCGAGACGTCGCTGAGGCAAGGTTTGAAAAACGCGCATCACGTCGAGCAAAACTGGGTGGACGATTTTCGCTATATGCGCGAGACGGTGGAGTGGGGCGTGTTAACGTACACTTGCCACCCGTTTATCAGCGGGCGCGGGCATCGCATCATGGTGCTGGAGCGCATGATTCAACAGTTGAAGAACGAGGGTGCAGTGTTCATGCGCGTGGATGAGGCGGTGGAAGAATTCAAGCGGCGTCAGCCGCCGGTATAAAACACGAGGAGCATCATGAAGATAGTTGCACAAATAATTTTGGGCGGCATTGCCCTTATGAGCGCGGCGCTATGTGGCGCGCAAGGCCAATATCCGGCCAGGCCCATCACGCTGCTGGTGCCGTGGGTGGCCGGCGGCGGCTCGGATATCGCTTTGCGTGCGCTCGCTGAAGGCGCGGGCAAGCATCTGGGCCAGCGCATCGTCGTCGAAAACAAACCCGGCGCGGGCGGCGCGCTCGCCGCGCAGCATATGGCCACGACCGCCAAGCCCGATGGCTATACGCTCGCGCAATTGCCTCTGGGCGTGTTTCGCCTGCCGCACATGGCGAAGACCAGTTTCGATCCGCGCAGTGACTTGACATGGATACTCAATGTCGCGGGTTATCAGTTCGGCACCAGCGTGCGCACCGATTCCCCGTGGAAAACGTGGGATGAGTTGCTTGCGTACGTCAAGGCCAATCCCGGCAAGATCAGTTTCGCAAGCCCAGGCGCCGGCACCAGCCTGCATCTGGTGATGGAAGATTTGTCGATCAAGCTGGGACTGAACTGGCTCCACGTGCCGTACAAAGGCAGCGCCGAATCCATCGTCGCGTTGCGCGGCTCGCATGTGCACGTGCATGCGGGCTCGCCGCCGTGGGAGCTGGTCGAGGCGGGGCAGGTGCGTCCGCTGGTGATGTGGGGCAACGAACGCAACGCGCGCGTGCCCAATGTGCCGACGTTAAAAGAGCTGTACGGCATAGTCGCCAACTCGCCGTGGGGCATCGGCGGGCCGAAGGGCATGGATCCCAGAATCGTGAAAATGCTGCACGATGCGTTCAAGCGCACCGCCGATGATCCGGCGTTTCTGAAAGTGCTTGCGCGCTTCGGCATGGAGCCGTACTACATGGCGGGCGAAGACTACGCAAGATGGATACGCGGCGCATACGATGATGAAAAGCGCGCGGTCGAGCGCTTGGGATTAAATAAGTAAGTTATTGTTTTTAAACGATATTTTTTTTTTCTGCTACACAAGACATCACATGATCCGCACCCGCTTCGCTCCCAGCCCCACCGGTTATCTGCACATCGGCGGCGCGCGCACCGCGCTCTACTGCTGGGCGTTCGCCAAAAAACACGGCGGCGTTTTTATTCTGCGCGTCGAGGACACCGACCGCGAACGCTCGACTGATGCCTCCGTGCAAGCCATTCTCGACGGCATGGATTGGCTGGCGCTCGATCACGACGGGCCGTATTTTCAGATGAAGCGGCTCGCGCGTTACCGTGCGATTGCCGACCAGTTGATCGCGGGCGGACATGCGTATCCGTGTTATGCGACGCGCGAAGAACTCGATGCATTACGCGTCGAGCAGCGCGCGCGCAACGAAAAGCCGCGCTACGACGGACGCTGGCGGCCGGAGAACGCCAAGGGCAAGACGCCACCCGCGGGCGCGCGGCCGGTGATCCGTTTTCGCAACCCGGACGACGGCGAAGTGAGCTGGGGCGATCTGGTCAAAGGGCCGATCACCATCGCCAACAACGAGCTGGATGACCTGGTGATCATGCGCGCCGACGGCATACCGACGTACAACTTCGGCGTCGTTGTCGATGATCTTGATATGGAGATCACGCACGTGATTCGCGGCGACGACCATGTCAACAACACGCCGCGCCAGATCAACATCTACAAGGCGCTCAACGCCGCGCTGCCAAAATTCGCGCACGTGCCGATGATTCTTGGGCCGGACGGCGAGCGGCTGTCCAAGCGCCACGGCGCGGTGAGCGTGATGCAATATTTTGAAGAGGGCTATCTGCCCGAAGCGCTGGTGAACTACCTCGCGCGCCTTGGCTGGTCGCACGGCGACGAAGAAAAATTCACGCGCGAGCAGCTCGTTGAATGGTTTGACCTGGAACACATCAGCCGCTCGCCTGCGCGCTTCGATCCGCAAAAACTCGGCTGGCTCAACCAGCAATACATCAAGGAAGCGGACAATGCGCGGCTCGCCGAACTGGCAAAACCGTTTCTCGTGCGCGACAACTGCGACGTGAGGCAAGGCGCTCCGCTGGCCGATGTGGTGGCGCTGATCAAGGAGCGTGTCACCACCATCGAGCAACTGGCCGATGCCGTGGTGTACTTCTATCGAGCGATCGAACCGCCGGCGGAGCTAAAGAAGCTGCACTACGCGCAAGAAATCAAACCCGCGCTGGTAGCGCTGCGCGAGCGCCTGTCGCAAACGGAATGGACACGCGAGAAAATTAACGAAACCGTCAAAGGCGTGGTTGGCGAATTCAAGCACAAAATGCCCAAACTCGCGATCCCGCTGCGGGTAATGATCACCGGCGCGGCGCAAACGCCATCGATAGACGCCACGCTATATCTGATCGGCCGCGAAGCCGTGCTGGCGCGCATGGAAAAACAGTTGCGGGATTTTCCAGCGTAAACAGCCGCATGGATGTTACTCACGCACAATGGCGTCCCCACGGGGATTAGAGCCTTATGCGGGTGGCGTGATCTTGCCTTGGGCAGCATAAGCCGAAGTGATGGCATTTGACATGTGCCGACTTTAGATATTGGGCGCCCTCGTCTAGTTGGCAACGTCATAGCGCATGCGGCTAAGTGTTCACAACTACACCCAACCACCCCGAAAATTACAGCAATGCAATCATTTCGCGCAGTCGCGCAGCAGTGCCCACAAGTTGCTGCGATTCGAACGTCGCTAACAACTCCTCCGCTGACCGTGGCGGATTACGCAGAGCTTCGCGCTGCTCCTTCACCACCATGGCGACCACAGCAGGTGCCAAGTCCAGCAGGTGCATGATGAACGTGTCGGGATGCTGTGCTTCGATGCCATAAGTATCAAGTTCAACCGCCGGGAAGTCAGCAAGATTGTAGGTAACGATCACCTGTGCGCCCGCGCGAATCGCTGCTGCCAGCACATGCCGGTCATCCTGATCGGGCAACGTCAGGCCCTGTACCAACACTTCATATCCGGTCACAAGACAATCCAGCACGCTCGCGTTCACGAGTTCGACAAGGCCCTTCATTCTGGCTTCAGGAATATCGGGGCGATTCTTTTGAAGATTTCGCCGCCATTCTTCGTTGATCTGCTCGGTCCACCGTGCACGATACAGGCCGGCCCTCCCTAGCCGAATCAGCAAGTCGCGCAAGGGAGCCGGGTAAAGCACGCACGCATCGCACACCGCAGCAAACGCCGAAGCCATCGACTAGTAGCCCAGTCCGAGTTCTTGCGATTGCCGGGTCAATTCGTCGACCGCCTTGCGGGTGTTTTCAGTCTGCGATTCTCTGTAGGCCTCAAGATCCTTGAACATCACCCGCCTGCGTGTACCAACCTTCCGGTACGGCACTTTGCCTCCTTCCAGCAATTTTACGAAGTACGGCCGCGACACATTCAGAAAATCCGCTGCCTGCTGCGTCGTCAGCTCCGCATTCACCGGAACCATCGTCACCGCGTTGCCTTCAGCCATCTGGTTGAGAATATCGACCAACATATGCAAAGCAGATACCGGCACGGTCAATTCCTTGCCACCGTCAATCACGCGCAGGCGCGCGGTCCCGCCCTTGCCGAGGCAGGCTGCGAGTAGACGACTGCTTTCACGAGCAACCTCAATTTCCTGCTCATCTGGCAGATGCGGCGGCGGCACACGCGAAGGTGAATTCATGGCGGTTCTCCGGTTTACGGTTGGTAATTATACGAAATAAACGAAACGAACGAAACAGGAGAACATATTTTCATGATAGGAAAAATATATCTAGACCTAGAAATCACTTTAATCAGAGAACATTTTACGGACAGGAGAACCATATATAGTAGTAATCTATGGTACGGATACCATTAGTAGATATAAATGGGACGGCGTGCTGTTTCTGGAATTGCTTGAACGACATTGCATGACGCTGCATTGATTGATGCAGTCTTGCCTGGGATATCTGCTGAATGCAATGCGAAGGTATCCGCCACGGCATCGGCCTCACTGTGCGCCCGCAGGGATTCGAGGACTTCGGCGCCATGACCCGCTTTGAGACGTTCTTTCTGCTGCGCGAACCACGCCTTGGCCGCTTCCGCGTCGGGATGGATCGCGGCGGCGGCCGCAGAGAGA
>CAMDLH010000117.1 GCA_945901405.1 Bordetella parapertussis | reverse complement strand
CCGGATTTCAACGCCGAGCCGGACACCATGGGCGAGCTGCGCAAGCCGCCGTTTTTTGCCATCCCGCTGTATCCGGGCGGCCCCAACACCAAGGGCGGCCTGCGCTCAAATGCGCGGCGCGAAGTGCTCGATTGGGACGACAAACCGATACCGCGTCTGTATGCGGCAGGTGAAATAAATTCCGCGTTTCAGTTCGTGTATCAAGGCGGCGGCAACCTCGCCGAATGCATCGTGTTCGGCCGCATCGCCGGCATGAACGCGGCGGCGGAAACGCCGTTGATGCACGAACAGGAACAACAGCCGGGGGCGGCGCGGGTGGCGCGAATTTAATTGCAGCGTATGCTTTTTGTCACTTGGCGCGAAGACCGATATCTTTCACGACCACGGAAAACATCGTGATCTGTTCACGAAGAATCTTGTCGAGTTCTTCCGGGGTGCTGGACGATGGCGTTATGCCAAGGCTCTGAAACTGATCCTTGATGTCGGGTAGATCGAGGATGCGCGCCACCTCCTTGCTGATCTGATGCAGCACGGCGCGCGGTGTTCCGGCGGGCGCATAAAGCCCGTACGATGAATCGCTTTTGAAGCCGGGAACCACCTCCACGATGGCCGGCACGTTCGGTAGTAACGGCGAGCGCCGTTGCGTCGTAACCCCCAAGGCGTGCAGCCTGCCGTCCTTGATAAACGGCAGCACGGTTGACGTGTTTCCCATGCAATAGTGCACGCGACCGGCCAGCACTTCGATCAGCGCCTCCGAACCTGACTTGAATCCCACGTGCGCGGCCTTGATACCGGCGTGAAACCTGAACAGTTCGGCGATCAGATGGTTGTTGCTGCCGGCGCCTCCGGAACTGAAAAGCATCTTGCCGGGCTGCGCCTGCGCGAGCGCGATTAGGTCCTTGATCGACTTGACACCCAGCGCGGGCGCCGTCAGCAGCACGTTGGTGCTATAGCCGATCTGACTCACGCCCGCAAAGTCCTTGAACGGCTGATAAGGAAGATTCGAATGCAGCGCCGCGCCCAGTGCGAACTGGCTCGAAATCAGCAGCAACGAGTGGCCGTCGGGCGCTGCCTTGGCGATAACGCCCGCGGCCAGCGTACCGCCTGCGCCAGCACGGTTTTCAACGACCACCGGCTGTTTCCAGGTCTCGCTCATCTTCGGCCCTAACATGCGTGCAATCGTGTCAGCCGCGTTGCCGGCGGCCGGCCCCACGAGGCGGATCGGTTTGCCGGGAAACTTTTGCTGCGCCTGTGCAACACCCGGCGCAGCAATGAGGGCGGCGACAACGACCCATGAGAAAGCACGTCGCGGCTGATTCCCACACACCAAAAATGGAATTGATCGGCAGTGCGGAAAGGACAACCGTGCCGAATTGCGCTGGAAACCAACCATGTCTGCCACCTCGGATCAAATCAATGCAACGTCGCGGTATAGTAGCAGCCTGCACTTTTCCGTGAAATCATCCAGTCGTTCCCATGTGAACCGACGCGAACCCAGGAGAAAACCATGACGGCACGCAATGTTCTTTTCATCATGTCGGATCAGCACCAGCAGAAGGTGGCGGGGTGTTATGGGCACGACTTTATCAAGACTCCCAATATGGATGCCTTGGCGGCGCGCGGCACCCGCTTTACCACGGCCTATACCAACTCCGCGATTTGCGTGCCGGCACGGGCGGCGCTCGCGACCGGGCGTTACGTCAACGAGACGCATTACTGGGACAACTCGCACGGTTATGAGGGTCGCGTGAAAAGCTGGCACCACCTGTCCGGTGAACAGGGATGCGGCGTGACCTCGATCGGCAAGCTGCATTACCGCTACGACGAGGATCCCGTGGGTTTCGAAGCGTCGATTATTCCGATGAACGTCGCCGGCGGGCTCGGGGATATACGCGGTTGCGTCAAGCGTCCCATGCCGCCGCCCCTGAAGCGCAGCAAAATTGTCGAACGCATCGGTCCCGGTGAATCTCCCTACACCAGGTACGACAACGAGATCATGGAAAAGGCGTGCGCCTGGCTGAAAGAAAAAGGCGCAAACAAGAACGGCCGGCCGTGGACGCTCATGTGCTCGTTCGTCTGTCCGCATCCGCCGCATATTGCGCCCCAGGAATTTTACGATCACTACGACAAGATTGATTTTCCGATGCCGAAGATGAGCGATCCGGACGTGCCGTTGCATCCGTGGATTCATTTGCTGCAGCGCTCGCGCAATCACGAAGACTTTCTTACGCCGAAAACCAAGAAGGTGCTGATGAATTCCTACTACGGTTGCGTGAGTTACCTCGATTCGAATATCGGCAAGGTGATTGCCGCCCTTGAAGCGGCGGGGCTGCGGGACGACACGCTCATCATCTACACCACTGATCACGGCGAGAACCTCGGTGCCCGCCGGCTTTGGGGCAAGAACAATATGTATGAAGAGTCGGCCGCCATCCCGATGATTGTTGCCGGCCCGGGCGTGCCCGAAAGCAAGGTCTCGACGACGCCGGTAACACTGATTGATATTGGCCCGACAGTGCTGGACGCCATTGGGCATGACGAGATCACGACGCAGGAAAAACTGCCTGGACGATCTCTGACCCAGTTGGCGAATGCAGCCGCTGATCCTGATCGCGTTGCGTTCAGCGAGTATTACGCCGCGGGCGCGGATCGGGCTTCCTTTATGATCCGCAAAGGCAAATACAAATTCATCACCTATGTCGGCTACCAGCCGGAGCTGTTCGATCTTGAAAAAGATCCGGGGGAGCTGAACAACCTGGCTCAAGATTCGGCACATGCCGATGTGGTCAGGCAATACGACGGCATCCTCCGCGGCATGGCCGATCCCGAGGGGCTGGACGAAATGGCGTTTCGCGATCAATCCGCGCTGGTTGAGAAATGCGGTGGGCGCGAAAAGGTAACCGCCAAGGGCGCTATTCAGGGGTCTCCCGTGCCCGGCGATAAAGCCGAGTTCGTGGCGTAGGAACTCGAATCAAAACCATCGGCAGTCGAGTGTTGACGCTCATGCCGGTAGAACCGCGCTGCCGGAATCAAAGGACAAGCCCGCGCGGCAAAACGGCAACTGCGTGTCCTGCTCTGGTTGGCCGCCGCGGATACCGGCCCAGCGGTTCCGCCATCAGCCCTCAGCCATTAGCCCGCGGGCCGATGTGCCCGCAGGAAGCGCCTCACTTTCTCGACGGTCCTCGCTTTTAACTCCGGCGGATCGCGCCACGGGAACACCGTGATGTCGGCGTTCGGGCACAGTGAGGCGACTTCGTTGGAAACCACCAGCGGGTGGGCTGGAGTTTCATCGGGCAGAACCAGAATCGGCGTTTTACACGAGCGCGCGAAGTCCTTACTCACGCTGTAAACGAACTCGGGGTACACGCGGTAGAGCGCATGCAGATAAGGCTCGACCTGCGCCATTTTCAGATCAGGCCGCTTCGGCAGCAGGTCCGGCGGCCAGATATCGCACCCTGAATTGAACATGTAATCCGGATGCTCTGGATGATGGCCGACGGTTTGCACCAGTACACCCGCCGCCACGCGCTAGGGCGCCCGCTCCATCAGTTTCAGCGCGCAGCATCCGCCGATGCAGTTGCCCATGAAAAGAAATTGCCTGATCCCAAGATGATCCATCAATCCCAACTGGTCGTCGGCAAAGGCGTCCCACGGCTTGGCGGCAGGGATGGGGCCGGTGGATTCGCCGCCGTTGGCGTTGCGCTGATCCATGGTGATGCAGCGAAACTCGTCCTTGAAGATTTCCATCGAGTTGAAAACCGCCGTGCGCCAATTGCTGATGCGCGAATTCAGGCCGCCGCCTGGGACGAGCAGCAGAGGAAAGCCGCTCCCTGCCTCCTGATAACGGATGCGGACACCGCCCTTTTCGTAAAATGGCATGACATTTCCTCCCTGGCAAAGTGATTGTTAACAGGCCCTAAGCCAGCGCGAGCTTGCGGTAGTCCCCCGCTGCGATGGCGTCGCAATGTTCCCGATACGCCGGATGGCCTCCGCTGTAGCGCATGATCCTGGGCGCTTGCTTGCCCTCGACATTGCGGTTGACCCCCGTCATCCAGGAGCCTATCTCGTTCATGAGCTGCCCCTGACCCAGGCCTAGAACATACTCGGTCCATTCACGCACGCCGGCGGCGGTGGCTTCGATCCGCGTTAGCCCGTGCTGCGTCGCGTACTGTATGACACCGGTGACCCATTCGACGCTGTATTCCGCGGTGCGCGTGTAGTTGCCGAGCCCGGCGTGCGGCCCCATTGCCATCAGCATGTTGGGGAAGCCCGCGACGAACACGCCAAGATAAGTTTGCGGCCCGTTCGCCCAGACTTCTTTCAGGCGCACCTCATCGGCGCCTCTGATATCGATACGGTCGAAGGCGCCCGTGATGGCGTCGAAGCCAGTGGCGTAGATGATGATGTCGAACGCGTATTCCTGGCGGCTGGTTTGTATGCCGCCCGCCGTCACTTGCACTATCGGCGTCTCGTTGATATCAACCAGCTCGACGTTGCGCTGGTTGAAGACCTCGTAGTAGCCGGTCTCAAGCGGCACGCGGCGGGTGCCAAGGCCATGATCCTTGGGAATCAGCTTTTCGGCGACCACCGGGTCGTGCACACGCTGGCGAATTTTGCTGGCGATAAATTCGCTCGCCAGCGCGTTGGCGGCGCGGTCAGTCAACATGTCGCGAAAATTGCCCTGCCACACGCCGAAACCGGGCGAGGCATAGAGCTTTTCCCAGAAAGCGGCGCGTTCCTCGGGTGTTGCTTCCAGAGTCGAGCGCGGGTCGGTGGAATGGATGTAGCAGCCGGGCGTCTCGCGGCAGCGCGCCAGGATTTCGGAATAACGCGCGCGTATGCAGCGCATCTCCTCCTTGGAAATCTTGCCGTTGTGCAGTGGCGCGCACCAGTTCGGCGTGCGCTGAAAAATAGTGAGCCGGCCGGCGGTCTTCGCGATTTCCTGAATTGTCTGCACGGCGGTAGCGCCCGTGCCGATGATGCCGACGCGCCTGCCGGCAAAATCCACGCCCTCCTTCGGCCAGTTGTGGGTGTGGCAGGATTGGCCTTTGAACGCGGCGACGCCGGGTATGTTATTCGGCATGGTCGGCGCCGAGAGGATGCCGATGGCGGTAATCAAAAAACGCGTCGTATGGCGGTTGCCGTTCTCAAGCGTGATCTCCCAGCTACGCTTGTCTTCACGATAGCGGGCGGCAGTGACGCGGGTGTTGAATTGTATGTCGCGGCGCAGGTCGAACTTGTCGGCGACAAAATTCAGATACCGCTCGTTCTCGGGTTGCGGAGAAAAGTGTTCGCCCCAATCCCACTCGTCGAGCAACGCCTGCGAGAAGAAATAGCCGTAGGTCCAGCTTTCGGAGTCAAAGCGCGCGCCGGGGTAGCGATTCCAATACCAGGTGCCGCCGACCCCGCTGGCGGCCTCGAATGTGCGCACCCGTAGACCCAACTCACGCAGCTTGTGGAGCTGATAAAGCCCCGCGACGCCCGCACCAATCACGATGGCGTCGAAATCCAACAACTTTGAATCCCCGGCAATCCCGGCTGCCGCAGCAGCAGTATCCATCTCAATTCTCCCGCACTGACCCGCCTTTGCGAGGTGGTCCGGTGTTAGGCACTTGTAGTTTTAGTTCAACGCAACATCCATTCCCGCTGCACCCGATATCAAACCATACGATCGAACGACTCTGTTACTGCACAAAGCGTCACGATACTCGCTGTTCAAGCGCAGGCCGCCGCAGGAAAAATGCACGCTTGGGAAGAATACGTAACCTATTGTTTTTAAAGGGAATTTTTATTCAGGCATTCGACGAAAAAACCACACGCCGTCAGTTCGGTTTAATCCCGGCTTCCTTCACCACCTTGGCCCAGGTGTTCACGTCGGATATGAGTTGCGCCGCCAGCGCCTCGCTGGTGCTGGCCGCCGGCTCCGCGCCCATCTCGGCAAGCTGTGCCTGAACTTCAGGTTTTTTGAATATCTTCACGAATTCGGTGTTGAGCTTGTCGACGATGGGTCGCGGCGTCTTCAGCGGCGCGACCATGCCATACCACTCGCGCATTTCCAGCCCCGCAGGCAGCGGCACACCGGCCTCGGCGATGGTGGGTGTGTTGGGTAATGCCGGCGAGCGCTTCTGGCTCGTCACCACCACGGCGCGCAGGCGCTTGGATTGAATCAGTGGCATCGCCGATGGCGCGGACATGAACCCCAGCGTGACTTCGTTCGCGGCGATCGCCACCAGCGCCGGGCCAGCGCCCTTGAACGGTACATGAATCATGTTTGTGCCGGTCAGTTGCTTGAACACTTCGCCCGCCAAGTGGTGTAGCGACCCGGCCCCCGACGAGGCATAAGACATCTGGCCCGGCTTTTCTTTTGCCATGCGAATCAGGTCCTGAAGATTCTGCATTGGTGACGCAGTGGGAACGACAATGACGTTGGTGACCCACGCCAACAATGATATCGAGGCAAAACCCCTCGCCGTGTCATAGGGCAGTTTTTCGTAGGTGCTGGCGCTGACCGTGAACGGCCCGCTCGGCACCATCATCAACGTGTAACCGTCGGGCGTGGCCTTGGACACCATGTCGGCGGCGATGGTGCCGGTGGCGCCGCCGCGGTTGTCGACCACCACCGGCTGGCCCCATACCGGCGTGAGGTGCGCCGCGAGTATCCGCGCAAGAATGTCGGTGGCGCCGCCGGGCGAAAATCCAACCACGATGCGTATGGGCCGGCGCGGATAATCCGCCACCGTGCCTTGTGCGAACGCGCTGGTGGTACTGACGCCCGCGCAAGCGCTGGCGAACACCAGCATGGCGAATATTAATTTTTTCATTTTTTCTCCTCGTATGGTTAACACCATGTTACCCCTGCGTTCACACGCTCGCAATGTGGAGCATGTGTCACCACACAGCAGACGCGTGCATCGGCGAACCAGATGCGCGATTATTGCGGCAGGCAATTCAACCAAACCCGTCATTCCAGGAGGCCGCATGAAACACGCACTACTCGCCGCATGCTTTTGTTCAGCAACCCTCGCAGCCGTCGCAGCACAAGGCGCCGATGTGCGCGACACTCCGTGCAAGACCACGCAAGAGTGTCAGGAGGAATCAAACCGCATACGCGGCGTCATCACAAAGGATGCCACCAGCGCGCTCGCCCGCGCGCAGGATGAGTTCTACTGGGTGGGACGCATCAACATGGCCTCCACCGTGATGCTGCTGGAGGAAGGCATCATCCCCGCGCGTCTGGCGAAGCCCATCGCCGACGGCGTGCAGCATTCCATCACGCAGGCGCGCGAGCCCGGCGGCAGGCGCCCCACGGACGTGATGCAGGTGGAGCGCATTATTTCGGACAAGGCCGGCGCCGATGCGACCTTGATACACAGCGGCAGAAGCCGCCAGGACATGAGGGCGGCCGTGCGCGCCATGCGGCTACGCCGCGCCGTGCTCGACAGCGCCGAGGCGCTGCTCGCCACGCGCGCGCTGCTGATCGAGATCGCCGCCAAGCACACCGAAACTTTCGTGCCCGCCTACACCAACGGCGTGCAGGCGCAGCCGGTGAGTTATGGCCATTACCTGATGGCGTTCGCTGATTCATTTGCGCGTGACGCGCAGCGCCTGCGCGAGCTGTATCCGCGCGTGAACCTGAGCCCGATGGGCACCGCGGTGCTCGCCAACTCAAGCTGGCCGTTGAACCGTCAGCGTCTCGCCGATTTGCTCGGCTTCGACGGGCTGGTGGTCAACTCGTATGACTCGGGCCAGGTGATCAGCTTTGACGTGCCGCTGGAGGCCGCGGGCATCATGAGTTCCATCGCCATACGCATCGGCGCGATGCTGCAGGACATACATACGCAGTATCACCAAAGCCGCCCGTGGCTGCTGCTCGACGCTGCGCAAACCTACACCAGCAGCGCCATGCCGCAGAAGCTCAACCCCGGCGTGGTGATGACGGCGCGCGCGAAAGCCTCGGATGTCGTCGCCAGCACGCAGTTGATGCTGCTGCGCGCGCACAACATCTCGCCCGGCATGACGGACTACAAGGCCGCTTACGAACCGTCACACACATTCGTGTGGGCGGTGGAAATGTTGAACCAGTTCAATGGCGTGATGAAGGCGCTGCGCATCGACGCGAAACGCTCGCTGGAAGAACTCGAGGGCGACTGGACAACCTCGATGGAATTGGCCGAAACCTTGCAACGCCTGCATCAGGTGCCGTTTCGCGTGGGGCATCATTTTGCGACGGTGGTGGTCAATCACGCCAAGGCGCAAAATCTGCTGCCCGCCCAGTTTCCCTACACCGAGGCGGTAAAGCTCTACACCGAAGCGGCGCAAAAATACAGCCAGCCACAGACCAAGTTACCGCTGAATGAATCCACCTTCAAGGCCACGCTGTCGCCCGAGATGATGGTGCGCACGCGCGTGGGCATCGGCGGCCCGCAGCCGGCCGAAGTGCAACGCATGATCGGCGTGGCGCGCGACACGCTCGCCCGCGACCGCGCGTGGGTGGCCGAGCGCAACACCAAACTGCTGGAAGCCGAAGCGCGGCTTAACAACGCGTTTGCAAAATATCTGGGCAACTGATGACGCGCCATGCACATCCATTGTTGCCTACGTTATTCGGCGGTATCCTTGCCCGAACAAAATCGAGGGAGAAACCCATGCGTCATCCGATTTTTACCGCCGCGTCACTCGCATTCGTGCTATTGCCGCACACCGCCAGTATTGCCTATGGGCAGACGGCCTATCCCGTAAAAAACATCCGCGTGATCGTGCCCTCGCCCACCGGCGGCCCCAGCGACATCGTGGCGCGCCTGATCGGCGACAAGCTCGCCCAATCGCTCGGCAGGCAAGTGGTGATCGACAACCGCACCGGGGCGTCACAGGTGATCGGCACCAATATCGTTGCCAAGGCGGAGGCCGACGGCTACACCTTGTTGCAGGTGGCGGCGAACATGGCGATCAATGCAGTCAACGTGCCCGATCTGCCGTACGACACGGTGAAGGATTTCGCGCCCATCACGATGACGCACGCGACACCATACGTGCTGGTGGTGAGCGGGCAATCGCAGTTAAAGACGCTGCCGGAGTTGCTTAAGTTCGCAAAGGCCAGTCCCGCAAAGATCACGTATGGCGCCAGCGGCACGGGCAGCCCGCACGAACTGGCGACGTTGCTGCTGGCGCAAATGGTCGGCGGCATTCCGGGCATGACCGGCGTGCAATACAAGGGCAGCACGCCCGCGCATCCGGACATCATCGCCAATCGCATCACGTTCATGTTCGATCCGCTCGCGGCGTCTGCGCCGCACATACGCGGCGGTCTCATGCGTGCGCTGGCGGTGAGCACGCCGCAAAGGAATCCCTCGTTCCCCGATGTGCCGACGGTGGCCGAGTCCGGCTTGCCCGGCTACGATTTCTCAAGCTGGGGCGGCATGCTCGCCCCCGCCGGCACGCCGCGCGCGGTGGTGCTGCGCCTAAACACCGAAATCGGCAAGGCGCTCGACATGCCCGACATCCGCAAGCGCTTGATCGACATGGGACTGGTCACGCGCACCAGCACGCCGGAGGAATTCAGCAAGTTTATCCTTGGCGAAATCGCGCGCGTGCGCTCGTTGCTGGTGAAGAAACCTTAATCCGCGGGATTCGATTGACGAGATTTTTCACCGCGCCAGACCCACGGTCGTTGCTCGCGGTCGCGTGCCTGAAATGCGGCAATGGCCTCCGCATGCGCGAGCGTTTCATCTATCTCATCGCGGCCCTCCAACAGTGCCGCGCGCCGTGAGTCTTCCAGCTCAAACGATGTGATGTGTCCGTTGGCGTCGCTGATGCCGCGGCTTGTGAGGTCTACCGTCAGCACGGCCTGCTCGCCGGCGGCAGTGGCACATTCGGCAAGCTGCCGCACTTTTTCCTGCGGCAACACCACGGGCAAAATGCCATTCTTCAGGCAATTCTCGTAAAAAATACTCGCGAAACTCGCCGCGATAATGCAGCGGATGCCGAAATCAAGCAACGCCCACGGCGCGTGTTCGCGCGAGCTGTCGCAACCAAAATTTGGCCCGGCGATGAGCATGCGCGCCGTGCGATACGGCGCAAGATTCAGCACGAAAGTCGAGTCTTCGCTGCCATCCGCACGATAGCGCCACTCGCTGAACGAGCCCTTGCCCAGCCCCGTGCGGCGCGCGGTCACCAGCCAGCGCATGGGGATAATCGCGTCGGTGTTGATGTCGGCGCGAAACAGCGGCGCGGCGATGCCGGTGATTTTGGTGAACGGTTCCATCACGTCAATCCATCAGTTTGCGCACATCGGTAATTTTTCCTGCAACCGCCGCGGCCGCCGCCATCGCCGGACTTGCCAGATGCGTGCGCGCCAGCACGCCCTGGCGCCCTTCGAAATTGCGATTCGACGTGGCGACGCAACGCTCGCGCGGCCCTACTGTGTCGGCATTCAGACCCGCGCACATCGAGCAGCCGGGTTCGCGCCAGTCAAAGCCCGCTTCGATGAAAATGAGATCCAGCCCTTCGGCTTCGGCTTCGCGTTTGACCGTCATCGAGCCGGGCACCGCCATCGCTTGCACGCCCGGCGCAACACGCCGGCCCCGCAGCACTTTCGCGGCCTCGCGCAAATCCGTGAGCCGGCCATTGGTGCACGAGCCTATGAATACGCGATCAACTTTCAAGCCCTCCATGGGCATGCCCGGCGCAAGCCCCATGTAGTCAAGCGCGCGCCGCTGTCCGCAACGCTTGCGGGGCCGGGCACGCACCCGTCGATGGCGAGCACGTCCTGCGGGCTGGCGCCCCAGGTGATTTGCGGCGCGATATCTGCCGCGTCAAACGCAAGCTCGCGATCGTAGGCCGCATCCCCATCACTTGCCAGCGTGCGCCAACAAGCGAGCGCATCGTCCCACGCCGCGCCCGCGGGCGCGTATGCCCGGCCATGAAGATACTGAAACGTCGTATCGTCCGGCGCGATAAGCGCGGTGCGCTCGCCGCATTCGATAGCCATGTTGCACAAGGTCATGCGCGCTTCCATGCCGAGCGCGCGCACGGCGCTGCCCGCGTATTCGAGCGCATGGCCGGTAGCACCACCGATGCCGATCTTGCCAATGAGACAAAGCGCCATGTCCTTCGCGGTCACGCCCGCCGCCAACGCGCCGTCAAAGCGCACGCGCATGGTGAGCGGGCGGCGCTGCACCAGTGTTTGCGTGGCCAGCACATGCTCGACTTCGCTGGTGCCGATGCCCACGCGTATACACCCAGCGCGCCCACGGTGCAGGTATGACTGTCGCCGCACACCAGCGTCATCCCCGGCAGCGCGATGGCCAGTTCGGGCGCGATCACATGCACGATGCCCTGGCGCGGGTCGCCCAGATCGAACAAAGGAATCGCGGACTGTTTCGTGTTTTCACGCAGCGCGCGGATCAGTTCGGCACCGCCCGCCACGGTTTCATCGCCGCGCCCGCGCGCTGTCGCCACCAGATGATCCTGCGTGGCGAAAGTGAGTTCCGGGTTGCGTACACTACGCCCCGCCAGCCGCAAGCCATCAAAAGCCTGCGGGCTGGTGAGATCGTGCAGCACGTGCCGGTCGATATGAATCAGCGCGCGACCGCCGCCGAGGCCGGCCACCACATGGCTGTCCCACAGCTTTGCGAAGAGCGTGCGCGCCGCCATCAATCGTCGGCGCGGTAACGCCGTTCGAGTTCGTAATATTCCGGAAACCCCACGAGGCGTTTCAGTTCGTCGAAGCTCACTTCATCGGACGACTCGCCCTTGGCCAACGCCGCGAGCGAGCGCTGCATGGCGCGCACCGCATTTGAAAGCAAAACCAGCGGATACGCCGCGATCTTGTAGCCCAGCGCTTCGAGTTCACGCGGCGGCAACACGGGTGTGGCGCCGCCGCTCACCATATTGGCCATGCACAGACGTGGTATCGCACGGCAAAAACGCTCCATCTCATCGCGTGTTTCGGGCGCTTCCAAGAAGATAATATCCGCGCCTTCGTCGACAAACATCTGACAGCGTGCGAGCGCCTCGTCAAACCCCAGCACGGTGCAGGCATCGGTGCGCGCCATGATCAGGATGTCGTGCGCGGCTCGTTCATCCACCGCCGCGCGTATGCGCATTTTCGCCTCGCCGCGCGGCACCACCTGCTTGCCGCGCGTGTGGCCGCAGCGCTTGGGACTGACCTGATCCTCGATCATGATCGCCGCCGCGCCAGCCAACGCGTATTCGCGCACCGTGCGCCGCACGTTGATCGCGTTGCCGTAACCCGTATCGCCATCGCCTATCACGCACAGCCCCGGCGCGGCAGCGCAGATATTGCGCAACTGATCGGCCATTTCCGCGAATGAAATCAGGCCCGTGTCCGGCTGCGCCAGACGCGCCGCAGACACCGCGAAGCCACTCATCAGCGTCAGCGGAAAACCCGCTTCGTGTATCAGCCGCGAGGTGAGCGCGTCGTAGCAGCACGGCATGGTCAGCAGGCCGGGGCGCTTGAGCACTTGGCGCAACCGCTCTGCCGGTGAATGTTCCGAGTTATTGTTGATCATGCTTCGCGCTTCTGGACATGATGGATACACTCCATTTTACCGTTACCACGTTTTGCACGTTGCAACGGGCGTGACAGGCTCAAGCAAGACATCTATCATCAATAGCGGTTTGCCTAAAATGTGGAGTGCCCGCATGAAAATTCTCGTTATAACATTCATCTCCGCGACCGCCGCGCTCGGCGCGGGCAACATTGCGGCGCAAAATTATCCAACGCGTCCGATCGTGGTGGTGGTGCCGTTCACCGCGGGCGGCCCCACCGATGCGCTGATGCGCGTGCTGGGCGAGCGCATGCGTGCGACGCTCGGCGAGCCGCTGCTGGTGGAAAACGTCACCGGCGCCGCAGGCACCATCGGCGTTGGGCGCGTGGTGCGCGCCGCGCCCAATGGCTACACGCTGAGCCTTGGCCACTGGAGTACGCACGTGGTCAACGGCGCGATCTATCCGCTGGATTTCGATCTGCAAAAAGATCTCGCGCCAGTGGCGCTGCTCACCAGTTACCCGATGGTGCTGGTGGCGAAAAACGCCGTCCCCGCGAAGGACGTGAAGGAATTCGTGGCGTGGGCGCGCGCGAACCAGGACAAGATTTCCGCCGGCAGCGTGGGCGTGGGCAGCGCCGCGCATATCGCGGGCGTTTATTTTCAGAATCTCACCGGCTTGCAGTTTCAGTACGTGTCGTATCGCGGCGCCGCACCCGCGCTGCAGGACGTGATGGGCGGACAAATCGAATTTCTGTTCGACCACCTGTCGCATTCGCTGCCGCACGTGCGCGCGGGCAAGGTGCGCGCCTATGCCGTCACCGCGCCCACGCGTTCGCCCTCGGCACCGGATATCCCGACCTTCGACGAAGCCGGCGTGCCGAAATTGCACGTGTCGATCTGGTACGGGATGTGGGCGCCCAGGGGCACGCCGAAGGACATCATCGACAAACTCAACGCCGCCGCGCGCGAGGCGCTGGCCGACGCGGGTGTGCGCAAGCGCCTGTCCGATCTCGGCCAGATCATTCCGCCGCCCGCGCAGCAGACACCCGAAGCGCTCGCCGCACATCAAAAAGCCGAGATCGATAAGTGGTGGCCGCTGATCAAGGCGGCGAACATCAAGGTGGAGTAGCGGCGCGGCTACACCAGCGCCGCGATCACCAGCAGCAGACACGCCAGCGCGACGATAATGGCGATCACCTTCTTGTTGCGGCGGCCGGTCTTGATTTGCCACAGGCCGTATAGGGTCGCCGTAACACCAAAGGTTGTCACGAGGCCATAAATCCCGAAAATGAAATTGATATCACGGCGGGTTCCGGTGAAGCGCGCGCCGTTGATCTCGACGCCGGGGTTGAGCAGCATCGGCCCGGTGAAGTAAATCACCGTGCCCATCAGCGCAATGAGAAACACACCGCACGCGAGGAGCACCCAGCCGTAATGGCGCACGCGCTCTTTCGACAGGATAGCCGTTCCGCACCGCGGGCAGTGTTCGATGGCTTGCGGCGTTTCGTAGCCGCACGAATGGCAGATGCTTGAGTTGTCCATGCTGGTTGCGCAGGCGCGGTTGCAAATAATTCGCACGCAATTATCGCCTTGACCGCGAGCGCGTGTAATACGATTGCCCGAGGCTGCACCGCGGCAGTTTCTCGTGCAATGTAAACCATTGTTTCTAAAGGTATTTGTATTTCTTCAAGATGTAAGTAAATCTTCCTACAGGGGACTAATGTCAGGGCCACACTTGGGGGATCACGCATGACATAAGCCATCGCGGTAAACACGCACGCAGCCGCGCCACACGGCTATCTGCATTACCGGCACAAGCTGCCGGTGCGCATCATGCACTGGACCAACGTGATTTCGCTGACGATACTGCTGATGAGCGGGTTGATGATTTTCAACGCGCATCCGCTGCTCGATTGGGGCAAATCGTCGTACACCGGGCGCCAGCCGCTGTTGCAAATCAGCGCGCGCGACGCGGGCAACGGGCAATTGACCGGCATCACGCGCGTGTTCGGACATGAGTTCAACACCACCGGGATGCTCGGCGCTTCGAAAAACGCCGAGGGAAAGTACAGCGACGTGGAGTTTCCGCACTGGATGACGATACCCAGCGATTATTCGCTTGCCGATGCGCGCGCGTGGCATTTTTTCTTTGCGTGGCTGTTTGTGCTCAACGGTGTGGCGTATGTGACCTACTCGCTTTTCAGCCGGCATCTGAAGCGTGACCTGTTGCCCGCCAAAACCGATGTGCGCGGCATCGGGCGCTCGATCATCGATCACATTTTGTTCCGCCATCCCAAGGGCGAGGACGCCAAACGCTACAACGTGCTGCAAAAGCTCGCGTATCTGGTGGTGATCTTCGTGCTGCTGCCAGGGATCATCGTCGCCGGATGGGCGATGTCGCCGTGGCTGAACTCCATTTTCCCCGGTTGGGTGGATCTGCTCGGCGGCCGCCAGTCGGCGCGCACGCTGCATTTTGTGTTTGCGTGGATGCTGGTGGCGTTTGTGCTGATTCATGTGTTCGAGGTCATCATCAGCGGGCTGTGGAACCATCTGCGCTCGATGATCACCGGCAACTATCGCATCACCGCCAGCCAGGGAGCGCGCCATGAATAAACGCCAATTTCTGCAACGCACGTTCGCGGGCATCTCGGCACTGGCGCTCGCGGGCTGCGACCGTTTGAATGCGAGCCCGTGGTTTTCCAAAGTGCTGTCCGCGGGAGAGTCGCTCAACAAGGGCGTGCATCAATTTATAGGCGGCCGCGCGTCGATGGCGCAGGAATTCGCCGAAACCGATATCTCGCCGGTGTTTCGCGCCAACGGCAGCGTCAATCCGGATGCGCCCGCGTATCGCGCGATGGCCGCGGAGAATTTTGCCAACTGGGCACTGAAAGTCGATGGCCTCGTAGAGCAGCCAACCACGCTCACGCTTGCACAGTTGCGCGCGATGCCCAGCCGCACGCAGATCACGCGTCACGATTGCGTCGAGGGCTGGAGTGTGATCGGCAAGTGGACCGGCGTACCGCTGGCGCAGATTCTCGCCATCGCCAAGCCCCAGGCGCAGGCGCGCTACGTGGTGTTTCATTGCGCCGACACCTACGGCAAGAGCGCCACGAAAACGCCGACTACGAAAGCATCGACCTGCTGGATGCCTATCACGCGCAAACCATATTGGCTTATGACCTCAACGGCAAGCCGGTGCCGGTGGCCAACGGCGCGCCGCTACGGCTGCGCGTGGAGCGGCAACTCGGCTACAAGCACGCCAAGTTCGTCACGCGGCTGGAGCTCGTGGAAAGTTTCGCGCACATCGGCCGCGGCAAGGGCGGCTACTGGGAGGATCGTGGTTACACCTGGTACGCGGGAATTTAAGCTCGCATGCGCTGCGTTCGTAACTAATTGTTTTTATTGATTAATTTTCATAAGCGCCGCAGCGGAAAACGGCGCTAATTCATCCATGGCATGATCCAACCATGCGCTGTTGCACGTGGCAACGGTGCGCGCACAGGAGATGGTCATGAGCATTACAGTCAGCGCGGTCACGCCCGAATTCGCCGCGGAAATCGGCGATGTCGATCTGACGCGGCCGCTCGCGGATGGCGAATTCGCGGCCATACAGCAGGCGTTCTGGAAATACGCGGTATTGATATTTCCCGGCCAGCATCTCACGCCCGAACAGCAATTGGCGTTCGCGGCACGCTGGGGCGCCGTGGAAAAGGATCGCACCCTGGCCGGGCCGCGGCGGCTGCCCAACGAATTCGCCGACATTTCCAATCTCTCGAATGACGGCAAGATCTGGGCCGAGACCAGCCGTGAACGCATGTTCAAGGCCGGCAACAAGCTGTGGCACACCGACAGCTCGTTCAAATATTTGCCGAGCCTGTGTTCAATGCTGTATTCGCGCGTGATCGCGCCGATCGGCGGCCATACCGAGTTTGCCGATCAGCGCGCGGCCTACGACGCATTGCCAGAGGCCACGAAGCAGAAATTGCACGGGCTGGTGGCCGAACACTGGATCGTGCATTCGCGCCGGCGCAACGGTTTCAACGAATTCGTCGAGGAAGAAAGAACGCGCCTGCCGCCGGTGCCGCAGGTGCTGGTGCGCACCATACCCCAAAACAAACGCAAGTCGCTGTTCGTCGCCTCGCACGCCGGGCGCATCTTCGGCATGCCCGACGGCGAAGGCCGCGCGCTGATCGACGAACTCCTCGCGCACGTGACGCAGCGACGGTTCGTCTACACGCATCGCTGGCGGCAGAACGAACTGGTACTGTGGGATAACCGCTGCACCATGCACCGCGGTACCGATTACGACGATCTGCGCCACGTGCGCGACATGGCGCGCGTTACCATCAGCGACATCGCCAACACCTGCGAACAAGAGGGCGTTCAGGTCGCGGCGTAAATTGTTTCGTAAGGTGTTTTATTGCGGCACGATGCCGGCGATTTTCGCGATGCCCGCCTGACGCGCGACATCCTTCACCAGCACCTCGGCGAATTCCTCCGGCGTATTGCCCACCGGAATAATGCCGCTGTCGGCAAACAGCCGGCGCACCTCGGCGTGCGCCAGCGCCTTCACCACCTCCGCGTTCAGGCGGCGCACGATCTCGCCGGGAGTGCCCGCCGGAAACCACATGCCGTGATAACAGGTGACATCGAAGCCCGCCAGCCCGGTCTCGTGAAACGTCGGCAGCTCCGCCAACTGCGGATTGCGGCGCGGGCCGCCGATGCCGAGCGCGCGCACCTTGCCCGCGAGGATGAACGGACGCGCATGCGGCGGACTCACGAACATCAGTTCCACATGGCCGCCGAGCAGATCGTTGAACGCGATTGAAGTCCCCTTGTAGGGCACATGCGTGAGTTGCGTGCCAGTCATCGACGCGAACAGCGCCGCATTGACGTGCTGCGGGCTGCCGATGCCCGAGGACGCATAGTTCAATTTGCCCGGCATCGATTTCGCCAGCGCAATGAATTCCTTCACCGTGCGCGCCGGTATCGAAGGATGGATCGCGAGCACATTGCCGTAGGTGGCGTTGGTTTGCGTGATGGGCGCAAAGTCGTTCAGCGTGTCGTACGGCAGCTTCTTGTAAAACGCCGGATTGGCCGCGTGCGCACAGCTCGTGAACAACAGCGTGTAGCCGTCGCGCGGCGATTTCGCGACGATCTCGGAGCCAATGGTGCCGGTCGCGCCTGGCCGGTTTTCAACCAGAAACTGCTGGCCCGTTGATTCGGCCAGCCGCTGTCCGATCGAGCGCGCCGGAATTTCAACCGGCCCGCCCGCCGCGAACGGCACGATCATGCGCACCGCCTTCACCGGATAGTTCGCAACCTGCGCGCTCGCGGCGGCGGCAAGCAGCGCCGCCACACCCGCAGTTGCCACAGACCAACAATGCAGCACCGAAATTCGCATGCCTGTTCCCCGTTTTACTGATCTTTACAAAATACATTACACCGTTCGGGCCGAGCCTGCCGGGCAACGCTGCTTTGCACCTCGCCCGCGTGATGCCAATGTCCCTGCGCTAGTTACGTAGCCCGCGTGGCACGCTCGGCACAGATGAGCGCAGCCAAATCCGGGAATCGTTTTCCGCAGAGCCAACGATCGCTATGCTGCCCACGTTCGGCCCCGGAATACGCTGCGCTGCTTCCGGGCTACACGAGTTACTCAGGCTGTTTTTTAACCGCCGCCGCGAAATCCGCCAGTATGGCCACTTCATCAAAGTGATCTTCCCGCATGCTCTTCTCCACGGGTGCTATCAGCTCATCAAACTCGAAGGGTGCTTCCTGCGGCAGCACGCCCAGAGGTGTATTCATCAAGGGATGATCGAGCTGGGGATTGGCCAAACCAAGCTCCTCGCGCAACTTGAAGACCAGCAGGATTTCCACGGGCGTGCGCTCGAAACAGTTGAAGTCATACTCATAATCGTATGGCTTTGCGCGAACATTACGCCTGGTATGTTCATCGCACACCGCCAGTAACACGGGAGCCAACGATTCCGCCTCCGTATGCCGCCAATGTTTCGCCAGCGCGTTGTATACCGGGTGTGTGAGCGCTTCGCCCTTAACCGTAATTTCCGGCTCGCCGAAATAATCCGCAAAAATACGCAAGATGGTTTGCGCGGCTGGGTAGTATTCGGGGCTATGAAACATTTCGAGCCGGTGGGCCAGCAAGTGCAAACGGGCCAACCGAAACGCGTGTTCGCGAAAACCCAGCACTACCCCCATGGCGGCATAGTAAACAACCACATAATACCAAGCAGTGAATTTTTTCTTGAGCGGGTATTGCGCGCGTGTTTCCAATTCCCTGCTAAAGACGCTGAACGAGCAAAGGTAGATTGCCGCAAACAATGGCCGCCACAATGTCGCTGGAAGCGCCTTACCTTTCAACAATTCTTCCTCAACGAGGCCGTTTCTATTGGTTGCATAGATGTTAAAAGAAGACCCGTACACTGAGCGGTGCCAGCTTCGTGATGGCGTTTTAATTGTGGATGGAAAATTAGTATTGGATGGGCCACAACTTTTAATAAAATACTTCTTGAGTTTTTCTATATCGTCCCCATATTCGTCGATCATGTTCTTCCGTTCAGAAACATGTTTCTTCCAAGCCTTAAGCCAGCTTGGGCCTACACCGGGCCGCTTCAGGACGGGTATCGTGTTGGCGGCGCCCGGCTGTATGGACGCGCTGGCACGACGCGGTAATGCCACGGCTTCTTCGGTAAAGGCCAGTCCCTGATCCGGGCTGACGGCGGCGAACGCACGGCAGCGCGCCGCCAGATACTTCAGGCATTTCACCGTGTGGATGTCGTAGCCGAATTCCGCCGCCTTGACGGGCTTATCAGCGTTACCTGCCGCATGGCGGATGGCGCCTTCCGCCAACTGTTGGCCTTCCGGCGTCAGCGGCAGGCCGTAATCCGCCACTTCCCTGAGAGAGGCGTATCGCGCCGCCAACTGGCTTGAGTTGGGCCTGACCCAAGGGTATCGACGTACCCGGCAAGGCTACAGCGGTGAAGCCAACGCCCCCAAGCGGGTGTTTGTGCGTCCCCTGTGCCGTAATCCGCAGGCGCAATTGACCCAGCCCACGC